>JAXLZP010000004.1:0-116071 GCA_046350835.1 Candidatus Altimarinota bacterium | reverse complement strand
TTGACCTGCAGGGTATTTGGACCCTTTTCTTTGAGTACCTCAGCCGCTTTTTCCTGGGTCAGGCCGTCGGGAAAACTGTGATACCGTGAAAGAAACTCCTTGAGATTATGTGTTTTTTCGATAGCATCATTCATTGTCGAGACTTATTTAAGATTATCGTGCCGCCATTTTTTGATGTTTGCGTGATGTCCGCTGACCAGAATTTCCGGGACCTCCATTCCTTTAAAAACCCGCGGCTGGGTATAATGCGGATACTCTCTTTTTCCTTTGAGAGCTTTGGAAAAGCTTTCTTCTTCGGTTGAGGCGTCGTCGCCCAGTACTCCCGGAACAAACCGGCTGACTGTGTCCATGACCACCATGGCGGGCAGTTCGCCTCCAGTGAGGACATATTTGCCGATGGAGAGCTCTTCATCCACGCATAGGTCGATGACGCGCTGGTCGATTCCTTCATAGCGTCCACAGAGAAGAATGATACCCTGCTCTTTTTTTGAGGCCTGTTTGTACATTTTCTCGGCTTTGCTCTGGGTGAACGTTGCTCCACGGGGGCTCATATATATGACACGACCCTTATTCTCTTTTTTAACGGCCTGGATACAGTCATAAATTGGCTGGGCCATCATGACCATCCCGGGTCCGCCGCCAAAAGGTGGGGCATCGACCTTGTGGTGCTTTTCCAGGCTGTAGGTGCGGATGTCGTGGACTTTGATACTGATCTTTTCGCTTTGAATAGCCCGCTTGATGATGCTTTCCTGCAGATAGGAGTCAAAAATATTCGGAAAAATGGTCAAAATATCGAAACGCATAGTCGGAAAAATCATTGTAACGGTATTGTATCACAGGTGTTGTAATAATCGAATTATGGTATAATTGCCTCTCGTCCCTATTTTTTGTTCAAATCCATGGCTCAACATGCCCCATCATCATTGGATCAGCCAGACGAAATTCCGGATTTACTGGATATTGACCCGGGAAAAATGGTATCCATTCACCACGATGAGTTTCGTGGCAGAAAATTGGAAATCTACGATGAACAGCACAGACAGATAGCCGTGGTTTACCGCAATCTTCAGGGCAATACGGCTGAAGAACGGTCGTATACGCTTGAGCTGTCCGGTGGACATAGAATTCTTCTTCCGGTTCCTTACTTTTGCAATACTGCGAGTTTTCTTTTCGATCTCAAACCGAATGAAGATCTTCATTTTGGAATGGTTTCTCAAAAGGCGCAATATCGCCTTGCTGATGCGCATTATCGTGATGTTTCTTCGGTCAGGCCGACGCAGGCGGAAAAAATGGATCTTTCCAGGGAATGGCAGGAGGTTCCGCTTGCAGACCATCAGGTTCTGAACTATGAAACAAAAAACGGGAAGCTGCTCGCCAGGCTTTATAAGGTTCCCGGAAGGACTGAATATATTCTCAGGGATGTTCGGGGAATTGCCCATGCGACTTTTACCGAGGGAGATGAGAAAGAACTTACGGGCAATTCGAATAAAAAGATTTTTTTCAGGGTTCAGAAAGGGAAATTCAGCATGAAAGGCGAGCAGGATCTTGTTTTAAGGCTTGAAGGTTTTCCAACCTACCAGAAAGTAGAAGCCGGTCGCGGAGATGATTTTGAGGAGGATATGCCGGAAGTTCTTGAAGGAGTTATGTATGGTGGCAGATCCGCTGCTTTGGCCAGCTATCGTGAGGTTGGGGCGGTAAAACCCGCACTGTTGCACCGCAATGAGGATAACGGAGGTTTTAACAATGAACTGATGGTGGTTGTGGATGGAATGGGGGGACATCCGGAAGGGGCCCTGGTTGCTGATTACGCTGTTGACTGTTTGTTGAAAGCGAAGGGAGATTTCAAGAAGAAGCTTGCAGATACGCATGAACGTCTCCATATGTTTACGAACTTTTACCGTCAACTGGCGCAGCAGATTGAAGAAGGCTATGAAGAAACCTGGTTTAAGGATAACGGGTTTTCTTCTTCCGGGCGGGAAAAGAAAATGAATGTTCCTGATGGTGTCATGTCTGCCGTAACATTTGATGGGAATAAACTCAAAACAGTTGTTCTTGGGGACAGCAAGGTCTACGTTGTCCGCGGGAATGACGTAGTTTACGAGTCCCGAGAGCATTCACTGGTGGCAAACCGTGTTGCCCGCGGTGCCATGACCCAGCGTGAGGCTTTGCAGTCACTTGAACGGAGTGTGGTCATTTCCACGCTTGTCGGCAGTTTTGCCCCTGATTATGACGAGTTCCTTTTGCAGCCTGGTGACAGAATTGTGGTGATGAGTGATGGAGGAATTATGCCGAATGGTCTTATTGTTGCGGCTGTCCAGAATCGCAGTGCAACCGGAGCGGTTCAGGCTTTGTTGAAGGAGAAAGCTGATGAAAACATGCAGGGCGGTGCGTATTATGACCTCAATGATGGTGGAGCCCCAGTTGTTGTTGCTTCCAAGGATAACACGACCTATGGGGTCATCGTCTGGGATTAGTGGGTTTATTTTTTGCTCTAAAAAAGAGCCCCCGCATGCGGGGGCTCTTTTGAATCTTGTATGAAGATTAACGCTTGCTGAACTGTGGTGCTCGGCGTGCGCGCTTGAGACCAGGTTTCTTGCGTTCTTTCACGCGGGCGTCACGGGTAAGGAATCCGGCCTTCTTGAGAGTACCGCGAAGGGTATCATTGTACTCAAGGAGTGCGCGTGATATTCCATGGCGGATAGCATCAGTTTGAGCGTTGGTACCGCCACCGTTTACGCGGACAGAAATATCGAAGCTTTTGACGAGACCGGTGAGTTTCAATGGGGATTTGATAACCATATGTCCAGTTGCAGTTTTTACAAACTCTTCAACAGGTTTGTCGTTGACGGTAATGGAACCTTTGCCGTTCGGATACAGACGTACGCGGGCAACGGCAGTTTTCCGTTTTCCCAAACCGTAGTAGTATTCCTGGAGTTTCGTTTTAGCTTTCGTTGTTTCTGCCATTTTTATGAGAATAGAGAATTGGTAGTAATAAAAATTCCTGTGGATTAGAGTTCAAGAGGTTGAGGTTCCTGAGCGGTCTGCTTGTGTTCAGCTCCACCATAAACCTTGAGTTTGCGGAGGATATCTTTTTTCAGTTTATTCTGTGGGATCATTCCAGCAACTGCTTTGGCAATAATCTCTTCAGGTTTCTTTTCAAGCAAACGCTGTGGAGTTGTTGATTTCAGACCGTTTCCAAAACGTGTGTGGTGGTAGTAGGTTTTGTCGGTTGTCTTGTTTCCGGTGAATTTGATCTCTTTGGCATTTACAACAACGACGAAGTCGCCGCAGTCCAGGTGAGGGGAGTACATAGCCTTGTGTTTGCCGCGAAGAATGTCAGCAATCTTTGTTGCGACACGTCCTACAGTTTTTCCTTTGACGTCGACGAGGAACCACTGACGTTTGATATCTGATTGCTTTGGTGCGTAAGTCTTATTCATAGTTGGGGTTTGGGTTGCTTTGATTAAACGAGTTCAATTTGGACGAGTGGAGCTGCATCACCTGCACGGAACTTGATTGGGGTAATGCGGGTGTATCCACTTTTTCTTTCAGCGTAACGCTTGGTGAGCTCTTCCATAACCTTGCGTGAAGCAAGTTCGCTCTGAAGGACACTGTTGAGGGAGCGGATCGCCAGACGCTTTTCTTTTCTCTTGGCAATGTTGATCAGATCATCAACCAGTGGCTGGACAGCTTTAGCCTTGGCCTGAGTGGTCTGGATTTTCTCGTGGATCATGATGGAGGTTGCAAGATTGCCGAGAAGCAGTCTGCGCGCGTCGCGTGGGCGGCCGCCGAGTTTCGATTGTCTTTTCTGATGTCTCATGGTTATTAGTAAATTATTATCTTCAGATTATTCTTCGGAAAGCGTAAGATTGCGTGTCTTCAGCGCGTTCTTTACCTCAGTGAGTGCCTTTTTACCAAACCCACGGAGATTCGTCAACTTGCTTTCGGTGCATTTTGAAAGTTGTTCAATCGAACCGATGCCTCCATTGATGAGTGCATTGAGAGTTCTTGGAGAGAAACCAAGAATTTCAATCGGAGTGTAGCTTTCCTGGACAGGCTTGTTTTTCTCTTCAGCCTGTTCTTTTTCAACGATCTTTTTGAAGTCGGACATATAGTCTGCCTCAACCATGGCATTTTCCTGGTTGAAGAGGTTGTAGTAGGACTGGAGAATGTTTGAAGCGAATTTGACCGCATCTTCAGGAGTAATGGAACCGTCGGTCATGACTTCCAGAGTGAGCTTGTCGAGGTTGGTCATCTGGCCTACACGGGTAGCTTCCACGTCGTAGCGGGCTTTTTTCACAGGGCTGAATACACCATCCAGAATCATGAGTGAAGGATCTGTTCCTTCCTCTTTCTGACGGTTGTGGGCAGGGAGGTAGCCAACGCCTTTTTCAATGCGCAGTTCCATGTTGAGCTTGGCACCTTTTTCGAGTGTTGTAATGTAGAGATCTTTATTGAGGATTTCTACATCGCTTGGACATTTAATGTCTTTTGCGTAAATGGCACCTTCTTTGGAAACATTCAGGGTGCAGACAGTTGGTTCTTTGGTTGTTTTGGCAATGTGAAGACCTTTCAGGTTCAACGTAATATCAAGAACGCTTTCTTTTACACCTTTGACGGTTGAGTACTCATGGCTTACCCCGTCAATTTTAATGCCGGTAACGCTGGCGCCAGGAAGAGATGAAAGAAGGACACGGCGGAATGCATTTCCAACAGTCATGCCATATCCAGGAGGAAGTGGGCTTACAGTAAAAATAGCATGATAATCGCTGATTTTCTCGATTTTAATCTTAGGAATGCCGATTTCTTCTTGAATGTAATGCATTAGGTTGAAGTGTAAAGGATTACGTAACCTTTTTGGTCGTCCCTGCAGGGACAGAAGAAATATCCCGTAACGGGATGTTATGCTTTCGAGTAGAACTCAATCACCAGGCTGGCCTGAACTCCCTGTTCAAGCTCCTGTGGTTCAATTTCGCGGGTTACTTCACCGGCAACAGATTTCTGGTCAACCTTGACCCATTTTGCAGGTGCAAACTTCTGTTTTTCCAAATCTGCGAACAGTTTGGATTTCTTCATACGTTCAATAACTTCGAACTTGTCGCCGACTTCGACCTGGTAGGAAGGAACGTTGATTTTGCGATTATTGACTTTAAAAAGTCCATGGCTCACCATCTGGCGTGCCTGTGGGCGGCTTTTTGCCAAACCTGCCTTGAAGATAACACTGTCGAGGCGTTTTTCGAGAAGCTTCAGAAGGGCATTACCGGTAATTTCCTTCATGGTGCTTGCTTTTTTAAAGTAGTTGAACAGCTGGCGTTCAGTAATTCCGAACATGATCTTGATGCGTTGCTTTTCACGGAGTTGGCGTGCGTATTCGGATTTCTTGGAAAAACTTCCTTTTGGTCCGTGCATACCAGGCTTGTAGTTTCTTTTAATTTTGTTCCCGTCAAATTTTTCATTCCCGAAGAGATTCATTCCTTCTCTTCTTACGAGACGCATTTTAGGGCCGGTATATCGTGACATGTTGTGAAAGTATAAGGTGGATAGGAGAAAATTGTGTAAGTGTTGTGACTAGACGCGGCGTGCTCTGCGCTTGCGAACGCCGTTGTGGGCAATAGCTGTAACGTCGGTGAGAGATTCAATGTTCAGACCGGCGATGTGCAATCCGCGGATAGCCTGTTCACGGCCGGAACCAACGCCTTTAACAATAACATGAACTTTTTCTAAACCATAAACTTTTGCTTTGTTTGCAGCGTTTTCAGAAGAAACCTGCGCAGCATAAGGGGTGGCTTTTTTTGCGCCCTTGAATCCATTTGATCCAGCGCTGCTCCATGCCAAAACCTCACCGTTCAGATCGGTAATGCTGACGATGGTGTTGTTGTAGGTTGCCTGGATGTACACTTTGCCTTCCAAAACAGTACGGCGTTTTGCTTTACCCTTCTTCGCTTTGACCGGTTTCCCGGCAGCTTTCGCCTCAGTTTTTTCAGCCGGAGCTTTTGCAGCTTTTTCTGCTGGTTCAGCAGCTGCAGATTCTGTTTTTTTCGTTTCTTCTGCCATTGGTTGTAAGTATAAGGTAGATAGTATAAGGTTTAGCGTTGGCTATTACTTCGTAGCTACTTTCTTGTTCGCTACGGTCTTTCTCTTACCCTTTCTGGTGCGGGCGTTCGTCTTGGTATTCTGACCACGAACAGGAAGGCCCTTGCGGTGACGGTATCCACGGTATGAACCGATTTCCTGGAGACGCTTGATATCCATTTGAATCTTACGACGAAGATCACCCTCTGTGTTCACCTTGGAAATTTTTTCACGAAGGATGTTGAGCTGATCATCCGTGAGATCGCTCACACGGGTATCAGGATCGATGCTGGATTCAGCGAGAATTTTATTACTCAAGCTTCGTCCGATGCCATAAATGGCAGTAAGTCCGATTTCAACGCGTTTTTCTTTCGGGAGCGTTACACCTGCAATACGGGCAACCGTTGCCATAGTCAGTGGAGTTAAGTTTAAGATTAACCTTGTCTTTGCTTATGCTTTTTGATCATGCAGATTACGCGCACAACATTTTTGCGGCGGATAACTTTGCATTTGTTACAGATTTTTTTGACGGAGGAGCGTACTTTCATGAGGGCTTTGAATCAGTTGGTTGTTCAGGTGCCGGAGCGGGAGTTTCCGCTGCAGCGGGGGTTTCTGTAGTTTGGGCAGCGATCATTTTTGCTGCACTTGCATTATCTTTGTGACGGAAGACGATTCTTCCCTTGGTGAGATCGTACGGAGTCAGTTCGATCGTTACCTTGTCACCCGGGAGAATACGAATGTAGTTGATTCTCATTCTTCCGGAGATGTGGGCCAGGACGATGCTGTTTTCCGGATAGCGCTCGTCCAGAAGTTTGACCCGAAACATAGCATTTGGAAGCGCTTCTGTGACCACTCCCAAAACTTCGATTACCTCTTTTGCCATACGTGACGTGTAAGTGAGGTTAAGGCCTTGTTTTTGCTGTTTTTGCCTACTAAAATTTACAAAAGAGCGTTAGGATTCTACATGACCTATTTGACCAATGCAAGACTTTTTTTATGTTCATATTTCTAGGTTTCATCGGGTCGTTTGGTGAGGATTTCACACCCCTTGTCTGTAATGGCGATGGTGTGTTCAACCTGGATCGCCGGTGATCCGTCAACTGTCACGATCGTCCAACCATCTTTCAGGGTTTTGACGCGGCTGCTCCCCATGGCAAAAATTGGCTCTATGGCGATGGTCATGCCGGGTTGAAGGATTGGTCCCGGTTCGTAATCACGGAAGTTTGGAACCTGGGGGTCTTCGTGAAGATTGTATCCAATACCATGGCCGATAAGATCCCGGACAATGCTGTAGCCATTTTTTTCGACGATGTCCTGGATGACGCCACTGATGGCGCGGACTCTTATACCTGGCTTGGCTGTTTCAATCGCTTTCTTCAGCGCTTTTTCGGCTGTTGCTATCAGTTTTTGGAGTTCCTGGTCAATTTTTCCGACTCCTTTGGTTATTGCCGAATCCGTGTGAAATTTCTTATGAATGACCCCGCAGTCAATGGTCACAATGTCTCCATCCTGTAACGGCTGGTCGTTGGGAATGCCATGAACAACAACATGGTTAATATTGATGCAGGTAACGGCCGGATAGGTTCCATGGTATCCCTTGAATGATGGCAGTACGTTGTGCTCTTTCATCATGCGTTCGGCCATGGCGTCGAGTTCCAGACCGGTTATTCCCGGCTGAATATTTTTGCCGAGTTCATGCAAAATCAGCCCAAGAATTTTCCCGCCTTCTCGCATGGATTTGATTTCTTCGGCGTCCTTGATGCCGATTTTCATATGACCTTCTTTCCAGATTTTCATGATTATAGTTTACCGTCCAAAAGTTTGAAAATCTCTTTTTCAGCGTCTTCAATACTCAGGTCTCCGTTCATGGTGAGCATTTTCCCCATGGATTTATAGTGCTCTATGACTGGAGTGGTTTCGTCGTAGTAGGCTTTGATGCGGGTTTTGATGCTTTCCGGATTGTCATCGGAACGCGTAACCAGTTTTCCTCCGCATTTTTCACAGGCTTCCTTGGTGTAGGCGGCAGGGTAGACAGTTTTGCAGGTTTCGCAGAGGCGTCTGCTCATGAGACGTTTCATGGTAACTTCTTCCGGGACGTCGATAAGAATGCCAAGCATGTCGCGGCCCAGTTTTTTCATGAGGGCATCGAACGTTTCAGCCTGAACCATTTTTCTTGGAATACCGTCGAACAGTACACTTTTTCCTTCAGGGAGGTGGTGCATGAAGTTCTCAATAATATCCATGACCACTTCATTGGGAACAAGCTTTCCTGATTCAACGATCGCTTTTACTTTTCTGCCAAGGTCAGAATCTTCCGCGGAAAGTTTGCGGAGTTCACCGCCGGTTTCAAAAAGGACGAGTCGGTATTTCTGGGCCACCGCCTTCCCAAGAGTGCCTTTACCGGATCCCTGAATTCCAAAGAGTACGATGTCCATAATCTTACTGAAAATTACATTTTACTTTGTCATCTGCGCCAAATTCTTCCTCGTCGTATTTTTGATATACGTCTCGGTCGAATTTGGCTTGCTTCTTTGTAAAAAGTAATTTTGAGCAAGATTGTTCCCGAGACTTTGATATTAATACAGCTTGTTGTAATCGTGCATTACCAGCTGGGCGTTGATCTGGCGGAGAATTTCGAGGACGACACCGACGATGATGATAAGTCCGGCACCGCTGATGATGGTTGGAACGCTTCCGAACGCAAAGGTTGAGGAAAGGTTCTGGAGCAGGATTGGCAGGATGGCAATAAAGCCGATGAAGAGACCGCCAAAGAGATTCAAACGGTCGGAAATTTTCTGGAGATATTCAGAAGTCTGTTTCCCCGGACGAATACCTGGGATGTAACCACCGCGCTTCTGGATGTTTTCAGCAACCTGTTCAGGGTTGAAGGTGATGCTGACGTAGAAGTAGGTGAAAGCGATAACCAGAAGGAAGTATACAACAAGGTACGCCACACCATCCTGTTTGAAGTTGGTGGTAATGAAGCTTGCAGCGTTACGGAGCCACTCCTGTGGCGCGTTCTGCATAAACTGCGCGATGATTCCAGGAAATGTTACCAGGGAAACGGCAAAGATGATTGGCACCATGCCGGCCTGGTTGATGCGGATAGGAAGTGATGAGTTGTCACTGCGTCCGCGGATTCCGCGTCCCGCGTAAATAATAGGAATATTTCTTTGAGCCTCTGTGACAAGGATAACAAGTACGGTCAGAGTGAGTGTGACGAGGATGGTAACGACAAAAGGAATCAGTTTTTCAGCGGACTGCTGGGAAAGTGCCAGGCTCTGGCCGATAACTTCCGGAATGTTCGCAATAATACCGATGAAAATGATGATGGAGCTTCCGTTGCCGATACCTTTTTCGGTAATAAGTTCACTCAACCACATGAGCAGGAGTGTTCCTGTTGTTACGGTCAGCATGACCGGCAGGATAACGGTAGGTGAGTTGATATCAGGGAAAAGTGGTACAGGGGACTGTGAGTTGAGCAGGAGGATCATGCCGTAGGACTGGATGAAGCCCAGCGGCAGACTGAGCCAGCGGGTATAGTTGTTGAGCTGGCGGCGGCCCTGTTCACCTTCTTTGGAAAGATTCTCCAGTTTTGGAACGATGACCGTGAGGAGCTGGATGATAATGGAAGCGTTGATGTACGGAGAAAGACCCATCAGAATGATGGAGAAGTTGTGGGCGCTTCCACCTGTTAAAAGGCTGAAGAGTCCCAGGATCTGGTTACGGTTGAAAATTACCTGGAGTGCTTCAATATTGGCACCAGGAATAGTGATCTGGGCAAGAATGCGGCAGATTACGACGAGGCCGATGGTGAAGAGGATTTTGTTGCGGAGTTCTTTGGAATTCCAGATTTGTTCTAAGTATTTAAACATCGGGTGGGTTTGCGGTTAACAGGTCCAGGAATCGGGTCAGGGAAGTGGAGCACGGAACCCCGTCCGATCGTTTATTTTGCTTCTTTTGAAGCAGTTTTTTCTGCAGCAGCCATCAGTTCAGTAACGCTGCCTTTAGCTTTTTCAATCTTCAGTTTAGCGCTCCCAGAAATACGGTCAACCTTCACATTGAGTTTTTTGGTAATTTCACCGTCACCAAGAAGTTTAACCGGCTTGGATTTGCTGCTGATAAGGCTCTTTTCATAGAGTTTTACAACATCGACGTCATCGTTGTCGTTGAATACGTTCAGGCTTCCAACATTGACGACCTGGAAGCTGACATGGTTTGGATTGGTGAATCCTTTGAATTTTGGAAGACGACGGAACAGGGGAGTTTGACCACCTTCAAAGCCAGGGCTTTTGCTGCTGCCAGTACGCTGTCTCTGGCCGTTCATGCCGCGGGTTGAGTAAGTACCATGGCCGGATCCCGGTCCGCGTCCTACGGTTTTGCGCTTTTTGCGAGCGCCAGGATTGCTTTGAAGTTTCAGAAGTCTGTCCATAATCGTTGTTGAGAGTAATAAGTGTTGTTAAGCTTTGGAAGCCGGAGCTGGTTTTGCAGCTGGAGCTTTTGGCGCCTGTGGGGCAGCTGGAGCAGCTGCAGGTTTTGCCATTACTTTTTTCTGCCATGGGAATGTTCTGAGTTTTCCAAGCGCCATAATGGCAGCCTGGCTGTTGCTGAGGCGGTTTTTGCAGCCGAGCACTTTGCTCAAAACGTCTTTTACTCCTGCGAGTTCAAGAATCTTACGGAGAGGTCCTCCGGCAATAATACCGGTACCAGGACATCCTGGCATGATGATCATTTTTGCGCTCTTGAATTTGATCTGAACACGGTGAGGAATGGTTTCGCCGACGATTGGAACCTCAATGAGTGATTTTTTAGCCTGAGCGACAGCTTTTTTGATGGCGCCCTGGACTTCGACAGATTTTCCGATACCCATGCCCACTTTTCCTTTCTTGTTTCCGATGACGACGGTAGCACGGAAACGAAGTCTGCGACCACCCTTTACCACACGGGTAACGCGGTCGATCTGTATGACTTCTTCTTCGAATTCACTTGCTTCGCGGACAGGTCTGCCCTTTTTGTTCATTTGAGGTTTTGCCACGGTTGTTGAAATTAAAGATTTAGAATTGTAAGCCACCTTCACGGGCACCTTCGGCAATAGCCTTGATGCGGCCGTGGTACTTGTAGCCGTTACGGTCAAAAACACAGGTGGTGATGTTTTTTTCTTTCGCAAGTTTTGCGATCTCCATACCAACTTTTTTGGCACGTTCGGTCTTGGTTCCCTTGTCTTTTGACTTCAGATCGTTGCAGCTCACAACAGTGAGGTGTTTGATGTCATCAACGAGCTGGGCATAGTGGTTGTTCAGACTGCGGTAAACCACCAGACGAGGTTTTTCTGCTGTGCCATTTATTTTCGCACGGATGCGAGTATGGCGGCTTTCACGATTGAGAGATTTCTTAGAAGTTTTCATAAAGTATCAAAGATTATTTTTCCTTAGCAGCAGCTTTACCGGCTTTGCGAGCAACGTATTCACCAACATAGCGGATACCTTTACCCTTGTAAGGTTCAGGCTTGCGGTAGCCGCGGATCTTTGCCGCTACTTCACCTACGAGCTGTTTGTTGGCACCGGTTACGGTAAGAATGTTTTTCTTTTCAGGGTCAATCGTAATCTGGATTCCAGCAGGTGGTTGGAATTCAACAGGGTGAGAGTAACCAAGAGAAAGTACAAGTTTAGTTCCCTGCATGGCGGCACGATAACCAACTCCCTGGATTTCGAGCTGTTTGGTGAAACCCTTGGTAACCCCATGGACCATGTTGGCAACGAGGGTGCGGCTGAGACCATGCATGCTTTTGTCGGTTGCGCTGTTGTTACCGCGCTTCAGTTCAAGAACTCCGGTTCCGATTTCAATGGTGATGTTCTTTGGAACTGCGAAGCTCAGTTCGCCTTTTGGACCTTTGACGGCTACAACATTTCCATCGCGCTTTTCAACAGTGACGCCTGATGGGATTGCAATTGGGAGTTTTCCGATACGAGACATAATGTAGAGATATGGGAGATAGTAGAGTAAGAGGCGGACTAGTATATTTCACAGATGAGTTCACCGCCAAGGTTCTGCTTCTTTGCTTCTTCACCGCTCATGATACCCTTTGGTGTGGAAACAACAGCAACTCCGAGACCGCCGTTGATTTTCTTGATCTGGGAAGTTTTTACATAAATGCGCTGACCAGGTTTGCTGATTTTCTTGAGACTGATTTCCTGGCGTTCAGGGTTGAGAACAATGTTGATTTCCTGGAAGTCATTGTTCTTGACGTTGTTGAATTCCTGAACAAAGCCCTTATTTTGCAAAACTTTCAGCACGGCCATCTTCATTTTGGAATATGGAACCGTGACAGAATCTTTCCGTGCCATTGAGGCATTGCGGATTCTGGTCAAAAGGTCGGCAATAGGATCGGTTAACATCATAGTTGTTGTGGTTGTTGAGTAAGAGTTTGTATATAAGTGAGAAAGGGCTTTTACCAGGAAGATTTCTTGATGCCCATGATCATGCCCTTAACGGCGTGCTCGCGGAAACAAATACGGCACATTTCAAATTTCCTCATGTAGCCGCCTTTTCTTCCGCAGAGTTTGCAGCGGTTATACACGCGGGTAGGAAACTTTGGTTTCTTGCCTGCTGCAAGGGAGTCCAGGAGAGCCTTCTGTTTGCGGGCCGTTTTTACTTTAAGCGAGAGTCTTGCCATTTTTGTGAGTTAGAAATTGGTTAGATTGAATGATTACGCTTTCTTTGCCTGACGTTTTTTGACTTCCTGGAATGGGAAGCCGATGGACTTTAGAAGTTTGAAACCGTCTTCGTTGTTCTTTGCCGATGTAACGACGGTGACCTCAATGCCATGGATCTTGGAGAGATCGTCAGGGTTTACTTCAGGGAATACGGTGCTTTCCTTGATGGCAACCGTATAGTTTCCACGTCCGTCGAAACTTCTTGGGGAAATACCGCGGAAATCACGAACACGTGGGAATACAACATTCACGAGCTTGTTCAAAAAATCGTACATGCGTTCGCCACGAAGAGTGACGTACACTCCAACCGGCTGGCCTTTCTTCAGTTTAAAATTCGAGATGGCGATGCGGGCCTTGGCAACCATTGGTTTTTGACCTGAAACGGCTGCGAGGTTTTCGACAACGTGGGAGTAGTCTTTGCCCATACCGGTCAATTTGCCGATACCGACGTTCAGTTTTACCATCTTGATGCGTGGAACAGCATTGAAGTTCTTCACCTTCAACTCTTTCTGCAGTTCAGGAAGGATATTCTTTGAGAACTTTTCTCTTAATGTGAGTAATTGAGCCATGATAATTTAAGTATTAAAGTGCTTTTTTCTTGGAAGATTTTGACTTTGCCGGTGCTTCCATGGCAGCGTCGAGAGAAACACCTGAGAGTTTGGAAATGCGTTCTTTCTTGCCGTTCTCCAGAACCTTGTAACCAACACGGGTTGGCTTGTTCTCTTTTGGATCCATAACCATGACATTGGAAACATCGAATGGAGCTTCAAATGTGATCTTTTTCGCCGGCGCGAGTGGAAGTCTTTCTTGATGTGCTTGGTACGCATGTTGACTTTCGACGACGATCTTGAAGGTTTGGCGATGACACGGATAACCTTTGCTGACTTTACCCTTGTCTTTGCCGCTGATGACCAATACTTTGTCGTTAACCTGATTTTCATAATTGAGATGGTGAATTGAGCGCAGGGGAGTGATGACTAGAGAACTTCTGGAGCAAGGCTGATGATTTTTGAAGCCTTTTCACGGAGCTCGCGGGCGACCGGTCCAAAGATACGGGCACTTTGGTTCATTTTCCTCTTTGTTGATGATTACGATGGCGTTTTCATCGAAACGGATAAATAGGTACCATCTTTGCGTTTGGTTTCCTTGTGAACACGGACAACGACGCCTTTTCCACGCTGTGAGCTTTTACAGCACCACGAGGGGAAGCCTGTTTGATTGTTACAACAACGATATCACCGAGACCTGCATAACGGCGACGGCTTCCGCCGAGAACCTTGATGCACTGTGCCAGTTTGGCACCGGTGTTATCTGCTATTTGTAACATGCTTCGTAACTGAATCATGGGAGTGTTTGGAGATTGATAATGGGGTTGTGATTATTTCTTGGTTGAAGTTGCTTCAGGCTTTACGACAGTCCAGCGCTTGAGTTTGCTGAGAGGTCGTGTTTCATAGATGGTTACTTCGTCACCCATCTTGAAGGTGTTCTGTGGATCGTCAGCGTAGAATTTCTTGGAAACACGGTATCTCTTCTTGTACTTTGGGTGGACTTTGTAGCTGTGAACCGTGACAACACGGGTCTTATCCATTTTATCGCTGGTGACAATTCCTTTTTTGGTTCTCATGTGAACGTTAAATTATGGAGATGGTTATTTTTTAGCGGTTTTAGCCTTTGGGCTCTTGGCGGCTGCTGTTTTGGCAGGAGCAGCTTTCTTTGGAGCGGCAGCCTTTTTTGCTTTGGCTGCAGGAGCCTTCTTTGGTTCTGATTCCTGTGCTGCTGAAGCTTCCGCTTTGCTCATTCCTGATTTCATTTCAAATTTCATCTCTTTCGCAATGGTCTGAAGCTGTGCAATGTAACGCTTGAGGTCGGTGACCATGTGAGACTCCTTTGAGCTTCCGTTGCGAACATCGAACTGGTATTTCAGAAGTTCACGGCGTGATTTCTGGAGTTCGTCCATCATTTCTTTATTTCCGAGTTGGCGGATTTCTTGTTTGGTAAGCATAGAGAATTAGTGTTTAACGGTGCTATCAATAAAACGGCATTTCACTGGAAGTTTCTGGGAAGCAAGACGCATAGCTTCTTTGGCAACAGTCATTTCTACACCATCCATTTCAAAGAGAACGGTGCCTGCGCGGATGGCAGCTACGTACTTTTCAACGGTACCTTTACCGCTACCCATTGGTACTTGCCGCTTTCTGAGTGACAGGCTTGTGTGGGAATACGCGAATCCCAGATCTTTCCGCCACGTTTGATGAAAGTGGGTCATGGCACGACGAGCAGCTTCGATCTGACGGCTGTTGATTTCGCCGACCTTCAATAAGCTTTGAGGGCGTAGGCGCCTAAAAGATACGAGGGTACCTTTTGGTTGCTACTCCTTTCAGTTGCCGCGGAGGCGGTGATTTGCGGCATTTGAGCTTTTTAGGTGTAAACATAGAGTGTGAATTGAGCAAGCAGAGTATAGCGATTTTCGCTGGATAACGATTATTATGCCTGTTCAGCCAGGAGAGTTTCCCTCTTTTGAAGATGTCACCACGGTAGATCCATACTTTTACTCCGATGGTTCCATAGGCGGTTTTTACAACCGCATGCGTAGTCGATGTCAGCGCGAAGTGTGTGGAGAGGAATTTTTCCGTTTGAGAAGAACTCAGCGCGGGTACTTTACACCGTTCAGACGGCCGGCAAGGAAGATTTTTGTCTAATGTGCGCCGCTTTCAATGGCTTTGCCACCGCCATTTTTGCTGCACGGCGGTAAGAAACTCTTTTTTCAATCTGCTGAGCAATGCTGTCTGCAAGAAGTTTTGCGTCGAGCGTTGGCTTCTTAATCTCTTTAATGTTGAGTGTGAAATCTTCATGGAATTTCTTCTTCAGTTCATCACGGAGGGTGTCAATGCTCGCGCCCTGGCGGCCAATGATCACACCCGGTTTTGCAGAGTGGATGAAAATGTTTACTTTACCGGCGCTGCGCTGGATTTCAATTTTTGATACAGCTGCGTCAGCAAGTCTCTGTTCAATAAGTTTGCGGATTTTAATATCCTGATGGAGGACCTTGGAATAGTTGCGCTTGTTTGCGAACCATTTTGAGTCCCAGGTGCGGATGATGCCAATGCGGAGGATATTTGGATTAACTTTTTGACCCATCGTGATGAAATAAATAATGAGTAAGATTTAGGCTTTTACTGTGGTGACACCCTTTTTCTTTGCTGCTGGTTTTTTAGCAGGAGCGGTCTTTTTTGCCAGAGCTTTCTTTTTTGGTTCTTCGGATGGAGCTGCTTCTACGGTTTCAGTCTTCTTTGCTGATTTCTTCGCTCCTTCTGCTTCGTCGCGTACTCCCAAAATTACTGTAGCGTGCGCCATTCTTTTGAGTACAGGATGAACACGTCCGCGGGAAATGGAAATGCTGCGTTTCAGGGTGGATCCTTCGGTCACGATCACTTCCTTTACGTAGAGGCTTCCGGATTCCTGCTTAAAGTTGTTTTCAGCATTCGCAACGGCGCTGTGGACAATTTTTCTTAAAATGCGTGCACCTTTCTTTGGAGTGAATTTCAGGATGTCCAAAGCGTTCTGTGCTTCCTTGTTGCGGATAAGATCAGCAATAAGGTTGAGTTTCTTTGAAGTGATTCTGAGTTGTCGTCCGATTGCTTTCATGTGGAGTGTTTATAAATCGTAATGGATTGATTATTTAGCAGCTGGTGCTGGAGCCGGTGCGGCGCCTGTTTCAGCTTTTGCAAGCTTACCGCCGTGGCCTTTGAATTTGCGGGTGTGGGCAAATTCACCGAGCTTGTGACCCACCATGTTTTCCGTGACGAAGACCGGGATGTGCTGTTTGCCGTTGTGGACAGCAATGGTGTGTCCAACAAACTCAGGAGCAATGACAGATCCACGAGCCCAAGTTTTGATGATCTTCTTCTGGTTGCTTCCGTTTTGTGCTTCAACCTTCTTGAGGAGTTTTGGGTCGATATGAGGTCCTTTTTTAGTACTTCGTGACATGGTTGGTGAGTTTAGAGTTGTAGAATGGAAATAGAAGACGTGAACACCACGAGAGGATTATACTACGCAGCACCCTTGAATTTACCGTCGGTTTTGCGTCTGATGATGAACTGATCACTGTATTTGCGCTTGCGGGTCTTGAAACCAAGAGCAGGCATACCCCATGGAGTTTTTGGACCTGGGAGACCTGTTGGCTGGTTACCTTCACCACCTCCGTGTGGATGGTCGATCGGGTTCATGGCTTTACCACGAACTTCCGGTCTCCAGCCCATCCAGCGTTTGCGGCCGGCTTTACCGAGCTTGATATTGCTGTGATCTGGATTGCTGACGATACCGATGGTTGCGTAGCAGTTTTTGTCAATTTTGCGGACTTCACCTGATGGCATCTGAATCTGGGCGTAAGGGCCTTCAACTGAAACAACAGTTGCCTTGGAACCTGCGGAACGGACGATCTGTCCTCCGCGGCCCTTGTTCATTTCAATGTTGTGGATTTCAAAACCAACCGGAATATATTTCAGGGACATGCGATTACCAACTTTGATCTCTCCCTTGTCGCTTGTCATAATCTGGGTGCCGACTTTGATTTTATCTGGAGCGAGATGATAGCGCTTGTCGCCATCAGCATAGTTCACCAGCATGATGAAACATGTGCGGTTTGGATCGTATTCAACAGCAACGACCTTTCCAGGAATGTTCACTTTTTCACGCTGGCTGAAGTCGATCATGCGGTAGAGCTGTTTATGACCGCCACCCTGATGACGAACAGTAATTTTACCCTGGTGATTGCGACCTGCACGGCGCTTGAAACTCTTGGTCAAACGCTTTTCCGGACGTGATTTCGTGATCTCCTCAAAAGTGTTGGAGCTCATGAATCTGCGAGAGGGCGTAGTTGCTTTATATTTCTTGAATCCCATTGTTGTCAGATATAAGGTATATGGTTGAGTGTGCGAAAATGTTGCAGGGGGATATTATTTCTTGACCTCTTTACCGATCTTGGTAACATCAAGCTTTTTACCTCCTTTGAGCGTGATGATGGCTTTTCTCATGGCCGGGCGTTTGTCTACAACCATGCGGCGTGCCATGCGTTTTTTGGCAGGGGTGTTCATGATACGGACGGTATCAACATCAGCTCCATAAACCTCCTTGATGGCGCGTTTGATGTCGATCTTGGTCGCCTTGCGGTTGACCCAGAATGCATACTTCAGTTTGGCGTTGAGCTCTGTAGCTTTTTCTGTAACAACCGGCTTGATGAGTGAGTAGAGTGCGTCCATTGTGATTGATTAGTTCTTAGGATATAGGTCGTGAGTTGGATTAGTCTTTCTCGGAAAGAAAGAGTTCTTCCATTTTCTTGAGCGCTTTTTCGAAAAACAGGATCTGGTCAAAACGCTGAAGATCGCGGATGTTCAGGTAGTTTACCAACATGGTTTTCACGAATGGAAGGTTGCTGCTTGATTTCTGAACGGTGTTGTCTTTTTCCGGAATGAGAATCAGGACGTCTTTTTCAATCGGAAGCTTGTGGAGCATGGACATGAAGGTCTTTGTCTTCACTTCTTTGGAGTCATACTTGTCCAGTGCGATAATTTTACCATCACGGAGTTTTTCAGAGAGCGCTGAGAACAGTGCGAGACGGCGCTGTTTCTTTGGCATCATCTGGGTGTAGTTACGGTCGTTCTTTGGACCGAAAGCTACGCCACCACCCTTCCAATGAGGATTACGGATGGAACCCTGACGGGCACGGCCTGTACCTTTTTGAGGGTAAGGTTTTCTTCCGCCACCGCGTACCTCACCCTTGGTCTTGGTGTAGGTAATTTCGCTGACGCGGGCGTTTGCCTGCTGACGAACGAGTGCCTGGTGGATAAGATCCTTGTTAAACTTTGCGCCAAAGATGGTATCTGAAGCCTGAACATCTCCGGTTTTTTCTCCTTGCTGGTTGTAAAGTGTGATTTTAGCCATGATGACGTAAGTTGCAATTAGTTAAGTTTCTTGAGAGATACAATGCCGTTGTTGCTTCCAGGAACGGCGCCTTTGATACCAACGATGTTCTTTTTGCTGTCCAGGTAAACGACTGAGCTGCGGATGGTAACGGTTTCATCACCCATGTGGCCTGGAAGACGTTTACCGCGGAGGATTTTACCAGGTTTTGCACGGGCACCTACGGAACCAGGTTCACGGTGGAAATGGGAACCGTGAGATGCAGGACCACCCGCCATGTGATGACGTTTGACGACACCTTGGAAACCTTTACCCTTGGAAGTTCCTGTTACGCTTACAACATCACCTTCCTTGAACATTTCTACGGTGATGGTGTCACCTTTGTTCACCTGTTCATCTCCTTTAATGCGGAACTCTTTCAGTACACGGAACTTCTGGGTCTTTGTAGGTTTTTTCAACTGGGAAAATCCCAGGACTATCGCCGGATATCCATCTTTTTCGACAGTCTTGATCTGTGCGATTACATTTGGTTCACACTGGATCACTGTCATTGGGATCACGCGGCCATCGTCTTGAATGACTCTCGTCATGCCTAATTTTTTACCGATCAAACCGGTCATAAGAATAGAGGTTAAGTCTTAGTCCCGCAGGGAGCGGGGGACGGAAGTGAAGATTCTGCCCAGAGGGCGGGGGGATTTGATCCCCGGAGAACCCGCGCTTCGCTTCAACATAGTCTGGTTTTACCCTTTCAATGTTGGATTGTGTTCGCACCGCGAACGGTTGTTATCTAGGCCGCCTGGAGCATCTTGATTTCAATGTCGACGCCGGCAGGAAGGCTGAGATTTGTAAGTGAGTCGATTGTCTTAGGAGTACTTTCGGTGATATCAATAAGTCTTTTGTGAGTTCTCATCTCGAACTGATCTCTTGCATTTTTATGGACAAAGGTTGAACGGTTTACGGTATACTTTTCAATCTTTGTTGGAAGAGGAATCGGACCAGCTACGATCGCACCTGTTCTTTCTGCGGTTTCAATAATGAGTCTTGCCGAGTCATCCGCTACTTTGTGGTCATATGCCTGGATCTTGATGCGAATTTTCTGTTTAGCTGCCATTTCTTTTCAAAAAGTTAAGGATCAGAGGGGGGCGTAAGATTTACGCAATAATCTTGGTAACGACACCGGAACCTACCGTACGTCCACCTTCACGGATAGCGAAACGGGTACCTTCATCAAGAGCAATAGGGGAACCAAGTTCAACATTCATCTTGATGTTGTCGCCTGGCATAACCATTTCTACGTTTGCTGGAAGTTCAATAGCACCAGTTACGTCGGTTGTACGGACGTAGAACTGAGGTTTGTAACCCTTGAAGAATGGAGTATGACGACCACCTTCTTCCTTGGTCAGTACATATACCTCAGATTCAAACTTGGTGTGTGGCTTGATGGTGCCTGGTTTAGCAAGAACCTGACCACGGACAATATCTTCACGTTCAACACCACGGAGGAGGAGACCAACGTTGTCACCTGCCTGACCCTGGTCGAGAAGCTTCTTGAACATTTCAACGCCGGTAACAACTACCTTGCGTGTTTCGAGAATACCAAGAACTTCAACTTCTTCATTGATCTTAACGATACCGGTTTCAATACGGCCGGTTGCAACCGTACCACGACCCTTGATGGAGAAGACATCTTCTACCGGCATAAGGAATGGCTTGTCGAGTTCACGTTTTGGATCTGGGATGTAGCTGTCGAGAGCATCAAGAAGATCCTGGATGCATTTTGTAGCAGCAGCATCACCAGGGTTTTCCATAGCTTTGAGAGCGGAACCACGGATGAAAGGAGTCTTGTCAGCGTCGAAGCCGTATTTCTTGAGGAGTTCCTTTACTTCCATTTCTGAAAGTTCAGCGATTTCTGGATCAGCCATATCCATCTTGTTCATGAATACGACGATGTAAGGAACGTTTACCTGTTTAGCAAGGAGGATATGTTCACGTGTCTGAGGCATTGGACCATCAGCAGCTGAACATACGAGAATAGCACCGTCCATCTGAGCGGCACCAGTAATCATGTTCTTAACGTAGTCGGCATGCCCTGGACAGTCGACGTGAGCATAGTGACGTTTGTCAGTTTCATATTCCTGATGTGAGGTTGCAATGGTAATACCACGAGCCTTTTCTTCAGGAGCGTTATCAATTTCATCGTACTTGCGGGCCTTGGCCATACCTTTGGTTGCGCAATACATGGTGATTGCCGCTGTCAAAGTTGTTTTACCATGGTCAACGTGACCAATTGTACCGACGTTTACGTGTACCTTGTTTCTATTAAATACGTCTGCCATATATTTAATGAGTGATTAAGTGTTAGTAGTTTAAGTATTTAATTTATTGAACGGAATTGATGACGGCTGTCTTCCGGCTCTTTCTGCTTGTTTCTGGGTATACAGCGAACTTTTTTGCCGTCAAATGCGAAAGGATATTATAGGAAAAAAAAAGCGTTTGCAAGGGATTTTTGCAAGATTTTCAAAAGGTGCATTCAGGGTGATTACTGATGATCCTCGAACCAGGTGAAATGGAAAATTCCCGGCTGGTCTTTGCGCTCGTATGTATGCGCGCCGAAATAGTCGCGAAGCCCCTGAATGAAGTTTGCCGGAAGCTCTTCCGAAGTCAGCGCGTCGAAGGAGTTTACGGTTGCAACGAGTGATGGCATCGGGAGTCCAAGACGGACACTGTCGGCTGCGATCCGGCGGAGTGCACTTATGTTTTCTTCAATGATCTTCTGCATTTCTGCTGCGCACAGGAGATGCTCAATGGCGGGATTTTTTTTGTAGATATCTGTGAGGGTTTTGAGGAGCTCTGAACGGATAATGCAGCCACCCTGCCAGATGCGGCAGACCTCGCTGAGGTCGATATTCCAGTTTTGTTCTTTGGCCGTTTTACTGATGAGAAACAGTCCTTCAGCGTAACAGAGCATGACGGCGCAGTAGAGCGCCTGTTCAAGAAAACTTACGAGTTCCGGTGTGAACGGTGTTTTGGATGACGGAATTTCTGTTGAGATCTGTTCTTTGAGTTTTCCGTACTGCTGGCTGAGTTTTTGACGCAGGCTTTTTTGCGCTGAGGTTGATCGTGCAAAAACCGCCTGGGTAATCGTAGGAATGGAAATTCCTCTGAGTGCACCATCAACAGTTGTCCAGGCGCCGGTGCCTTTTTGTCCTGCTTTGTCCAGGATCTTATCTACAAGAAATCCTTCCGCCATGTTGTCTTTTTGCGCGAGCACCGGAATGGCGATTTCGAAAAGGAAAGATTTCAGTTTGCCCTGATGGAGTTTGGCAAACACTTCACTGATTTCTGCGGCATCAAGATGGTTGAATTTTCTGAGCGAGTCATAGATTTCCGCCATGATTTCCATGATGGCGTACTCAATTCCGTTATGGATCATTTTGACATAATGGCCGGCGCCATCTGTGCCAATGTGGGCTACACAGCTGTTGCCTGCGAAATCTTTTGCGGCAATTTTTTCAAGGAGAGGCTTGAGAGCGTTCCAGGAATGGTCTGTCCCTCCTGGCATGATGCTGGGGCCCTTGAGCGCGCCTTCTTCTCCGCCGGAAACGCCCATGCCGACAAAATGGAGTCCTTTTTCTTCCAGAGTCCGGGTGCGGCGGATGGTGTCGTGATAGTCGGAGTTGCCTCCATCTATAATGATGTCATCTTTCTGGAGCAGGGGAATAAGCTGGGTAATCACCTCATCAACAGCCTGGCCAGCCTGGACCATGATGAGTACCCGGCGCGGACTTTCCAGTGAGCTGATGAATTCGTTGAGTTCCCTGAAACCGTGGAGGTATTCATTGCCGTGTTCTTTGAGCAGTGTTTCGGTTTTTTCGTAAGTCCGGTTAAAAACAGAAGTGTGGATGTTCCGGCTGGCAAAATTGCGGGCAAGGTTGGCGCCCATGACCGCGAGGCCGATGACGCCGATGGAGGAGGAAGACATAGAAAATGGGTAATGCTGCTGTCATCATAGCAGTTTCTTTTTGAAACAAAAAAGGCAGTTCGTATGAACCGCCTTTTTCTTCTATTCCCTGAGGAAAATTACTTCGTCTTTTCCGCAATGATCTTTTCGGCAACGTTGTTTGGAGCTTTTTCGTAGTGGTCGAACTCCATGGAGTAGGCGGCGCGGCCCTGGGTCATGGAACGGAGATCGGTTGCATAGCCAAACATTTCAGCAAGTGGAACGCGGGCGTGAATGACCTTGGCCATACCACGTGCGGTTGTATCGTAAATCTGGCCACGTTTTGAGCTGAGATTTCCCATAACATCACCGAAGAAATTTTCCGGTGTGGTGACTTCTACCTTCATGATCGGTTCAAGAATGACCGGAGATGCCTGTTTGGCTCCTTTCTGGAAAGCCATGGATCCTGCGATCTTGAAGGCAAGTTCGTTGGAATCCACATCATGGTACGAACCATCATAGAGTTCAACTTTGACATCTACGACTGGATAGCCGGCAAGGATACCGCGGGTCAAAGCTTCTTTAATACCCTTATCAACAGCCGGGATGAATTCACGTGGAATTTTACCACCCACGACTTTGTTTACGAATTCATAGCCTTTTCCAGGTTCGTTTGGGGCAATCGTCATTTTTACGTGACCATACTGACCACGTCCACCGGACTGTTTGACATATTTTTCTTCACAGTCTACTTCGGTCTGGATGGTTTCACGGTAGGCAACCTGTGGACGGCCGATGTTTGCCTCAACCTTGAATTCACGTTTCATACGATCAACGATAATGTCGAGGTGAAGTTCTCCCATTCCGGCGATGAGGGTCTGTCCGGTTTCTTCGTTGGATTTGACCTGGAAGGTTGGATCTTCTTCCGCAAGTTTCTGGAGAGCGATGCCCATTTTTTCCTGATCGGCCTTGGTTTTTGGCTCAATGGCAATCTGGATAACCGGTTCAGGGAAGGTAATGGATTCAAGAATAATTGGTTTGTCTTCGTCACAGAGGGTGTGACCTGTAAATGTTCCTTTTAAACCTACGGTTGCAGCAATATCTCCGGCATGTACTTCCTTGATTTCGTTACGGTTGTTCGCATGCATCTGGAGGAGACGGCTGATACGTTCCTTGTTGCCGTTTGATGTGTTCAGGACGTAAGAACCTGATGTGAGTTTTCCTGAGTACACACGGAAATACGCGAGTTTACCCACAAACGGATCCGTCATGATTTTGAAGACGAGTGCTGAGAACGGCTGGTCTTCTTTCATGCTGCGTTCCTCTTCTGCGCCGGTGTCAGGATTGGTTCCTTTAACCGCACCGATATCAAGAGGGGAAGGCAGGTAGGCATTGACACCATCAAGGACGAGCTGAACGCCCTTGTTGGCCAAAGCTGAACCGCAGAATACCGGATAGAGTTTGTTGCGGACAACAGCGGAGCGCATACCCTTGATGAGCTCTTCCATGGTGAACTCTTCACCGTTGAGGAATTTATCAATCATTTCATCATTTGCTTCTGCAATTTTTTCTACCAGAGTTGCACGGTATTTTTTCGCCTGTTCCTGCATATCTTCCGGGATTGGAATCTCCTTGATGATTTCACCGTGTTTTCCTTCAAAGGTGAAAGCTTTCATCTGCATCAAATCAACAACTCCACTGAAGCTGCTTTCCATGCCGATCGGAAGCTGAATTGCTACGGCGCTCTTGCTCAAACGGTCCCATATGGATTCGATGGACATGTAGAAATCGGCACCAATTTTGTCCATTTTGTTGACGAAGGCCATACGTGGAACTTCATATTTGTCGGCCTGGCGCCATACGGTTTCTGACTGTGGTTCTACACCCTGTGAGCCGTCGAAGACGACGACACCTCCATCAAGTACGCGAAGAGAGCGTTCAACTTCAGCCGTGAAATCAACGTGGCCCGGAGTATCAATAATGTTGTAGCGGCATTCTTTCCAGGCGCAGGTGGTAGCGGCGGAAGTAATGGTGATGCCGCGTTCACGTTCCTGTTCCATCCAGTCCATGGTAGCAGCACCTTCATGCACTTCACCGATCTTGTAGTTTTTTCCGGTGTAAAAAAGGATGCGTTCCGTTGTGGTGGTTTTACCGGCATCAATGTGCGCAATAATACCGAAGTTACGTAGTTTACTGAGGTCTTCCGCCATATGGATGGGATGGTTAATTATTGAAAAATAGAAAGCCCTGTGGGAGGGCTTTCGTATTATATTTATTGGGATGGGGAAGTCAAGGCGATGGGTGTTTAGAATTGTAAACCTTAGACATGCCAGTTATTTTTTTGGTTTTGGTCTGAAATCCCAGGTGTAGTTTGGATTTTGCCAGAGGTCGGGAGATTCATCGGCTGTTCCTTCGATGCGGTAAAGGTCCATGAGGGGGATGGTGAAGCGTCCGGTGGTTTTGACGCCCCAGCTTTTTTCTTTGGAAGTATGGTTTACGGTCATCTCTTCACCATAGTTGCCGCGCAAACCTCCCTGGGCAAAACTGCCGCGGGCAAGTTCCAGAGCCCAGGTGTTGTGCTCGACTTCGGTGAAATCATCCCTGGTGAGGTGTGCATCTTCGAATATTTTTCCGTCGGTTACATAAAGAACCCCTGAACTTGTGGTGTAAATTTTGATACCTGCAGTGGTGGAATATGTTTCGTTGCGGTGGCCGTTTTTCCGAAATATCTTATACATCCGTGTTGCTCCAGCGAGTTCATCTTGATGTCTTTGTCTTATGATTCGATCTTGAAGACTGTTTTTTTGAACGTTTCTTAACGCGCGGTCGAGTTTTTTTTTGTAATCTTGCTGGAGACCGTCAATGACCTCTTTTTTGTAAAAGGTTTTTGGAGGAGTGAGAATGTGTGCTCCTACAACCCTTCGTTCTGGCTGGGGGCCTGCGTCGTGGATTTTACGGAATTGGTTGATAGACATATTTGGTTGCAATGATGTTGGTTGGTTACCATAAGGTTCCGGCTTGTTTTTGTCAATATTCGGGATAAGATGTGTCTATAATTTTTGTTTCCTGTTATGACCTATTTTCTTGGCAAGAAGGCTCCGGACTTTCAACTTTTGGATGATGAGGGGCGTCAGCGGACGCTTGATGAATTTCATGGAAAAATCGTGCTTCTTTATTTTTATCCCAAAGACATGACGCCCGGATGTACGATTGAAGCTCAATGTTTGCGCGACCGGATGAACGATTTGAAGGCTGCAGGTGTTCAGGTGCTGGGCGTGAGTGTTGATGATGTGAAGTCCCATGCCAAATTCAAACAGAAACACCACCTGAATTTTCCGCTGCTTGCCGATACTGAGAAAAAAGTTGTGAATGCGTACGGTGTCTGGAAGGAAAAATCCATGTTTGGCAGAAAGTACATGGGAATTGTCCGTGAATCATTTTTGATTAACCGGTCGGGTGTTCTGGTAAAGCATTATGAAAAAGTTCAGCCTGCCAATCATGCCGCTGAGGTTCTGGCTGATGTAAAATCCATGGGGCTTTAGTTTATTATTCAGAGTCATGAATATTGATATCATTCTCTTTTTTGGTCTTGGTGTTGCTTTGGAAGCTTTCACGATTTTAAGAAAAAATGAGGGGCTTCCCAGCCGTGAAAATCTCTGGAAGTTTTTTGGAGTTTTTATTATTTCCCTTGTTGCTTTTATCAAGGGGAAAAGAGAGGTTGGGTATCATCTGGACACGCATCTTTTTGGGTATTTTGTGATGGTCGCCGTGATGACGGTGCTTCTTTTTCAGGAAAAAATTCTTCCGGTCATTAAAGAGCGGACGATGCTCGTGTTTACCCTTGTTTTCTGGTATCTGCTGTTTGCTGCTTTTGGCCAGGGAATCTTTTTGAATCCCTTATTATCAATTCCGCTTGCCTTTACGGTAATGGTTTTTTTGAACGCTTTTACCGATTGGGAGCTCAATGCTTTTTTCAAAATATCGCTGACCGTATGGTTTTTTCTGATGGTGCTGGTGATGAGCTGGATGACCGTTGTTGCTCCACTGCTGGGTATTCTGGAGAATCCGGATGCCCTGAGTCATGGGTGGGAAGCTTTTGCCTACGGCATCTCTTTTGTTTATTTTATTGCCTACTATATTTATCTTTTTTTGCTGATTCCGATTCCCGGAAAGCGGCAGTCCATGAAGTCGCGACTTGAAGAATTGCGAAAATACGTCAGTCTTCTTCTTTCCAAGTATGACCGTTCCCAGATTCAGCTTCATGAGTCTTTGCTGGTGATTGTTCTGGCGATCATTATTTTTGGACTGAATATTGCCTATCACTTTATGGAGCCGGCTCTTTTGGTGAGCAGTGTTTTTGTACTGTATAACCTGGTGGAATTTTTTGAGGGACAGAAAGCTGTTGTAAAGCCACATCAAAAAGCCTGACGCGGCTAGGGCTGCTGTTCCCGTTTTTTTTGAACGAAATTCCTGAGCTGGCGGGTTTGTTTCAGTTGTTGAATGACATCCAGAACGCCCGTTGCGCTTGGAGCTGATGGATGGGGAAAAAGGGCTTCCCCGAGTGTTTTTTTGAGCTCAGCCAGCCCTTCTTTTCTTTCCGCGGAGACGAACACGGGATGGAATACTCCAAAGCGCTCCTTGAGCTGAGCTCTGTTTGGCAGGATGAGGTTGTCACCGGTCATGTCATCACTTTCAAACTGTGCGCGTTGTTCTGCTGGAAGCCGGTCAATCTTATTGAAGACGTAAATGGTGGGTTTCATCAGTGATTCGATCTGAAAAAGGATTTCGTTCACCACTTCGATCTTTTGCAGAAACCGCGGATCACTGATGTCGATAACGTGGAGGAGAATATCCGCTTCAATACTTTCCTCAAGCGTGGACTGAAACGACTGGATAAGCGTTGTTGGAAGATTTTCAATAAAGCCAATGGTGTCCGAGACGAGCACCTCTTTGTTGATATTTTCGATAAACATTTTCCCGACCCGTGTGTCCAGTGTGGCAAAAAGCTTGTCGGCGGCATAAGCACCTTTTTTGGTGAGGCTGTTGAGCAATGTTGATTTGCCGGCATTGGTGTATCCGATAATTCCTACCGTTTTGAGTTCCAGGCGCTTGCGTCCGTCACGGTGAACTTTGCGGACTTTTTTACAGGCATCCAGTTCCTGCTTGATGCGGAACTCCATTTTGGAAAGATGGCGTTTCATGGCTTCAATGTTGGTTTCACCTGATCCGCGCGTTCCAATACCTCCACCCTGACGTGAAAGCTGCATACCCATCCCAAAAATGCGTGGTCCCATGTGCTTGATGCTGGCGAGTTCAATTTCCAGTCGGGCTTCACGGGTTGTGGCGTGTTTCTGGAAAATTTTGAGAATCACATCGATGCGGTCCCACGCCTGGAGCGGTTCGCGGAGCTCTTTATGAATTTTTCCTTTTACAGCCGGGTCTGTGGCAGATTTTTTTTCTTTCTCGGCTTCCTGACGGAGTCTTTCGTTGATGTTGAAAGTCTGGTGAGGTTTGAGTTCGTTGTTGATGATCAGGATATTGGCATCCAGACTTTTGCTTTCTGCAATAATCTCTTCCAGTTTTCCGCTGCCAATGAAGGTACGGTAGTCCGGAGTTTGCCGTTTTTGGATTTTTTTGATGACAACAAGCCCGCCGTAGGTTTTGATAAGACTTTCAGCTTCGGTTAAACGGTGTTCGGCTTCTTCTTTGGTTGTGCCTGGAGGAATGCAGTCGACAAGGATGGCTTTGAGTTCGTGCTTCGGGTTCATGAGTGACGGTTATGATCGTATTTGAGCGTATAATAGAGGGCAATGGCAGTTATGGCGATGAGATCGTACATTCCCTGAACCGTTTAAAAATCCGTTACTGAATCCGTTGATTTTTACCAGCCCAAAGGCTGCGATCATTATGAGAACTACCATGGCTCCGCTGGCTTTGGTGATGAGTTTCCCTTTACTGCTCTTCATGAGACCTCCGGCAAGAATTCCGACTCCCGCTCCAAGTTCACCCAATGCGGCACACCAGCCGAGCATTACCGGAATATTTACTGTTGCTGCAAACTTGTCTGGTCCAAGAATAAAAAGTTTTTTATATCCGGCTGTTACAAAAATGAGTGCCAGAGCTATACGCATGATCCAGTCTGCCGTGCATTCCAGGGAAAATTTCGAATTGTTCATGATGGTTGAGTGGTAATGGTAGGCTTATTGTACTGCCATGCCGGGAAACAAAAAAGCCCCGCGAGGTAACGAGCGGGGCTTTTGAAGTTGTGGGGGGAAGCTCTTAGTATTTTGCAAAGTGAGCAAAAGCTTTGTTGGCCTGTGCCATTCTGATGGTGTCATCTTTCTTTTTGATGGCATTGCCTTCTCCGTTGGAAGCGCTCAGAAGTTCATCGGCAAGTTTCTTTGCCATTGGCTGGCCTTTTTTGCTGCGGGCAGAGTCAAGAATCCAGCGGAAAGAAAGCATGAGCTGACGGCCAGGTTTTACTTCGATTGGAATCTGGTATACCGCGCCACCGATACGTTTTGGACGGATCTCAAGCGTTGGCTTCACCATTTCGATCGCCTTCTCAAAAGTTTTAACAGGTTCTTTTTGGCCTTTTTCAGTAAGAACCTGCATGGTTTCCTTGAAGATACGGCGTGCAACGTTCTTTTTTCCCTCCTTCATGAGGTAGTTGATGAACTTTTCCTGGAGAGGATTGGATCCTTCCGGGATGAATTGTGAGCGTTTCTGTGCCATTGTTATTAAGAAAGTATTAGGTAGATGTTTGTGAGCCGGTGTTTGGCCGAAGCCTTATCACCCGGTACTATTTTTTCGGTTTCTTCTGGCCGTACAGTGAGCGTCCCTGTTTGCGGTTCTGTACTCCCTGGGTATCAAGTTTTCCGCGGACAATATGATAACGTACACCCGGAAGATCTTTTACACGGCCGCCACGGATCAGAACAACGGAGTGTTCCTGGAGGTTGTGGCCTTCACCCGGAATGTAAGCGTTCACTTCAATGCCATTGGTCAGACGAACCTTGGCGAACTTGCGGAGAGCGGAGTTCGGTTTCTTTGGTGTCATGGTACCAACCTTGATGCATACACCGCGCTTCTGTGGGCAGTTCAGACTAAAATCCTGATTTTTGATGGTGTTCTTGATGCTCAGCAGGGCAGGAGCTTTACTTTTCCTGATCTTGTTGCGGCGGGATTTGCGGACTAATTGATTGATGGTTGGCATTTTTTGTGGGTTATGAACGGTTTATTGGACAAGTGAATGGATCGCTTTTGGGCGATCGGCCTGCCTAATTTACACGGGCCAGGCCTTAAATGCAAGAGAAGTTGACGGTTATACGACAGCGTACTTCTTGATGGTTTCAACCTGGGGAGCAACTTCCAGAGCTTCCAGTGTTGCGGCAGCTTTTCCTTTCTGGTCTTCCAGATGACGTTTGCGGTATGTTTCACCGGCTGGAATAAGTTTACCGATGATAACGTTTTCCTTGAGACCTTCAAGAATGTCGATTTTTTTGGTGGTCGCAGCTTCAACGAGCACGCGGATGGTTTCCTGGAAGGATGCTGCGGAAAGCCAGCTTTCAGTATGAAGGGCAATACGGGTAAGACCCAGAAGAAGACGTTCGGATTTTGCCCTTTTCTTCCCTTCTTTGTCGAGGGCGCGGTTGGTCACTTCGAGGGTGATAATGTCGGTAATTTCTCCAGGGAGGAATGTTGAGTCGCCGGCGTCCAGAACGCGAACCTTGGAAAGCATCTGGCGGGCGATAATTTCAATGTGTTTGTCGTTAATGGTCTGACCCTGGGAGGCATAGATGCTTTGAACCTCAGTCATGATGTACTTCTGAACGGTGTAGATGTCCGTCAGTTTCATGAGTTCGCGGAGATTGAAATGTCCGCTGGTGAGAGGTTCTCCGCGGTTGATCATCTGGTTGTTTTTTACCTTGAGTGTTTTACCAAATGGAACTTTGTAGGTCTTTTCTACGCTGTTTTCGGTCATGATGTAGACCGTGTCGGAAGTTACGCGTGTTACCTTGCCGTTTTCTTCACAGCGAACAACGTTCTTGTTGACGTTTGATTTTGCAATGACGTCTTTCTCTTTTACTTTATCGCCTTCCTTGACGCTTGGCGTGAAATCGGCAGAGATTTCATATGGCTTTTCAATCGGCTTTTCGGAAGTAATGGTGATTTCAGACAGATTGCCTTTGGCGCTGATTTTTACCTTTCCACTGATTTCAGCCAGGACGGCCTGGGCTTTTGGACTGCGTGCTTCAAAAAGTTCTTCAACACGGGTCAAACCCTGGGTAATATCGCCTTCACCGGCTACACCACCCATGTGGAAGGTACGCATCGTGAGCTGGGTACCTGGTTCACCAATGGACTGGGCGGCAATAATTCCAACAGGTGTACCGATTTTGACGGTTCTGTTGTCGCCAAGATCCTTTCCATAACACTTGACGCAGATACCACCTTCAGTGCGGCAGGTCATCACGGAGAATACTTCAACACGGTCAACTTTCGATTTCTGAATGGCCTGAATGGATTCAGTGTCGATCTCAGTGTCTTTTTCGAGAATAACTTCACCAGTTTTTGGATCAGCAACAGGTTTTGCCAGTACGCGGCCATAGATGCGGTTTTCAAATTTTTCACCGATCTTTTCACTTTCTTCACGGGTGACGAGGTGAGCTTCAGTTGCTCCACAATCTTCTTCCTTGATGATGATGTCCTGTACGGCATCGACGAGACGACGGGTCAGGTAACCGGCTTCAGCCGTTTTGAGCGCCGTATCGGATTTACCCTTACGTCCACCGTGCGTTGCAATGAAGTATTCCAAAATGGTGAATCCTTCCTTGAGGTTGGACTTAATTGGGAGTTCGATCGTACGTCCGGCAGGGTTGGCAACGAGGCCCTTGATACCACAGAGCTGGGTAATCTGTCCCCAGTTACCGCGGGCGCCGGAGTCTACCAGGTAGTAGAGATCATTCTCTTCCGGAATGTTCTTGATCATGAGGTCGGTGATGTCAGATTTTGCCTGGGACCAGACCTTGATGGTTGCGTTATACCGTTCGTCGTCCGTAACAAGACCTTGGTCGTACAGACTGGTGATTTCCTGAACTTTGTCTGAAGCTTTGTCGATAATGCCAACTTTTTCTTTTGGAATGAGCATGTCCGCCGCTGATGTGGAAATACCTGAACGGGTTGCGAACATGAAACCGATGCGCTTGAGATCATCGGCAACGATGGCTGTGCGTTCGATGCCGCACTTGTTGAAACTCTTGGCAATGATTCCGGAAAGCTGTTTTTTTCCAACGTTGTCGTTGATGTAACCAAGCTCTTCTGGAATGAAGCTGTTGAAGATCAGACGGCCAAGGCTGGTGTTTTCAATAATCTTGCCATTGACGCGGGCGCTGATTGGGGACTGAAGATGGAGGTGGCCCAGGTTGTAGGCCAGCATGGCCTCATCGAGTGAGCTGAAGATCATGCCTTCACCTTTCTTTCCCTTGGTCATCTTGGTGAGGTAGTAGCATCCAAGAACCATGTCCTGAATTGGAGCCACAATCGGTTCACCGGCGGAAGGTTTCAGCAGGTTTTTCGCGGATACAATCAGTTCACGGGCTTCTGTTTGAGCCTGACGTGAAAGTGGGACGTGAACGGCCATCTGGTCACCGTCAAAGTCCGCATTGAAGGCTGCACAGACGAGCGGATGAATCTGGATGGCTTTACCTTCAACCAGTACCGGTTGGAATGCCTGGATACCAAGACGGTGAAGGGTCGGAGCGCGGTTCAAAAGTACGTAGTGATTTTTGGTGACCTCTTCAAGAATATCCCAGACCTCTTTGCGGTTTCCCTGGATGAGTTTTTCAGCATTCTTGATGTTGTGGGCATAGCCGTCGCGGATGAGGCGGCCGATAACAAATGGCTTGAAGAGTTCAAGTGCCATGGATTTTGGCAGACCACACTGGTGGAGCTTGAGTTTTGGACCAACCACAATAACGGAACGGCCGGAGTAGTCCACACGTTTACCGAGGAGGTTCTGACGGAAGCGTCCCTGCTTACCCTTGAGCATGTCGGAAAGGGAGCGGAGCTTGCGCTTGTCACCGGAGTTAAAGACGGTTTTTCCCTGGCGTGCACTGTTGTTCAGAAGAGTATCAACTGCTTCCTGGAGCATACGTTTTTCATTGCGGCAGATAACTTCTGGTGCGCCGATGGCCATCAGTCTCTTAAGACGGTTGTTGCGGTTGATGACGCGGCGGTAAAGATCATTAAGATCGGAAGCGGCAAAACGTCCACCGTCGAGCTGAACCATTGGACGAAGGTCCGGTGGGATAACCGGAAGAACGGTCATGACCATCCACTCGGCTTTGATGCTGGCTTTTTTCAGGGAGCCAGCCAGTTTAATGCGCTTGATGATTTTTTTCTGCTTTTGTCCGGAAGCTTTTTTGAGATCTTTTTCGAGCTGTTCGATCAGCTTGTCCAGATCAAGGTTCTGGATAATAGTGCGGATTGCTTCCGCGCCGATGCCGGCTCTGAAGACATGGCCGAATTTCATGGACATGTCGCGGTACTCGAGTTCAGAATAAATTTTTCCTACTTTGATGCCTTCGAGCTCATCTTTGGCTGTACGGTGCTGTTCATCGAGCTCTTCCAGTTTGGAAGAGTAGCCCTTTTCCATTTTTTCCTGCTTGGATCCTTCTTCGGCATCTTCGTCACGGTTTTCATCGGACTTTTTCCCAAACTCATCCTGGAGTTTTTTGCGGATGGTTTTGTATTCAGCAGTAAGTTGTTCTTTGGCCTCCGCTTTTGCTTTTTCATCCATGGATGTCACGATGTACGCTGCGAAATAAACGACCTGTTCGATCGCCTTGATCGGAAGATCGATCAAGAGACCAATACGGCTTGGTGTGGAACGGAGAAACCAGATATGGGTCACCGGTACGGCCAGTTTGATGTGTCCCATACGGGTACGGCGTACAGCTGAGCGGGTAACTTCAACTCCACATTTTTCACAGATAACGCCACGGTAGCGGATTCTTTTATACTTTCCGCAGTAACATTCCCAGTTTTTGGTTGGTCCAAAAATACGTTCACAGAACAGACCGTCGCGTTCAGGTTTCTGGGTGCGGTAGTTGATGGTTTCCGGTTTTTTTACTTCCCCGTATGACCAGGAGAGCATCTCTTCTGGAGAAGCCACCGACACCGCAATTGCGTCAAAATTGTCGAGCAGCGTATCCTTTTTGTCATTTGGATTCATTGACATGTGGATGTGAATTAATTAGTAATAAAATTTTTAATAGCGTAGGAAAGCTCTTTGCTAGAGTCCAAGATCCTGGTCGATGTCGATGGGACCTGAACTTTTTGCGACAGCCACCGGTTCTTTTGGTGCCGGTGGTGCGGCGACCGGTGCCGGCCGCGGTGCCTGTGCAGGAGCAGACTGCTGGCGTACGGGCTCTTCCGGCTGAAGGTTCCCCGGAGCCATGTTCTGTTCCATGGCGCCTTCTTCGGGGATGTAATCCATTTCACCTTCGCCCTGTTGGCGTTTTTCCAGCATGATCATGTCCTGGATCACGATTTCCGTTTTAAATTTTTTGATACCTTCAGGGGTGTCCCAGCTGCGGGTTTTGAGGTATCCCTCGATGTAGATAAGTTTTCCTTTCTTCAGGAATTTTCCACAGATCTCAGCGAGGCGTGACCATGCTACAATTTCATGATATTCGCTTGAGGTGTGACGCTGGCCATCGCGCGTTACCCATTCACGGTTGGTGGCGATGCCAAAGGTTGTTACCGATTGTCCATTTGGAGTTTGACGGACTTCAGGGTCCCGGGTGAGATTTCCGATGAGAATCACTTTGTTAACACTGCGCATGTCTCAGGGGTATAGAGTATAAGGGAGGGGAGTGTGTGACCGGGGTGATTAGGCTTCGTCTTCTTCGAGAATCTCTTTCTCGAGTTTTTCAGCCTCTGCGAGCTCTTCTGCAGTTGGACCTTCAATGCTTTCAAAATCGACTTCAGGTTCTTCCTCGATGTACCCTTCGTCACCTTCCTGAGGAGTTTTTACTCCCATGGTATCCATTTCGCCTTCTTCAACGGCTTCGAGTTCGTCAATGGTCTCTTCTTCCATGCCAGGAGTGTTGGCAACTACCGGTTCAACCTCGGCTTCCATCATCTTTTCCACTTCAGGGTCAACTTCCGGACGATTTGGATCGTTCTCATTGAGGAATGAGGTCTCTTCTTTTTCTGCCTGTTCAAGAGTGTATTCATCTTCTTCGGCAAGTTTTTCCGCGTTTTCAGTAACCTGGAGCTGAACATTCAAGCCAAGAGACTGAAGTTCCTTGACCAGAACGTTGAAAGATTCAGGAGTATGAGGTTTGCGGATGGATTCACCCTTTACGATGGATTCGTAAGCTTTGGCACGACCATAAACGTCATCGGATTTGATCGTGAGCATTTCCTGGAGGGTGTGAGCGGCACCGTATGCTTCAAGCGCCCAAACTTCCATTTCACCGAAACGCTGACCACCGTGCTGGGCTTTACCACCAAGAGGCTGCTGGGTAACAAGTGAGTATGGACCAACGGAACGCGCGTGAATCTTGTCTTCAATGAGATGGCTCAGTTTCATGATGTAGGCAATACCTACTGTTGTTTTATGGTCAAAAGGTTCACCACTCAGACCGTCGTAGAGCTGGATTTTTCCATCTTCCGGAAGATCAGCTTTTTTGAGGAGTTCAGTAATCTGTTCAGTTGTGACACCGTTCAGGGCAGGGGTAGCAACTTTCATGCCAAGCTTGCGGGCAGCCCAACCGGTATGTGTTTCAAGAATCTGTCCAATATTCATACGGGCGGATACACCGAGCGGGTTCAGGATGACATCAATTGGAGTTCCATCAGGCATGAATGGCATGTCTTCCTGAGGAACAATGATGGAAATGACACCCTTGTTTCCATGGCGTCCGGCAACTTTATCACCGATGGAAATTTTACGGGTCTGGGCAACATTTACGCGAATCTGCTGGTTGACACCGGTGGCCAGTTCATCACCATTTTTGCGTGAGAAAATCTGGATGCCGACGACCTTTCCACCTTCACCACCCGGGAGACGGAGGGAAGTGTCTTTCACATCACGCGCCTTTTCACCGAAAATTGCGCGGAGGAGTCTTTCTTCAGCTGTGAGTTCTGTTTCACCCTTTGGAGTAATTTTACCGACCAGGATATCGCCTTCACGGACATTGGCACCAATACGGATAATGCCGTTTTCATCGAGATCTTTCAGGCGCGCTTCACCGACGTTTGGAATGTCGCGGGTGATAATTTCAGGTCCGAGCTTGGTATCACGGACATCCATGGTGAAGGTTTCAATGTGCACGGAGTCAAAGTAACCGTCTTTTACCACACGGTCAGAGATAATAACCGCATCTTCAAAGTTGTATCCCTGCCATGACATGTAGGCAACGAGAACGTTCTGTCCAAGAGCAAGTTCACCATTTTCAATGGCTGGACCGTCGGCAAGGACATCACCTTTGTGAACGCGCTGGCCTTTGTTGACGCGAGCGCGCTGGTGGATACAGGTTCCCTGGTTGCTGCGTTCGTAGTTCAAAAGTTTGTAGATGGCTTTCTTACCGGAGTCGTAGATGATGGTGATCTGTTCACCGTCAACGTAGGAAATGGTTCCGTTGTCCTCAGCCAGAACGACCTGACCGGAACTTTTGGCGACCACTTCTTCAATACCGGTACCAACAACCGGAGCGGAAGGTTTGATGAGGGATACTGCCTGGCGCTGCATGTTGGAACCCATGGAAGCACGGGTGTTATCGTCGTGTTCCAGGTAAGGAATCAGAGAGGTTGTTTCGGAAATAATCTGTTTAGGAGAAACGTCAATGTGGGTAATTTCTTCTACGTTCGCCATGGCTGGTTCGCTGTTTTTGCGGGCGGAAACGATATCGACAAGAATTTCGTCTTTATTGTTGTATGGGGTGTTTGCCTGGGCAATGACCAGATTGCGTTCTTCGTCAGCGTCGTAGTAGCGGACGTGCTTGCTGATGTAAGGGCGGACGGCAATTTTTTCAATATCGAGCTTTTCGATCTCTTTTGCGAGTTTTTCATCGATCTTGGTTCCTGATTTTGCAACAACTTTCTTTGTCTTTGGATTGGTGACGCTTTCGGTGACGGTGCGGCCTTCAAGCTCTTTTGCCTTGTTGAAAACAAAGTGGGCGACTTCACGGAAAGGAGTTTCAATAAAGCCGTACTTGTTTACGCGGGCGTAGCTGGCAAGGTGGACAACGAGACCAATGTTTGGACCTTCAGGTGTGGCAATCGGACAGATACGGCCGTAATGGGATGGATGTACGTCACGGACATCGAAGGAGGCGCGTTCACGGGAGAGACCACCCGGACCCATCGCTGAGAGACGGCGTTTGTGAGCCAGTTCAGCCAGAGGATTAGTCTGATCCATGAACTGTGAAAGCTGGGAGCTTGCAAAGAATTCACGGAGAGCCGCTGTAATTGGACGGGAGTTGATGAGCTGGGTTGGAGTAACAGTTTCAAGATCCATAACCGTCATACGGTCTTTGGCGATACGGTCGGTACGAAGAAGACCTACGCGGAATTTGTTCTGGACCAGTTCACCAACGGCGCGGATGCGGCGGTTGCTCAAATGGTCAATGTCGTCAGCCTGGAGTTCGTTGTTATTGAGACGGATGAGGTATTTGATAATTTCAATGAGGTCCTTGATCTGGAAGGTGTGGAACTCTTTGTTGTTTGGAATATCAATATTGAAACGTTTGTTGAGTTTGTAGCGCGCAACCGGACCCATGTCGTATTTGCGATAGTCAAAGAACATGGACTGGATGAGAGACTTCGCATTTTCCGGAGTCGCAAGATCACCCGGACGGATTTTGCGGTAAATGCTCTGGTAAGCTTCATCAACAGTTTTGGCGCTGTCTTTTTCCAGGGTGTTGAAGATGTAATCGTGCTGGGGATCAAGCGTAACATCCTTGAAAAGTTCCAGAATTTCCTTGTCGGTGTTGTAACCAAAAACACGGAGCAGGGAAGTGATCGGGATTTTGCGTTTGCGGTCGATCTTTACAGTGATGATTCCTTTTTTGTCGGTTTCAATTTCAAGCCATGCACCACGTTTTGGAATGATTTTGGCGTTGTGGTACCCGGCAGCAGCAGCGTTCTTGGAGAAAAATACACCTGGGGAACGGACGAGCTGGCTCACCACCACACGCTCAATACCGTTGATGATAAAAGTACCGCGATTGGTCATGAGAGGGATGCCTCCAAGGAAAACATCCTGTTCCTTGATTTCACCGGACTCTTTGTTGATCAGCTGGACGTGTACTTTGAGCGGAGCTTCGTAGGTCAGGTTTTTGGATTTGCAGGTTTCTGCGTCGTATTTTGGTTCTCCAATAGAGTGTTCCAAAAAGTGGAGTTCGAGTTTTTTCCCTGAGAAATCTGAAATAGGATTGATTTCATCAAGCAGTTCGCGGATACCGTCTTCAAGGTACCAGCGGTAAGAGTCGATCTGAATTTCGATGAGGTTTGGCAATACGACATCCTGATCCAGACGGGAGTTGAAATATTTGCGGTTGCTGGCCTCCTTCATGACAATGTTTTCTTTTGGGAGGAGTTTGGAAATTTCTTCAGCAACGGAGGTTGAGGCCTTCATTTTGGCAGTTGCTTTCGCAACCTTTGCCTGGGCAGCCTTTACAGCTTTTTCGTCTACAAAAATGGGTTTTTGCCCACGTGGAGGGTTCTTTTTTGCCTCCTGTTTTGCCGCAACGGCTGGTTCAGCTTTTTTAGGTTCTGCGGCCTTTTTTACCGGAGCCTTGGCTGCTTTTGGAGCTTTTGGTGCCGGTTTAACAGCCTTTGGAGCTGGTTTCATTGTAGGCTTTACGGCTTTCTTGACGGACTTTGCCGCTTTTGGAGCAGGCTTTTTAGCCGCCTTCACAACTTTTTTTGCTGGTTTAACCGCTTTTTTTGGAGCAGGTTTCCCAACTTTTTTCACAAGCTTTTTTAAAGCTTTCGCCACCTTTTTCATAGGCTTCGCAGCCTTCTTTGGTGACTTTGATGGTTTCTTTGCCATATTGAAAGAAGAGTGAATAAAATGCTGGAGAAAACAAAATCGGCTTTGAAAGCCATTTTGCGGGAGTGCTATCTCTCAAAACTCACTCTGGAACTCCTTCATGATAAAGGAGAAATCTGATAGCTTAGTCCATTCTATTTATTTTTGGGCTGCTGTCAAACAGATTTTTTGCTTTTTGGTGCGTAATTTTTGGATGAAGGCCAATTCAGTTTTTTACGAAAAGAGCCGGCCTCTTTTCCAGAGGCCGGCTCCTGTGATTTCTTGCTGTGGTTTAGACTGAGAAGTTTTTGAACCAGAAGTTGTATACCATGTAATTGAAGACACCATCGAGCTGATGGCGGCTCTTGAGGTCGGTGATTTCTGCAATGGCATTGTTGAACTGGACAACAACAACTTCATCTGTGCCATCAACGGCGTCTCCGACTTTATGGAACCAGATAGCTGGTAAACCGTTGACCATGATGTCTTCATGGGTCATGGCTTCATTGAAGTAGTTCAGTTTTTCATTCTTGTAGAACTCCTGGAGAGAGAGTTTGTTGGCGTTCTGTTTGATCACCATGGTGATGTCCAGGACGTCATGGTTCGTGCCGGAAAGGAATTTGAGGGTGTTGGTTGTGTCTCCGTTTGAAGTAAGGAGTGACTGTGGATATTTGGTTGCGTATCCGATCAGTGCGCCTGGATGCGTGTCATCGGCGATGGTGAAGTTTGGTTTTCCTGAGCTTTCCAGGAAGTTGTAGTTATAGAGATTTACGGTGAATGGAATGGTCTTACTGTTGAATTTGCTGCTGTCTGCTTCAATGTTGTTTGGGAAGTAGTCTGCTACAGCTTTGGAGCGGTAAATAAGGTCAGCAAGTTCCCCGCGGGTCAGTTCATGGGCAGGATAGAATCTTGTTGATCCACTTCTGTCCGCTTCGAAAATATTTTTCAATCCCGCAAAATTGACGTATGAAATGAACCAGTCAGTTTTTTTGACATCAGACGCCATGGTTCCGCTGGTTGGAAGGTTGCCATGGGAGATGGCAAAGCTCATGGTTGTTTCGTTGAAGAACTCTTTCAGGACAACTTTGTAGGCTTCTGCCTTGTTGATGCTGCGTTCCGGACGGAAATATCCATCTGGATACCCCTGAACGGTTCCGCGGTTGCGGGCCAGGGCAACATATTTTGCATACCATGCAGATTTTGGGGTGTCCGGGAAAAGTTTGGCGGAAGCCAGTGCCGCGTCCGCATCGTCTTCGTTGCCATCGGCAATGAAGATCATCTTCAGCATTTCTGCGCGGTTGACCGGATTGTTTGGGCGGAATGTTCCGTCGCCGTAGCCCTGGATAACCCCGTTATCCGTGAGCCACTGGACTGCGTTATAATACGGGCTTGAACTTGGCACATCTGTAAACCTGGTTTGGGCGTGCACAACTCCAAAACTTGCCATTGAAACCAGAATGCTGGTGACAACGGCCAAAGAAACTGGACGCTTCATAGAATAAAAAAATTAGAGAATACTCAGTGAGTATAACGCAGTTGGGTCCGGAATGTTACTCCTGAAAAGTTGTGTATTACTCGTTGAGGGCTTCAAGCGGTTCCATATGTGCGGCGCGGGTTGCCGGTATAAAGGCAAAAAGCGTGCTCAGAACAATGGAGAAGGCGATGGTTCCCAGCAGTGTCAGGAGGTCGTTGGCAAAAATGGAGGCGGGTTTACTGGTGAGGTCGGGTAGAATGTTCTGGGCCAGGATGTTCATGAAGTATTCAGCGGCAAGCCCCACGCATACACCGGCAATTCCTCCAAGAACTCCCAGCATGCCGGCTTCGGTCAGAAAGATGAACTGGATATGTTTTCTGGTTGCACCGAGCGCGCGAAAAATTCCGATCTCACTTTTCCGTTCTGAGACTGAAGAAAAGAAAGTGTTGGCGATCATCAGTCCCGCTACCACCAGAATGACCAGGCTGATCATGCTGAGTCCAAGATTGATAAAACGGAAATTCTGTTCGAAAGATTTTAACTGCTGTTCTGCTGAAGAGGTGTCCAGGTTCATTGTTTCAATGGCTTTCTGGACGGTATCTGTGTTTTCCGCCCGGTCAATTTCAACGTACAGACGGAGATAGTTTTCTTCGTAGTTCGGGTCGCGCTGCTGGTTGAGTTTCCGGACAACCTCCAGAGGCAGGGTAATGCCTACGAGTGAAGTTTTATCTGAAAAGCCCAGGAGTTTTGCATTGAGGGTGCTGGTGCTGCTGCCGGTGTTGGCAAAAAAGGTCGATACGTCGGGGAGGATGGTCAGGTTGAGCCCCGCCAGATCCCGTTCACTCAGGTGCGGAAGTTTGCTTGAGGCGGCAATGGTGAAGTTGTAAATATCAATAATCCGGCGTGAAATGATGGCCGGGTAGGGAGTTGTGGGATAGTTTTTTTCCGCGTTCATCCATGCCTGCCGGAGCTCCGGGGTTTGGAGCGTGTCCTGAATATACTCAGGAGGGAGTCCGAAGATCATCATGTCGGTCTGGAACGTCTGTCCTGCAATAGAGATCTGCAGCGAGCTTACGTTACTGTAGTTCATTTCAGGATAGACCTGAGTAACGTGGGGGATTTTTTTGATCTCTTCCAAGGTTTGTGGACTGATGCGGGCTTTGGCATTATTGGTCGGAACAAGGTTCATGATTCCTCCTGATGGACTTTTTCCCTGAACGGTCAGTTCGGTCAATGGGCCATTGCTGAGAATATTGCTGTAGATGGCCTGGCGAAGACCGGAACTCAGACCGGTAAATACAACCAGTGAGGCAATTCCAACCGTGAGTCCCAGGGTTGTGAGGAATGTTCGCAGGCGCTGATTGAGCAGATTTTTCAGGGCGAGATGGTAGTACACGTGAGGTATCAAAAGTTATTAGCTTGTGAATTTTTCAAAACGGTTTTTCTCAATCAGACGGCCGTCTTTGATTTCGACGATGCGGTCGGCATGTTTGGCAATTTCACGGTCGTGGGTGACGACCACCAGGATCATATCTTCCGCTTTGTGGAGTTTTTCCGCAGATCAATGATGCTTTTGCCGGTCATGGAATCCAGGTTTCCTGTTGGTTCATCTGCCAACAGTATTCGAGGTTTATTGATGATGGCTCTGGCAATGGCTGTCCGCTGTTTTTGGCCGCCGGAAATTTCGGAGGGACGGTGGTGCATGCGTTCGCCAACCCCAACGAGTTCCAGAAGCTCCTTTGCTTTTTTGTGAATTGTGGACTCCTTGCGTTTTTTTCCGCTGCTGAACATCAAAGGAATCTTCACGTTTTCCCTGGAGCGTCAGATGGGATTGCAGATGAAAATCCTGAATACCAGTCCGATGTCCCGGTTACGGTATGCGGAAATTTCCTTGTCTTTCATGCGATGGATATTTTTGCCGTTCACCAGAATTTCGCCGTCCGTGGTTTTATCCAGTCCCGCTATCAGGTGGAGAAGCGTTGATTTTCCGGATCCGGAAGGTCCAACGATGGCAACGAACTCGCCGTTTTGATGGTGAGGTTGATATTTTTCAGGGCGGTAACTTTTTCCTCACCGGTTGCATATACTTTGTGGAGATTGCGGATTTCAATCATGCTGAAAGCAAACTGGATTTTACTTTATCCAGCTTAACCTTTTTTTGACCTGGTGTCACTTACTGACTAAAACAGACCGGTCTTTTTTGGCGGCTCGACGTCATCCTGAACATCCGGTTCCTGTACGGCATTGGCCATGACCTGAACGTTGGTGAAGTAGGTGTCGTAAAACTTTTTAATGTCGAGCATGGTTTTGAGGACTTTTTCATCGTCGCCGGCTCCGGTGAATTTTGGGTTCACTTTTACGGCAATGTTCCCCGGGAAGCTGTCCTGCTTGAGTTTGGTCAGGAAGCTTTCAACTGGAAGAATACCTTCGTTTGGAAGGTAGTACTGGCGGCCAAGTTTGACGTTGGAAAGATGGATGTGGACAATATATTTTTTGAGTGTCTTGTAGACACGGATGAGGTCCTCGCGTTTTTGTGCGACACGGGTTGTGTCTATGCAGGCGTGTTTGAACTTCTTCATTTCGTTGATGTTCCCCATGGCATGTTCAGGAATGATTCCCAAAAATGTTTCTGATGGGGCGTTTTCCAGCGCGATGGAGATGTTTTCTTTCTGACGGATTTTTGGAATTTCGTTTTTGAGCCACTGGATATATTTGAAATCGAAAATTTTTGGTGGCTGCACAATAATGATGCGGCATCCCAGTGTTTTGGCCATTTTTACGGTTTCGATAATTTTTTTGGGGCTGGAAACCTGTGGTACCTGAATGGCAACAACCGGAATCTGGTACTGGTCGGAAAGAAGCTTTACGTATTCGGTGTTCTGGGTGTCGAAATTTTTGAAATCGATGGCAAGATCAACGCCGCCGTAGCCCGCCTGTTTGACGAAGTTGAAAATACGGTTGAGACCATAGCCGCGGAGTGAGTCGGTGGAGAGTACGAGCATGGTTTTGGTGTTTATTTAATTTTCGTATAATTATAGCACAAAAAGCCTCCTTCTATCAAGCAAGGAGGCTTAGGTGTTAATTTTTACGTTTAGAGATGTTCAGTATCCAGTGTAAAACTGTACTTCGATGAGTCGGCAACTACGCTGTTTGAACTGTCGTACCCGGTTATTTTCCAGCTATAAGTTCCATTAGGAACGGTAACCGGATTCCAGGTTGAAACAGCTGTACCGGCCGTTGATAAATAGTTGTTGTCTTTGTAGAGTTTTCCGCTGCCATCCCAAACTCTGTAAGCGAAGGTAGCTTATTTTTGGATCAGAGATTGGCGACATGGTGAATGTCAAACAGTACGGGTCAGTTGTTGGATCGGCTCCTGACTCAGAACATTACACATTGTGCTTTCGTTGTAATACTTGAAAACAGTGCTTCCATCGCCAGGATAAGCTAAACATATTTTGATGGCTGTTTAAACTGGAAAGCATCTGGTTTTGTAGGCTTTGCAAACCTTGAACTTGAAAAAACTCGGAGGTTTTCGCTGTCTATTGTGCTCCCGAATATTGCGATCAGAAATGCTTACGAGCACCCCGCCACCGCCATAAAGCCATTTTTGTTTTGTGTTTTTCATATTTGTAATATATACTATATATATTACCATTTATTTGTTTTGGTGTCAATTATAGGTGCAATATTGCCCACTCCGCGATTCATTGAAAATCTGCTGGAGAACCTCCGGAATGGCAATAGTGCCATCTTTTTGCTGGTAGTTTTCCATGATGGCGACGATGGTGCGGATTTATAATATTATGGTATAATATATAGATACTATCATTTGTATTATGAATGATCCAAAAGAAGATCAATCAGGCAAGCATGATGATTTAAAGCGCCTCAAAAAGAAGGCGATGAAGATTGAGGCCGATGTTATTAAAAGGAATATTTATAAGCGGGGTGTTTTTGAAAAACTCGTAGGGTTTGAAGCTGCCATAAGGGAGGTTGCAGAATCGACACACAGTGATTTTAGTAAGGTTATTGAAGAAGCGGGTATTGATGACCCGTTCAAGGTTCTGAATAAATCCATTGCTCATTGGGACAAAATGCTCGCTTCTTCGGAAATTCTTCCAGAGAATGAACTTATTGATAAGCTCCGGAAGGATTTTCAATTGGATATTCGCCAGGCTGCCGATGTTTTTGTGCCGACTGATGAGTTGGAATATGAAGCAGGTGACAGGAAAGAGATCAAGGAAAGGGGCGGTGATGTAAACCGGGTGAGTTTAGCCCTTGAAACATTGCTCCACATGGAGCTTAACGGTGAAAAGATTCTGCTGGATGATCTGGAAGTGACAGTCGGAAAAATTCCTGAAAATAGCTTAAGAACTCGTCCGTACTGGATTATCGATTTAAAGAATCATAACATCGCGATTTTACTGAATAATCAGTATGCCAATCGAACGTTTGTTCTGGGATATAAGTCTAAGAAAGAACTTGATAGTTTGAGCGGGTTAACAAAAGAACAGCTTAAGGCGCTTGCTGAAAAGAATTCGAGGATCCATAATTTTGTTTATGAAAGTGCGGCTGAATTTAAAGAAGAATTGGCTTCAGCTGTACAAAAAGTTTTTGAGGGTTTGGAGATGATCAAAATTTATGCGACTTATGAGGAAGCGAGTGTGGCGGTAAAGGCTCTAGGGATTACGACAGAATCGGAATACAAAAAGCGTTATAAAGAAGATCCGAGGTTACATTCAGCCCCTTATGTGAAATATGGAGCTTCATTTATAAGTTGGCCGGATTTTCTTGGAACTCAGCATGTCAGTTTGAAAGAACGCGGTGGTCAGTTTTATGAGACCTGTGAGGAGGCAAGTACTGCGGCAAAAGCCTTGGGTATTGCATCCAGTAGAGATTATAAGAAACGGTATAAAGAAGATCCAAAATTACCTCATGATCCTGGAAGATACGGAGACAGTTTTAAGGGTTGGGGCGATTTTCTCGGTACAGGTACCGATGTAGCTGTTATAAGGAAACCAGGAGAATTGTATCAAACCTATGAAGAGGCAGTTGCTGCTGTTCGAGCGCTTGGCATAACAACAAGTGACGAATATCGCAAACGTTATAAAGAGGATCCTCGATTACCTTCGAATCCTGACAGTAATTACAATGGTGTTTTTGAGGGGTGGAGAAAGTTTTTGGGAATCGACAGGCCGAGCAACCGGGAAAGGGCAAAAGAAATTTATCAGACTTACGAAGAGGCGAGTGCTGCGGCAAAAGCTTTGGGAATAAGCTCACAAACTGTGTATAAGAAACGTTGCAAAGAAGATCCACGGTTGCCGACCCACCCCCATGAGAAATATCGTGATAAATTCGTCGGATGGGCAGATTTTCTTGGAACAGAAAATTTGAGTTCTATACAACGCGGCAAGCAGTTTTACAAGAGTTGTGGAGAAGCCAGCACGGCAGCAAGAGGGTTGGGAATAAGTACAAGAGAGGAGTATCAAAGGCGTTACAAGGAAGATCCGCGATTGCCCAGCAGTCCCAATGACATATACGGTGAACAATTTACAGGCTGGAGAGATTTTCTTGGTATTGATGAACCTACATCGATTGAACGCGGTCAACAGTTGTATCAAACCTATGAAGAGGCGAGTGCTGCGGCAAAAGCTTTGGGAATTAGGACATCAACAGAATATCGAATCCGTCATAAAGAAGATCTCAGGTTGCCATCCATGCCTTATCGGAAATATCGTGATGCTTTTACAACGTGGGCTAATTTTCTTGGAACGAAATAAAAAAGCCCCCCTGTAATCAGAGAGGCTTTTATTTTTTTATACGCTTTTAGCTCTTGTTATGCCCGTGCTTTGGCGTGGTTTTTCCTGTAGTAAAGCAGTAGACGACTGCGCCAACAATGTTTGTAAAAATAAGGGTGAGCGCTCACATGGTTTTATCCTTCGCCGGGCGATTCACCATGCCCACAAGCATCACGATCCAGAAAATAAATCTGGCGAGGTCGAGGAGAAAAATGAGCTGGAAGAGACTACCCCAAAGGCCTCATCATACCCCCGTCAATTATCTGGTTGCCGATGATTGGCCCACACTCATGGGATTTCCACCCAATTGGTTTCCCATCATGAAGTTCATAGAAGTTGTTTAAAGAACAGGTGCACGAAACGCATTATTTTCCAATGTGCGTCCGGCCGCCCATGTAGCCCTGGAGAACCTCCGGAATGGCAATAGTGCCATCTTTTTGCTGGTAGTTTTCCATGATCGCTACGAGGGTGCGGCTCATGGCGATGGCTGTGCCGTTGAGGGTGTGAATGATTTCTGTACCTTTTTCACCTTTCATGCGGATGTTGGCGCGGCGGGCCTGGTAATCGGTGCAGTTTGAGCAGCTGGTAAGTTCACGGAATTTTTGCTGGGTTGGGATCCAGACTTCAATGTCGTATTTTTTGGCTGCAGGGTTGCCCAGATCGCCGGCGCAGATGTTCACTACCTGGTAGTGGAATCCAAGTTCGGACATGATCTCTTCTTCGGTTGCCAATATAAGTTCGTGTTCCGCCTCCGATTTGCTTGGGTGGCAGAAACTGAACATCTCGATTTTATCGAACTGATGGACGCGGATGATGCCGTATGTGTCTTTACTGTAGCTTCCCGCTTCACGACGGAAACAGCTTGAAAAGCCCATGTAGCGCAGCGGAAGTTTTGCCGGATCAACGATTTTGTCCGCGTGGAGCATGCAGAGAGGAACTTCCGATGTTCCGACCAAGTAGAGGTTATCGTCTTCGGGGTTCACGTGGTAAATTTCGTTGCGGTCCGCAGGGAAAAATCCTGTGGCAACCATGGCTTTTTCTTTGACAAGTACTGGTGGCAAAATCGGCGCGAACCCTTTGCTTACGAGTTTTTGGACCACGAATTGCAGCAGGGCGAACTCCAGGAGTACTAGTTCATTTTTGAGGTAATAGAAACGGGTTCCAGACATTTCCGCAGCGGTTTCCATGTCGATAAGATCCCATTTTTTCCCGAGTTCCATGTGGTCCAACGGTTCAAAATCGAATACCGGTTTCTTGCCGACGGTTTTGATGGGTTTATTGTCTTCTTCTGTTCCTTCCGGAACAGAATCCAGGGTCGGGTTTGGAATGAGCAGCAGCTCTGCCTCCAGGTCAACCTTCAGTTTTTCAAGTTTTGGTTCTACTTTTTTAATGCGTTCCTTGATGGTTTTTGACTCCTCAAGCAGGGCTGTTTTATCTTTGCTGCCGGAATTTCGGCGGGATTTATTCTGCTGAGCCTTGAGTCCTTCAACTTCGTTCATGAGTTTGCGGCGTTCAGTGTCCATGGCAATGACCGCATCCAGATCTCCACCGTAGCGTTTTTTGAGAATGGCTTTTTTGACTTTTTCCGGATTTTCGATGAGTTGCTTGAGATCGATCATAATGAAGAAAGTATGGACTAGGGTGTCATCAACATGAAGCAGACCGGTTGATTGGCCGTAAACTATCCTACCATGTCTGTTTTGGGTGAGCTAGCCCCGTTGTTTTTTCTTTTTGAAACTGTACATGCCGTCGTGCAGGGTTTTTACCATGCGTCCGTATCCGCGGACCAGCCTGTGAGCCATGCCTTTCCCGCGGATCGGATCCACAAGAATGACATGCATTCCGGTTTGATTGGCACCACCGTCGGTGAGAATGTTGTCGCCAACCATGGCGCAGCGGTGGGTTTCCAGGTCCAGGTAGTTATGGGCGGCGCGGATAAAACCAGCTGCTTCCGGTTTGGGTGGAGCGTTTTTTACAATGGGAATCCTTAGATCGGCAAAGAGTCCGTATTCAAGGTCATTGTCAGCAAAAACACAGACCTTCATTTGGGCCTTTATTTTCCTTAGTTTCTCGATAATTTCCGGTGAAAAGTCTGTTGCTCCTTCGGGTTTGAGCGTTCCTTCAACATCCAGAATCAGTCCGTGGACGGAATAACGGATTTTGTCGAGGGGCAGTTCGGTGATGGATTTGAGTTCGAGAAGGGTTTCCGTGTTCCGGGGAGTAAAGGGGAGCGTAGCTGCAAAATGGAGCTTTTCAAACGTAAGTCCGCGTTGGATGCTGTCCTGTACACGCACCATGCCGTAGCTTGGAGAAGGTTTTGGTGCAGGAATTGGTTGTTTGGGCATCAAGGGTTCCGCGGGGGTGATCTCCGCATTGAATCCGGTGTTTGTGTCTTCGTCGTTGTTGTGTCGCATGAGTTCTTTCCCCACAGTAATACTGATAAATCAATGATTTTTTAGGGAGAATTTTTACCGAAAAAAATGAGATCTGTCTAGGGGAAGTTGTAATGGAGCCAATAAACCGTATTATACTTGGACGAGTACTCGAACATTTATTTATTCTTTTATTTCTTTTCCTATGGATAAAGATACATCCGCAAAAGTTTTGCGTTATGCGGGAAGTGCTTTTTTGGTGGCGGCCGCATGCGTGATGGTCTGGCAGATGACCGGCCCAAGCTGGTTTAAAAATATTCGTGCTGAAATTACCAATCAGCCTTATGCCCGTACCATTACGGTTGCCGGCGAAGGCAAAATCAGTGCCAAACCTGATATTGCCAATATTAGCCTTTCCGTTGTTTCCAAGGGTGCTACCGTGAAGCAGGTAACGGCTGATAACAACACCAAAATGAACCAGGTTCTTGGTGCTGTGAAGGGGCTTGGAGTTGATGCGAAAGATATCACCACCAGCCAGTACAGCCTGTATCCAGAATACGATTACAGCTACCTGAGCAAGAGTGGCGTGAACAAGATTATTGGTTATAACCTGACACAGGAGATTACCGTGAAAGTTCGTGATCTTCAGAAAGTTGATGACATCCTTGATTCAGCAACCAAAGCAGGTGCCAACCAGGTTGGTGCACTGGCATTTGACCTTGATGACGCCGGCAGCGTGAAGAAGGAAGCCCGCGCCAAGGCATTTGATAAAGCCAAAGAAAAAGCCCAGGAAATGGCTTCCATGGCCGGCGTCCGTTTGGGACGTGTTGTCACTTTCAGCGAGGAAGCCCCAGCATATCCATATCCACAGTATAACTTTGCGATGGAAGCAAAGATGGATGCAGGCGTGACCGCCGCTCCAAGCATTGAACCTGGCCAGAAAGAGCTGACCATGAGCGTGAGCGTTACCTACGAAATTGAGTAGCAGATTTGGTTTTTCTGCTTCGCATAAAAAGCCCCCCGCATGCGGGGGGCTTTTATAAATATGAGTGACGTGCCCGGTATGAGTAGATTTATTTTTTCCCAAACTCCCTTACCAGTTGTGCGTAAACCGCCTGAAGATCTTTGTCTGTTGCTCCTTTTTTTATGGCGCCTTCAAATGCTACAGCCAGGAAGGCTGATGCGGTCCCCAGTGCTTTTTCGTTCGGTGATACTTCCGGTGTTGTTACGGGATACAAACTGGCCACCAGTGCGTCGAGTTCGTCGTACTGTTTTTTTTCATAGAGTGGGATGCCTTTTGAAAGAAGTTCCTCGTAGACTTTTGGATTCCAGGAACGGAGAAGTCCCATTTCAAATTTGTGTGCGCGCACTTCACCGGCCATGTACTCTTCATGATTTCGTGAGTTTTCACCATGATATAACTGGTCCTCTACGTGGGACAGTTCGTGCGCCAGCATGATTCCCAGCCACTCTTTTGATTTGAATGTTGTTGCGATGCGAACAGTTTTTCCACCGGCTTCGGTCAGAATGGCACTTGCCATATGACGTGCGAACTGCTCAGGCATATAGACGATTTCAAATTCCTGAGGGTTGGGCTTTGCATTGAGGATTTCACTTTGGCTGCCTCTTATTGCCCGTACTGTGGTGACCTGGCCGACGGGAGTTGTATAAAACGCGTTCTTCTTCATCATGTCATGAAGTACAGCAACCCGTGGATCAGCAGCTTCAAATGCTCCCAATGCTTCTTCAGAGATTTTTTTCCAGTGGTCCTGAAGTTTGAACTGACCTTCCATATATTCTTCCTGGTTTCGTGGAGGTGCCAGCTTGATTGGGTCAATTTTTCCAGGTCTGAGCCGTGATGTTCTTGGGGTTTGTTCGTTTGACCTTGGCAACTGTTTTTGTTCGCTTCTGTTTGGCTTTACCGTTTCTGTTGTTTCCGGCTTTGGCGCTAAAGCTAGGAATGCGATAAATCCTGCAGATCCCAGTGCTCCCAGTACAAGGTTCCGCTGTTCTTTTCGTTTTCCATCAATCGTTTCCTTCGTTTCCTTGGTGCCGGGTTGAGGATTGCCCTTGGGGGATTTTTTCGTGCTGATTTTTTTATCAATTTTTTTCCCTTTTGGTTGATCAATTCCCATAAGTGATGGTTGTTAAGAGTTCGATTGGTGCAGCATTCTAGGATGTTTTTTCTACTTGGCAATGAGATTTGACGTGATACGAAAAACCACACCGGTTACTAACAACCGGAGAATAGGGGAATGTATTACAGTTTTTTTGGCTATTTCAGAATTGGGCCCTGATGACTGTTATCACTTGGCGGAATGGGAGGGATTGGGCCGGTCTGAGATGGATTTGCTAATGATCCAGGTTGATCGGATGAAGCCTGTTGCCAGAAATTATCCACTTTTTTGTTTTGAGTCATATCAATCGCTTTTGCTTTGATCGCAGCAATGACAGATCCAAGGCCAATGAGCGTGAAGATAGCTCCAATAAATCCGGTGATGATGGGAGCAAGCCACAACTCAAAGGTATCGTTTATCTGAGCCTTGTTTGGGTCTGAGGGGTCATACAGAATTTCCACAGTTTCTCCAACCCGGTGTGATGGCGGATTTGATCCAACGTTTGAGGTGAAATGGATGAGCTCACCTTCTTTACTTTTGAAGGTGATCGATGGGAAGTAGACGTCATTGTCTTCGCCTCCCAAAGACAGGTCACTTACCGTTCCCTGGGCTGGGATCGCCTGCTTCATGAAATTGACCTGTTGAGTGTACAGATAAAAAGTTAGAGCGAGCAGTCCAACTCCTACGCAACTAAAAATGGTACCGACGATGCCTGAGCCTTTATTCATACGGTACCATTTTGGAGCAAAATGTTTTTTTATGCTAGCTGTTTTTTCTGTCTGATATTCATGAGATTATCTGCTGATGACATACTGATATTCCAGTGGTTGTGCAGTATAGGTCGCACCAGCATTGTACTGATTTTGCTGGGTGTAAGTTGCATTTAACCCAGGGGAAGCCTGATATGTGTTCTGCTGGGTGTAAGTTGCATTTAACCCAGGGGAAGCCTGATACTGGTTTTGCTGAGTGTACCTGTTTATTGGAGTGTAGGTCTGTTGGGTAAAGGTGTTTCCTGGAGTAGATGTTTGTTGAGTATAGGTTCCAGCTGGTACATACTGCTGTTGTGTGAATGGATTTACCGCAGCGGTAAGGGCTGCTTTAACGGTAACAATCACTCCGCTGTCATTGATGCCTCCGTTGGCTGCCTCATTGGTCTGGATGTTATCGACCATATTCCCATTCTCTTTGATTGCTGTTACCATTGAAGAATTTGTGATGCCGAATTTGAAACGGTCGTTCAATGTTCCAAACGCTGCGCTGGCTGAGACGCTTCCTTTGAGGGTGAGCGTTTTTGCGCTCTGGGCGTCGATGACGAGATTCAGGCCATTGAAGGTGATTTTTCCGTCTGCACCCACATTTCCAAGATTTGACACCAGTGTTGCGCCATCGTAGAGGGCAAGACCTGATACTTCGTCTGCGAGTTTTGTGCTCAGGCCGTCGTTGCACGATGCCGTAACCGCAGGGGCAATTTCTGCTGTACCACTAGAAGAGAATACTCCGGTGGTGTCACAGTCAACGTATCCCTGAAGGGTTAGGGACTTGAGGGTCATTTTTTTGTTTCCCTTGAAGTTGAGGGCGACAAGACTGTTGTTGGATGTCCCTCCGTTCACTGTTGTGGAGGTGACGGCAGTTCCCAGTGAAACAATGAGCGCTGCTGGTTTGTCGTTGTTCCCGCCGTTTCTTGGAACTTTTCCCTGGAACATTTCACTGTTGCTGAAGGTTGCCAGTGCAACGATACCCGCCAGGGCGACACCGCCAACGACGTAATAAAGGTTTTTGTTTTTTTTCATGGGGTTTTTGTTATGGATTTTTGTGTTTTATGTATGTTGAATACATTGTGTTATATTAACACAATATTTGATTTTGTGCAAATTATTGAAACAGCTGGTTATTTCTGTTCGATCTGGTTTGCCGGGAACATGATGGAAGGGTTTGCCGGATCGTAAATAACTTCAATGGTATCACCCGGTCTTGGAGCCCCCAGGCGGGAAACATATGCGTTAAAAGTTCCACGGATATGGCCCTGTGTTTCCACGGTGAAGCGGGCGAGGGGACTCATGTTGACGGTGACTCCGGTATCCTGAATGCTCAGAATTGTTGCTGATGTTCTTTGTCCGTTTGTGCGCAGCCTTTTTTTGATACCAACATTCTTGATGCCCTGAGCGGCCATGCCCATGAAGGGTGCTAAGCTCAGAAAAACTGTTATAAATACGAAGCCGCCGATGACATAGGGCGTCCATTTTTCAACTTCCGGTGTATTCATAAAAGCATTCACTCCTGCCGGGTTTATTGCGCCGTATATCCCAACAGCACATCCGGCAGTTCCAACAATGATGCCATAAACCATGGTGAGTTTGCTCCATTTGTTCATACGTTTTTTTATTGATGAGATGAGGTTATGGTAACAGCCTAGGGTCTTTTCTTCAAATGCTCCTGAGATTCATTTTTTTTGTGGAGTTCGATAATTTCTTTCACGAGAGGGATGGCCATGACGATCATAAAAATCAGAAAACCTCCAACGACGACAATTTGCGCAATTGTGAAGGTGATGGGAGCGTTGACCACTACGGCGAGACTTTCAAAATCCACGGTGCACCAGACAGCCATGATTGCTCCAATCGCCAGGGCGATGTAGTAGCTTTTTTCTTCCCATCCCATTTTTTCCTTTTTGCTCATGGCCCGATGGTATCAGGCGAAAAGCTCCAGTGCAATTGGGGTATGTGAAAAGCCCCGCAGGATCTGCGGGGCTCTCTTTGTTTACATCGATTTTTTGGTTTACTCGTTAGCCAACGCCAGCTTGATTCCCAGTAACATGAGCAGACCACCGAAAGTTTTGTTGATCACGCTTTCAAATTTGTGATAGGTATTTTGAATCTTCAGATGACTGAAGAAAACCGCCACCAGTGAAAACCAGATAGCTGTGAAGGCAATCATGTAGGCACTTGCCCCGATTAATACGAATGCAGGAGTTTCCGGTTTGATGACCAGGGTGAAAATTGAGAGCATAAAAAGGGTGGCTTTGGGGTTTAACAGATTGGTCAGGTAGCCGGATTTGATGGCCTTGAAGGGAGTTATGTCACTTTTTTTTGTGTGACCGTGAAAGGTTCCACCGGTTATTGATGGTTGATTTGGTTTGCTCATGATGGATTTGATGCCGATGTACATGAGATATCCTGCTCCAATGTATTTCAGAATGTTGAAGAGCAGAATCGACTTGGAGATGAGAAACGCGAGTCCGGTGATGCAGTAGATTAAGTGGGTTGCTATCCCCAGGGCAAAACCGATGGCTGTGTAGATACCCGTGCGGCGGGAATAGGTCAGAGAGTTTTTGAGAGCCAGAAGAAAATCTGGTCCGGGACTTATGACTGCCAGGGTGTGCAGGCCACAAATGGTGGCAAGGAGTGCGAGATGTTGCATAGAAGAAAATTCTTAGGAAAATAGTTCAGAGAAGCTCAGAAAACTTCTCAACAGATCAACAGAAAAAAGCTGCCAACATGTGGCAGCTTTTTTGAGAAAGCATGGATCCACAATGTGTTAACTGTTTTCAGTGGCTGGTCCCTCGTAAGGGATTTTTTTCATGGTTGGATGTTCGCTTTGTGCGGGCAGATCCGGCGCAGGGGATTCAGTTTTTGGGAAATCCGGGCTGGCGCGGTCGGCATAGGGGTGTTCAGCTGCTGGTAAATCTGGTGCGTTTTTCTCCTGAATGATGACCTGAAACAGTTGGACCGGACTGTTTGCCGGCACAACTTCACCCATGCTGAAATTTTTCAGCATGGACTGTTCCAGTTGGGCGAACTCTTCGTCCATCTGCCTGAACATCTTATCGAAATCTTCAAATAATGGGTCGTACATCATGGGCTGGTCTGTTACTTCTTATCAACAACTTCACCTTCGGCTGCTCCGGAAGTGTCCGGGCTTTCGTCAGGAATCGGTTTTTTGCCGTCGGCGGTGTATACCTTGGTGCCGTCGTCTTCCGGTGCAGCAGCCCCGTCAGTGGCATTCGGTCCTGCACCTGCAGCAGCGCCCTGGGCGCCGGCGGCCTTGTACATTTCCGCGCCAACTTTCTGGATGACGTCACTGAGCTCGTTGTACCCCTTTTCAAGATCTTCTTTGCTGGCGTTTGGTGCTCCGGCTGAGTCCTTGCTTTCCAGAAGTTTTTTCAATGCGTCAATTTTTTCAGTTACAGGTTTTTTGGTGTCATCTGAGACCTTATCGCCTGCATCTTTCAAAGTTCTTTCCGCCTGCAGAACCAGGCTTTCCGCTTTGTTGCGGGTTTCAACAGACTCCTTCTTTTTTCTGTCTTCTTCCGCGAACTGTTCGGCCTCTTTTCTCATCTTTTCAATTTCGGCTTCACTCATGTTTGAGCTGCCGGTAATGGTAATGTGCTGTTCTTTATTGGTGGCTTTGTCCTTGGCTTTTACGTTCAAAATTCCGTTGGCGTCAATGTCGAAGGTAACTTCAATCTGCGGTACTCCGCGTGGTGCTGGAGGAATGCCGTCCAGGATGAACCGGCCAAGCGATTTGTTGTCAGATGCCATTGGACGTTCTCCCTGAAGTACATGTATTTCTACCGATGGCTGATTGTCCGCCGCGGTTGAGAACACCTGGGATTTGGTGGTTGGAATGGTGGTGTTGCGGTCAATGAGTTTGGTCATGACGCTGCCCATGGTTTCCAGTCCAAGTGAAAGTGGGGTGACGTCCAGAAGGATAATGTCTTTGACGTTTCCCTGGAGTACGCCGCCCTGGATGGCTGCACCGAGTGCAACAACTTCATCCGGGTTGATACCACGGTGAGGTTCCTTGCCAAAGATCTCTTTAACTTTGGCCTGGATAGCAGGCATACGGGTCATACCTCCCACCAGAATCACTTCGTCAATATCGCTCACGTAGACTTTGGCATCTTCGATGGCTTTCTTGCATGGCATGACTGAACGTTCAACGAGGTCGGATGCCAGGTCTTCAAGTTTGGCCCTGGAAAGTTTGATGTTGAAATGTTTGGCTGCTCCTCCTTTGTCCATGGCGATGAAGGGAAGGTTGATGTCCGCCTCATGGACATTTGAGAGTGCGATCTTGGCTTTTTCCGCCTCATCACGCAGACGCTGGAGTGCAACTTTGTCTCCGCTGAGGTCGATACCGGAATCTTTTTTGAATTCGCCAATAAGCCAGTTTACAATGGCCTGATCAACGTCATCACCACCAAGGTGAGTGTCACCGTTGGTGGAAAGAACTTCGAACACGCCGTCACCGAGTTCCAGAATGGAGATATCAAATGTTCCTCCACCAAAATCGTACACGGCAATTTTTTTGTCCTTGGCTTTGTTCTTGTCCAAACCGTAGGCAAGGGCTGCAGCGGTGGGTTCATTGATGATGCGCTTTACGTCCAGGCCGGCAATTTTGCCTGCGTCTTTGGTAGCCTGACGCTGGCTGTCATTGAAGTAGGCTGGAACGGTGATGACCGCTTCGGTGACCTTTTCCCCAAGAAACGCTTCTGCGTCCGCCTTGAGTTTTGCCAATACCATTGAGCTGATTTCTGCCGGACGGTGCTCTTTGCCATCCAGAACAATCTCAGCTTCACCGCCGCGACCGGCAACAACTTTATAAGGCATCTGTTTTACTTCCTGGGTTACTTCGTCATAGTTGCGGCCGATAAAACGCTTGGCAGAGAAAATGGTGTTTTCCGGGTTGGTTACGCCCTGGGCTTTGGCGGTTGCCCCTACAAGACGTTCACCGTTTTTGATGGCAACAATCGACGGGGTTGTCCGGTGTCCTTCCGAGTTTGGAATAACAATGGTTTCCGTACCCTGCATGACCGCGACGCATGAGTTGGTGGTTCCAAGGTCGATGCCGATAATCTTTGACATAGGAGATGTGTGTTAAGTTTTAGATTTTTGGATGCCGTATTTTTTCATCAGTTACAGCGGGAAACCGGCCAAACCTACACTAAATAATGAATTTAGCACTCATAATTATAGAGTGCTAAACTGTTGGAGTCAAGAATCAAAATTATTTCTGGAGATTTTGCCGGACCCGGTAGGTAACAATTCTGCTGATCAGATCGTAGGGGATTGGTTTATCCAGAGGGAACTGGACAGACCCTTTTGCGAATTTATACCCTTTGAACTCTTTTGCAAAGGCGGCTATCCCTGCGGCACCGGGATAAAAACCGATATGTTTCTCGTAAGCTGCAAAATGGACAAGGTTTCCTTTGAGTTTGAAAGTGGGAATCTGGTAACTGATGGTCTCTTCCGCTGTTGGTGCCGCCTTGTGGATGGTTGCGCGCACTTTTTCCAAAAGTATCTGGGTGGGTTTTGGAAACCCCCGGATGTATTCATCAATGGTTTTTGGCGCAGCGGTTTTTTCTCTCATAGCGAGATTTTCCCATTCCTGTGGTAAATGCGCAAGAATTGCCCGTACTTTTTTGCAATACTTTTCCCTGGTGAAGGTTTATACTGTCCTGGATCTTCTTATTTTTTTACCCCAAATCTATGCAAGATCGTTTCAAGAAGGGGACAGCCCTGCTCACAACGGCTGCCACTCTTGTCGGTATGTTTCTTACCGCAGCACCGGTTGTGAGCGCTGCCGTGTTCAGCGATGTGAACACGGGCACCAGTTATTATCAGGGAATCATGTGGGCCTATGATCACGGGATTATTCAGGGTTATGGCAATGGAACTTTTGGTCCGGACAACTGTGTTCGCCGTGCTGAACTTGTCAAAATGATCGTGCAGTATGCACATAAGGATTCCTCTGCAGTGGGATCTGCTGGCAGTGATCCCGGTTTCAGTGATGTTCCTTCCAGTGCATGGTTTTATCCTTATGTGAAAGAGGCCCGCTATAAGAATTATGTTAGTGGATACGGTGATGGAACGTTCCGTCCCAATGTGTGTGTGAACAGAGCTGAAGCTATGAAAATTGCCTATGGAGCACTGTTGAGTAATGTAGCTCTGGATAATAGCAGCAGCCCTCTTTATTACGATGATAAATTGATCACAGATATCGGGGTTGGAGAATGGTATGCCGGATATGCCCGGACGCTTTTCAAAAACCGTCTCGTTGGAACTGACCATACAAGCTGGGATCCGGCCTACCCTACAAATTCACGCGCTATCCGTTTTTTCCCTTCCGGTTCAATGTCCAGAAAAGAGGTAGCGCAGATGATTTACCTCATCAGTAATTTTCAGGGTGGTACGTCCCAGTCCCTCTCCGCGCCGGTTTTAACATCTCCTTCAAACGGAACGAACTATCCTTCTTCCGGGAACATTACGCTCTCGTGGGCATCGGCTTCCGGCGCTACCAGCTATCGTGTTCAAATCCGTAATTCCAATTCGGGCAGTTATTTCTATGATCAGCCTGCGACAGGTAACTCCTATACCTACTGGCAGAATGTCGGCAGCTCCCAGGCTACTTACTACTGGAGAGTTGTTGCCTATAATGCCGCCGGTTCGTCTGCGGCTTCAACAGAAAGGTATTTTACTTCTGGAACCGGAAACAACTCCTCTTCGAACATCAGCCTTACGGCACCTGCAACATCTTCTACCACCAATTATGGTGAAGCGGTTACTTTCCGCTGGGTTGATAGCGGCTTGCCATCTTCTGGTGGTCAGCATGGTGTTCAGTTGAACTGTGCCAACGGTAACTATCCATCAACAGACAGCTGGCTTGAATGGGGGACCTCCAGCAATAGTGAATATACACTGAATACTTCTTCAAGTTTCACACCGTCCAACACTTCCGGATTCAATTTTTCATCAGATATTTATTGCCGCTGGAGAGTTGTGTACTACTACACTCCGGGGAGTGCTTCTTCCACAAAAGTTGTTTCCAATGAGGTTCGTTATATTATCTTCAAGATGCCAACAACCGCTCTTGGAACTGCAACGCTTGTTTATCCAGCCAACAATGCAAGCTTTACTGGCGTGCCACAGTTGACGGTCAGCTGGTCACCGGCTTCAGGTGCAACTCGTTATGAATTGATGGTTCTTTTTGGTGGAAATACCTCTTACAAGGTTTATCCGGTGAATATGACTTCAGTGAATAATCTCAGTTATTTTATTCCAATGGCAGATTTTCCAAGCGGAAAAATGAACTATCTCCACCGCTGGAAGGTGCGTTCGTATAACGTGAACAACAACTGGACAGACTCTGCAGAATGGCAGTTTACCCAGAATAACGTACAGTTAAGTGCTCCAACACTTGTTTCGCCGGCGAATAATGCCACCTTCAGTAATTTCCCACGCCAGACGCTTTTCCAGTGGAATAGCGTGAGCGGCGCTGCCAAATACCAGCTGGAACTCGGTTGCGATGTTTGCAGTGGTGGTGCCCAGTATAGTAATCCTACGTATTACGAAACCACCAATCTGTACATGTACCAGAACATGGGAGGGGCCCAATGGTTCCGCTTCCGTGTCCGTGCCTATGATGCCAGTGGAAATCCGGGGCCATGGTCAAACTATAACTACTTCAAGTACAACGTGTAGCCTGGCATAGATTTTCGACGGTTTATGAAAAGAGGTGGTCCGTTTGGATCACCTCTTTTTTGTGGTTAAGCTTTTTTCTCGATCGGACGGAAACTGGAGAGGATGCTGTTTTCCAGTCTGGCATCGTTGGTGAAGATCACAAAGTACTGCCTGGTGGTTGGAAACAGGACATGGTATTCATAGACCCATCCTTCAGCGGCAGGGGAGGCGTCAGCCTTGATCATGGTTGCTCCCGGAATGATTTTGGTGGTGTATGCCGGTTTTTGCCCCTCACTTTTCAGATTTTTGAATACGGAGTCCATTTCATGGGAAGCGTTTTCTTCGAATGCCATGACTTCAAGCGCGGAACATTTTTCCGGAAGTTCATTGGAGTTTGGCCCGCCGTCCGCGCAGTTTTTATTGGAGTAAAAGTGTGGATCCTGATCTGTAACCTCCGGCAGGTGCCAGCTTTTGGGAACGGTCAGTTTGAATCCTACTTTTGAGTTTTTGTAGACAACATATTCTTCTGCTGGCAGAGGTTTCTGGGATTCAGGAGTCGTGGTGACCTGTGTTGCGGTTTTTGAGGAGGGGATTGAGTTCCTGTGTTTCCTGCTGCGATGCGGCTTTTTCCTGGCTGCTGTTCAGGGCTACCTGCATACCTTTCGGCAGGGTGTTTTCTGCCGGGGTGTTTCCTGTGTTGAGTGGTCCAGTTGCGGGATTTGTTGTGCAGCCGTTCAAAAATACTGCTGATGCCGTGATGCTCAATACGCTCATGAATGTCTTGAGAGATGTTTTTTTCATGATGTGTTTTTTATTGAATAATAGAAATTTTTTACGATGGGTGTTTTAGGCTGGAGCAGCCTGTTCGCCGTTACCAACCTGGACCCGGGCACGCTTTAGGACTTTGTCTCCGAGCATGTACCCTTTTTCAAACTCCTGGATGACAAGATCTTTTTCCCCTGGACCCGTGAGGAGTGCCTCGTGGATGTTTGGGTCGAATTTTTGATTCAGAGCATCGATCGGCTTGAGATTTTTTGCGACAAAATATTTTGAAACTGGAGCATGGTTGATTCTGCTCCTTTGATCCATTCAGTATCTTTTGGTTCATGTGCCAGAGCCTTGTTGATGTTCTCTAGGACAGGAATCAGGTCTGTCAATAATCCGGCATTGGCGTAACTGATGTAACTGGCCCGTTCTTCTTCTGCCCGGCGGCGGAAATTTTGCAGGTCAGCCAGGGCGTGCTGGGTGATTCCCGTCATTTCCTTCAGTTTCTCCTGTGTTTGCTGCAACTCAGTTTGCAGTGCGTTGAGTTCAGTTTCCTGAGTGTTTCGTGGTTTGGGACTGGTTTTGTCCTTGGGTGGAGGTTTGATCGTTTTCGCTCATGATCGAAAAATGTTATTGCTCTAAAACTTTTTTTACCTCTTCCAGAATGATCTGGTTGAAAGGGTAGTTGGTACGGGTTGGTCCAAGAAGTCTAATATAGCCCTGAAATCCTTTGATTTCGTATTTTGTTACCATGAGGCTGCAGCTTTGAATTTGGGGCAAGTGCATCATTTTCTTTTCCGATAAAAATCTGAATGGTGTTGTTGACGTTGAGTTTTTTGAGCAGGGTCACAAAATGGTCATGGCGTTCCAGGACTTCAATAACCTGGCTTGCCCGAACAGTGTCATTGAGAAATTCAGGCTGACGCAGAACGTTCGAGAGCCCAAGGTAGAAAGTCCGGCGTTGTCCGGAAGTGTTGCAAAGCTCACATTGTGTGTTGCGCGTGAAAGCAGTGAGACACTTTCGTAAATCTTCTCTTTTGCCTGTTCGATGGCAAACTCTTTCTGGAGCTGGTGCAGGGTCTGAGTGCCAGTGCGCGTTCAGCGTTGATGTCGGCAAGTTCGTTCACGTAGGTCCGGTAAAACCCTTGTCGGTTGGGACGCGTCCGGCGGAGGTATGGGGCTGGAAGATGTACTCTTCTTTTTCCAGGGCGGCCATGTCATTGCGGATGGTGGCGGGGCTCACTGGAAAATTTGTAGCTCACAATAATAGTGTTTGAGCCGACGGGTTCACCGGTATTGATGAAGTGCTGGATGATAGTCTTGAGTACTTCTTGTTTGCGGTCCATAATCGGAGTCATCAAAAGGGCGTAAGTGCACTACCTATTATAGAGTGCTAAGCAGGTTTTTACAATGTGAGGCGATTTTCTCCAAAAAGCGTCCACAGCTTGATTTTTATTGAAAAATCATTATTTTGTCATTCTTAGTTTTTTGAGTACAGCAAATGGAGGATCATAATAAAACTCAAATTTCCCCCAGAAGAAATACTGGTGCAACATGAACATGTAGATCTTCCTGGGAATAAGAGATTTGAGCAATTACGGTCACCGGGATGATGGAGTATGTACAATGTTTGGTTACCGGTCCTGGGGATGATATTACTCGTAAGATGAGGCATGATATTATTCTGGGGGTTATTGGGTCATTGCAGATTTATGGAGGTGTTGTTTCTGGCGAGCATCTGCACCGGAGTGAAACGCCTGTTCATGGAGGGTTGGCGATTTCTCCTTATGCTGCTTTGAAGTGTGCGGAAGATTATGAACGGACGGACAAATTTCTTTGTGGGCTCATTGATGCTATTTGCCATAAACTCGCTGAAGATCCCCGGAAAAAGGTCAATATATTGGAAGCCGGAGTAGGCCCATTGGGCGTGCTGGTGTTCCCGGTTGCTTCTGTTTTTTCTCCCAAAGAGGTGGAATTTTCAGCTGTTGATATTCATCCAGATTCCCTAGCCACATTTCGTAGAATCGCTGAGAAGCTTGGTATGGGAGCATATCTTGGAAAAATTCTTTGTGGCGATGCTTCTCGTCTGGATTTCTCTCGCGAACTTCATACTCTTCCCGATATTATTGTGAGTGAAGTTATGGATGCGGGTTTGCAGGAAGAGCCTCAGATAGCGGTAACAAGGAATCTTCAGCAGTTTCTGAAGCCCGATGGTATTTTTTTACCTCAAAAAATTTCCTTGCGTGGAAAAGTACAGCTAGATGGGGAGACTCTCGCAGAGCATGACTATTTCCATCTTACAACCAAGGTTGCCCAGGATATTCACAATGTTTTGGGTTCCGAGTACGATGATCATACAGGATCCCTCCGTTTGCAGCGTACATTCCGTTTTCCTCAACCAGTTGATATTCCACGTCATCATCAGGGGGCTTTTGTTTTATCTACGGCTGTTCAGGTTTTTGAAGATATCAAGATTCATTCCCAAAAGTCTTTTATTACCGGTGCAGTGACGTTTCCTTTTTCCTTCCCGAGACATTCACGTGCGACCTCAATAACGGTGAGTACGTTTCATGGTTTGCCCCACAGCAAAAAAAAGTTTTCATACCGAGTGGGATGAAAACTTTTTTCAGTATCAAAATGTGTCAGCCCAGGCTTTTGCGCATAATACCAGCTTCCACAAGCTCTTTTCCGAACTCCATGCCCATGTGCTTTTTAAGCATGATGGTACTGGTGAGGTTCCGATGGATGAAGTGATGGTCTTTTTGGGGACCAATTTCAATCTCCAGGATTTCAGCACAGAGAAGAATGTCTTCCAGGACCTGCTGGGCCCACGGATTTTTGGAAGCGAGGTTTTCAAGATTTTCAATATTGAGGTACTTGCCCGCGTGCTTGAGTTCCCAGCGAAGGCTGAAGAAATGTTTCTCCAGGAGCGGCATGAGTCCTTTTGCCTTGATGATCTTGAGGGCACGGCCGGTTCCAATGAATTCCGGTGGAATTCCCATGCTGTACCAGGCGGCGGTGAAGCTGATGGCGCGCGGAAGCTTGGTTTTTCCAACACCGCGGTTATACCCAAACAGACCAATGTGCTGCATGCGTGAGCGGCGCTTTGGAACGTTGGCTGCCATTTCGTTGACCAGGCTCGCGGCTTTTTCAATGACCGCACAGTACTCTTTACGGAAAATTTCATTTATCTCTTTCAGCTTGGCAAATTCGCTGTCGCTAAAGACTACCGGATTGTCCTTGGCCAGAGTTTTTTTGATGTACTCAAAAGATTTTTTTACTTCAGCCAGGGGATAGTCGTAGCGGTATGCTGACTGAACAGTAACGGTTTTTATTCCCTGGTACTGGTCCAGTGTTTTTTCAATATTTTCCGGATTGATGCCGCCGCGGAAGGGCAGTGATCCGGTTCCGATAATTGGGTACATCGGTACACCGAACTTTTTTTCCATGCGGTAAATTTCACGCAGCGCCATGCGGCTTGCCAGAACCGAAGGGACAAATCCTGCATTTAATGCGGGGTCGGAACGGGCAATGAAAGGACGCATGTAGACCGGATTTTTTTTGAATTTCTTCTTGTGGGCGTTAATGAAATCCGTGATCACGCTCGCGCATCCTGCCAGGTCGTCGATGCTTTCAAACAGGGGAATGATGTGGATGTACCCTTCGCCGAATTTTGAAGTGTGAAAGATCTCTTCGTGGACCTTTGCCGTTTTTTGAAAAGTGTCCTGAATCTGGATGAGCTGGTCGGCATTTTTGGTCATCGGCAGAATGAACTCAAAAACCGGGGGACTGTTGAGTTTGAGTGACTGGGTCAGTTCGGCGGCGGAGAGGACACTCATGTAGGTCCTGGCCAGTTTGAACGTTTTTTCTTCCCAGATGTTTGGGATGCGGAGGGTCACAAAGAGGTCTTTCCCCAGCTGTTTTTTGGTAAAATCTTCCAGATGTTTTCCCATGAGCTTTTCAATGATCGCTTCATCGGCAATTTTCCCTTCCCAGTCCCACATGTATTCGTCCGCTCCAAGGTGGAAAAAATTCTGATAGATTTCGTCGTTTTCAAACTGTTCGCTCACAAAAGCATCGTTGTGCCAGAACGGAACGCCGGCGTTGTCCGGGTGCTGGGTTGCCATCACGTGAGGAATTTTTCTCTTCGCTTGGGGGGTAAACATAGGTGTTTGGGTGGGAAAGAGATGAGTGGTCCTGTTTACATTTTTCTGGCAACAATTTCTGCAAGATCTACAACACGGCATGAATAACCCCATTCGTTGTCGTACCAGGCCAGAACTTTGACCATATTTCCCTCAATCACCATGGTGTTCAGTCCGTCAACAATTGAGGAATGAACGTCCCCTTTGTAATCGTTGGAAACCAGTTGGAGTTCATTGTAGGCCAAAATGCCCTTGAGCTCCTTGGATTCTGCCGCCTTTTTTAAAATGGCATTCACTTCTTCAACGCTGGTGGATTTTTCCGTCACGCAGACGAAGTCCAGAATGGAGACTGTAGGTGTCGGGACGCGGATGGAGAGTCCGTTAAGTTTTCCCTTCAGTTCAGGGATCACTACAGTCACTGCTGTTGCGGCGTTGGTGGTAGTAGGAATAATGTTGACTGCTGCGGCCCGGGCGCGGCGGAGATCTTTATGCGGGAGATCAAGAATATTCTGGTCATTGGTATAGGAGTGGACCGTTGTCATCATGCCCTGCTGAATTTTCAGGTTTTCGTGAAGCACCTTTACGATTGGCGCCATGCAGTTTGTTGTACAGGAGGCGTTGGAAATCAGACTATGTTTTGCCGGATCGTACTGGTCTTCATTGACTCCAAGACATACCGTGAAGTCCGCACCTTTTGCAGCTGCAGTAAAAATGACTTTTTTGACTGTGTCGCGCATGTGTTTTCCGCCGCTCTCTGCATCGTTGAAAACACCGGTCGCTTCCAGCACAATATCAACTTTTTCTTCTCCCCACGGTATTTTTGCCGGATCTTTTTCCTGGAAATAGCGGATCTTTTTTCCATCGACCACGATATATCCGGGACCGTCTGTTTTCACTTCGGCCTCCAGGGTGCCATAGCTGGAGTCGTATTTCAGAAGATGGGCAAGCGTCGTGTTGTCACTCAGGTTGTTGATGGCAACTATTTCAATATCTTTCCGCTTCATTGCAATGCGGAACATTTGCCGGCCGATGCGGCCAAAACCGTTGATACCTACACGTGCTTTCATGGTGATGGGGTTAGGAAATATCCGCGGACAGTATAGCCGAGGAACCTTTAATGTCGAATTACTCTGCGACAAATATGGTTGACAATATCTTCCCAGCGTCGGGAAGTTTTTATTTTGATAAAACGTTCATGAACTGTTCGGCTCCGGCGATGCCAAAAGTAATGAGTAGGCCGCAGATAATATTTCCACCCAGGATGAGCAGCAAAGCCCGCATGTATGGTACACCGAAAAGGAAAGCCATGAGTGCGGCGGTCCATCCTCCGGTTCCGGGAATTGGAATGGCAGCGATGAATACTAAGAAAATTTCTCCCATCTTTTCCATTTTCCGGGAGTGTTTTGAACGGGTGTGTTCAAAAAGTTTCGTGATTTTTTTTTCACACCATCGGGATTTTTTCATAAGCCACCCAGAAAACGGTTCGAGTACTTTCAGCACTACGGCAATGGCAAGAATATTCCCAAGTTCTGCCCAAAAAAAGGCAGCTTCTTTTGACATTCCCATCAGAAGTCCGACCGGAATTCCTGCACGAAGTTCTCCGATGGGCAACATGGAGGACAGCAAGACATAGAGTTCAGGTGGCAACGTCAACATAGGGGAATAATACGGTGAAGCCATTGTAGTTTCCTTTTCGATCTTTCTGAAGAGTTTTTTAGCCGGTTTTTGCACATATTCTTCAATATTTCCCGGCGCTGATCCACTTTTGTGCTCATAAAACTGATTGTGTATTGATTTTTATCTTACTGCTGCGGTCATTGCTGTTCGAGTATAAAAATATTATGCAATAAACGTTTGAGTCTGCAATATTTTTTGATAAGGCCGTTTTTTGTTTATTACAAGCTATAAATCTCTCTGGTTATTCGGTTTCCGACTACAATTTTTGCACCGGATGAAATGAATGGATTGACTTATGAGTCGAATTTCCTTATTTTTAACTTAATTTTACAGTTCAAAAAAATTATACACACATCGTTCACATCTTTTGAACATATGAAGAAAAAAATCAAAGCAAAACCATCAAAGAAAGCTCAAAAAAAGAGTCTCATGAAGAAAATTGTGGGACGGTTTTTAAAGAAAAAGAAGCTGGCTCCAAAGCCGGTAAAAAAGCATCAGAAAAAAGCGGCCAAAAAAAATCTGAAAAAGCGGCCGGCAAAAAAAATCACACACACCAGGAAGTCTGTTTCAAAGGCAGCTCGTTCAAAGAACCTGAAAAAATCCCCGAAAAAAGCCAAGCAGATGAAGGTGCTCAAGAAGAAGGTCAAAAATCTGAAAAAGATCAAGAAGCCGATCCGCAGATCTCCTCCAAAAGCCATCAAGAAGCAGCTCAAACTCAAGAAATCTCTCCAAAAAACAGCACAGACCACTCATCACTCCAAAAAACCTGCTCCAGTTCAAAAGATAGCAGTTTCTGCTCCGCAAAAGGCCGTTCAGGCGACAGAAACATCAACATCGGCGGCGTTTTCCCATGAACCGGTGATGATGCATGAGGTTCTTGAAAATCTTGCAATTGGAGACAAGAAGGTTGTGGTAGATGGGACGCTTGGTCTTGGAGGCCACTCCAGGGCTATGCTGGAACAGATGGCTCCGGATGCTCAACTGGTGGCGTTTGATGTTGATGATGATAATTTGACGACGGCACGGAACAACCTCGTTGCTTTTGGTGACCGGGTATTCTTTGTCCGTTCCAATTTCGGCAACCTTCAGGAGGAGCTCAAAAACCTTGGCATCAAAAAAGTTGATGCACTCCTGCTGGATCTTGGCCTGTCTTCTCCCCAGGTGGATAACCCGGCGAAAGGTTTTTCTTTCCTGCGAGAAGGCCCGCTGGATATGCGTTTTGATAAAAATCAGCCACTGACTGCAGCCGAGGTGATTAATGGTTACAGTCTCAATGAACTTATGCGTATTTTCTTTGAGTATGGTGAAGAACGTTTTTCCCGCAAAATCGCCACCGAAATTGTGCGCCGAAGAAAGGCCCGCTCGTTCAAAACCACCACGGAGCTCGCCAATTTTATTGAAAAACTGATTGGACGCCAGGGGCATATCCATCCGGCGACCAGAATTTTTCAGGCTCTCCGTATTGAAGTGAATCATGAACTTGATGTTCTTTTGCGGACACTTCAGCAGGCTGTAGAAGTGTTATCCAAAGGAGGACGCATTGCCGTTATTGCTTACCATTCCCTGGAAGATCGTGTGGTGAAACAGTTTTTTAAAGATTGTGCCCGGGAGTACGTCAACGAACCTGACAAACTCACCACCACTCATCTTGAACCGACCCTGGAAATTGTTACCAAAAAACCTCTTGTTCCAACCGACGCAGAAATTGCTAAAAATCCACGCGCACGCAGCGCCAAGTTGCGTGTTGCCCAGAAACTTTAAGAGCAGGGCGAATTCCTCAAGGCTTTTCTAGCCACCAATACCAAAACAAAAACAAACATTTTTTTTACCTTCTCCTTACCTCCCTAACGCTCCGCCATGTCTCAACTGCTTCTCACCCGTAGTCCGTACCGCCAGGAGTTCATGAACTCCTCAGTGCGCAACTTCCGTCGTACCCGGGTGACACCGATCAAGTGGCAGTTCCAGTTTGGACCAATGACATTGATTGTTGCCCTGATTTTTGCGGCAGTTGGCATGAGTATTCTTTACTTGATGCACTTTAACCAGGTTGCGACCAAAGGGTATGATCTCAAACGCCTGGAGGTTGATCGCCAGCAGCTTATGGATCAGAACCAGGTGAGCAATATGAATATCGACAAAGTAAAATCCATGGATGCTATTTTGGGAAGTCATCGTATTCAGCGCATGGTCCGTGCCAACAACGTTTCTTTTGTGCGTGGAGATACTGCCCTGGCGAAAGCGGATAACAGCTAGTTGATATTTTGAAGTCCGGTTGTTAATCTGACGGTGTTGTACTCCGTTAGTTTTTTGCTATGACTTTTGGCGAATATCTTCAGCACCATGGTGTGGAAAATGGACTTCAGGATGTGATGAAAACCTTTGTTGGCATATTACCGAAGATTGCCGAAGCCATGAGGGGTGGGCTTGAGGGTGCCGCGGGGTCCCAGAATGTTTATGGCGAAAAACAGTTGAAGCTGGATGTTCTTTCCAACGATTTTTTTACCGAGGCACTTACCAGACATCCTTTTGTCAGTATGGTGGCTTCTGAGGAGCTTGAGGAGAGTATGGACGGCCCGGCTGGTGATGAAGGTTATAGCGTGGCCTATGATCCTTTGGACGGTTCGTCACTGGTGGATGTGAACCTGGCAGTGGGGACCATTGCGGGTTTTTATAAAGGGAAAGGTTTTCTGGGGCGTCGTGGCAGTGACCAGGTGGCAGCCCTGATTGCCGTTTATGGTCCGCGTTTGACCTTTATGGTGTCTGTTGGACATGGTGTGACGGAGTTTATCTATAACCAGTCCCAGAAAGATTTTGTGGTGAACACGGAAAGCATCAAAGTTGGCGAAAGCAAAAAAATGTTTGCACCGGGAAATTTACGTGCGTGCTCAGATCCGCAGGTTAAATGGTATATGGATCTTATGACGTACTGGCTGGGGAACGATTACACCCTGCGTTACTCTGGCGGGATGGTTCCGGACGTAAACCAGATTCTCAAAAAGGGCGGCGGAGTTTTTACCTATCCGGGTTATAGCGAAATGCCGAATGGAAAATTACGTGTTCTCTATGAATGCGCACCCATGGCTTTTTTGATGGAGCAGGCTGGGGGAGTTGCCTATTCCGCGGATGGTCCTATTCTGGATCTTCCGCTTGAAAAACTTGATCAACGTACGCCGATCTTCCTTGGTTCAAAGAATGAGGTTGAACTGGTACAGAAGTACCTTAAGAGTTGACCTTTTTTGGTGGTTCGGGAGTTTTTGGTCCGGCGGCTGGTTGTCCGGCCGGCTGTGGATTTGTCTGGAGTGGTTTTGAAGGTTCTTCGCCCTGCTCGTTTGGTGTGATAAACATGTCAGCGACATCTTTTGGTCCGATCTTGGTGTTTTGAACGATGTCGTCCTGTTCAAGTTTGGACACATGGCGTTCGATCCATTTTCCCCAGTTTTCGTCAGCTTTGGTGTCAGCTTTTTTGGCTGTGAACATACGACGGGCCTGATCCTGATCTTTCAGCATTTTTTCAACGTTGTCCATTTTGGAAAAGTATTTTTTGGATTCGGCATGGAACTGTTTGACCATTTCACGTTCTTCCGGGGTGACATCTTTCCATTCTTTCACGAAATCCTCGGCTCCGCTGGTTCCGAATTTCATTCCAAAAAGTGCCAGGAACCATTTGATGAACTCCATGATGGTGTTTCCCAGATCTTTGAATGTGTTGGAGAGATTGAAACTTTCTGCTGGTTTGGTATCGCTTGAGGTGGCCGTTTCTGCTGCCTGTTTTTCTGCATCAGTTTTGGCATCGTCCTTGGATTTATTTTCCGCTGCCGTGTCGATTTTATTCCATTTTCCATCGGGAGAAAGTTCAAAAATTTCGTCGGGCTTGGGGTTCAGTTTTTTGACTTCAGCAATAAGATAATCGATGATTTTCTGTTTTGTTGGAGCGTCGTCGATGGGTGGAAGCGCTTTTGGAATTTCAGCCTGAAGTACTTTGTCGAGTTCGTTGGGATCTTTTGGAGTGGTGAATCGCGTTTTATTGAAGGTGATTTTTTTCTGGTCAATGAGCTCTTTTGGTTCAAGTTTTTTTCCCATAAGTGTTGTTTCTTCTCCTTCCAGCTGTTTTTTTTCAAGTGTCAGCCCCATGGATTTTGCGAAAGATGTCACCTGTTTTTCATAGGCTGATTTTTCCAGGGTGAGGAACTCCTTGAGCTGGCTGGCCTGAAGGAATCCGTTTTTGATGAAGTCGGTTTTGGAAAAACTGCTGAAAGCTTCCAGGACTTCTACGGATTTGTTATACCCGTGTTTTTTACTGTCAAAAATCTCTTTCAGATTTTTAAAGACGTACTGGAGTTTGTCGATCAGCGTGTCTTTGACGTAGTTTGCCGTTTTGTCACCGTCACTGCCGTTTTTTTTGAAATACTCAAAAATCAGGTCTTTTGCCACCTGTTTGAGAATACTCATGTTGGTAGGGTCCCCAAGTCCGGCGTCTTCAAAATCCCGGCTGTATTCAGAGAATTTTTCTTCGACTTTGGTTGCAATTTTGTCCCTGGCCATACCGTCTTTCCAGCTTGAGTCAGGAGCGTTACTCACCCAGCCTTCTTTTGATCGTGCGCTAGCGGCATCTTCCTGGAGTTTTTTTTGCTCGGCATCGATTTGGTCTTTGCGCTCTTTGATTTTTTGCATGCGGTCCAGCCCTTCTTTGCTCATCAAATCACGCCATTCCATACGTGCGGCAGCATGGACACCCTGTTCCGGCGTTAATGCCGGTTTTTGAGCCTCCGGAGTTTTGTTGCCATCCTGCGTTTCCGGACCTTTTTTGGCTGCTTCGTCTGCTGCCATATCTGGGTATTAGATTATCTTACTATTTTATCATAAAATCTTGTTTTTAGGAAGCCGTTTGCAGGGTATCAAGACCTTTCATTTTCGTAACACTTCGGCTATTTTTGAGTTATCTCTTTAGAGACCGTTTTTTTCTTCATGGAGCAGAAAGATTTGAAAATGCAGGAACCGGAAATCAACATCCTTGTCCAGAAGGCCCAAACGGGCGACACGGAGGCTTTTGCCAAGCTTTATGACATCTTTATCCAGCCGGTATACCGCTATGTTTACTATAAAGTACGAAAGGATGATGCCCTGGATCTTACCGAGTCGGTTTTTTTAAAAGTCTGGGAGCATTTAAAGTCCTACAGCAAGCTTAAAGGTGCTTTTTCTTCCTGGGTTTTTAAGATTGCCCATAATGTTGTTGTTGATCATTACCGGTTGCAGCGTGAGCATGTTGATATTGATGCCATCGATTTGCCTGATGAAAACAGGGAGTCGGATCCGAAGTTCATCACGGAGAACCGTTTGAATCAGGACCTTTTGAGGCAGGCACTTTCAAAATTGAAGAAAAAATACCAGGATGTACTGGTTTTACGATACATCAACGGGCTTGAACATCGCGAGATTGCCCGGATTATGCGCAGGAGCGAAGGAAGTTTGCGTATTTTGAAATTTAGAGCTTTACAATCCTTGAAAAAGATTATGGAAGATATGAATATCCAAATGTAATAGTGTAACAAAATCACGCTCCTTCCGTATTAGAAAGCGCTAACCCAAGAACTTTTCATGAAATTTTGGTCCCGAGAACAATTTGATTCATCAGAGATTGAACAGCTGGAACAACAGTTGTGGAAGGTTGGTGCGGCAAAATTGCCGGTAAAAAAGCAGCAGTCATTGAAGAGGCAGCTGTTCGCGTCTATTGAGTGCCAGCGGCAGGAAGGTGCTGAACTCTTGCCCCAGAATCTCCGGAATGTCGGCGAACAGGTGAGGGAGGTTGGAACTTCCACCATGCTCAGTAATCCTGAGCGGGTGAAGATGAAAGAGCGCCTTTTGTCCTTTATCCAACGCACCAACTGGCTGGGGTTGGCGTTCGGGCCTTTCCATGGTCTGCGTCTGACCCGTTTTTTCCGTCTGGCGACCAGCAGTGCACTTCTGCTGTTTTTTGTGATGACGAGCGTGTTTATTTTTCCGTTTCAAGTACCTCTGACCTACGCGGCACGCCTCACCTATATTGATGATCTTGCCGGTCAGGTTTACGTTATGCGTTCTGGCAAACTGCTTGAAGCCAAAAAAGAGCTGCCTCTCCAGGAGGGTGATGTTCTGATCACGAAAGAAAACAGCACAGTAACCGTGAGGTTTTTTGATGACAGTGTGAGCCGTCTGGATTCCAACACCCAGGTGGAAGTAAAAAGACTCTATTCTGAACCTTTCAATCCGGTGGCCACTCAGGTGGAGCTGCTTCTTGAAGATGGTCATATGTGGACCCGTGTTTTGAATCTGATTGATGAGAACTCCCATTTTATGATTGCGACCCCGGGGACTTCTGCCATCGTAACCAAGAAGGCCGCGTTTGATTTACAGACACATGTGTATTCCACAACGCTTTCTGTTTTTGATAATGTTGTGGATTTTGCCATGGGGCATGGGTATCCGACTGATACCCGGCCGGTTCTTGCCGGATTCCAGGCGCAGGTTTTGCAGGAAAATGGAGCGAGTGTGACGAAAATTATTCCGGTTGCTGAAGGAATGCACGGTAACCGTGAAGTTGCCCAGTGGGTTGAATCCAATTTGCAGAAGGACAAAGTACACACCCAGCTTCTGGCCCAAGAGAACCATCAGGCACTTGAGGATACAAGCGCCATGGCTGATGTTCTGCAAACTACGGATGATATCCAGGATACGAAGAAACTTGCCAATGAGGCTATTGAAGCGGAGCGTACTCATTTTCTTGATGCATACAAGCGTTTGATGCTCGGCCAGACCTATCTCATGCGTCAGCAGGGACGTGAGGGTATGCAGCTGGTGCTTGAGTTTGGTTCAACGGTTCGCAGCATCATGGTTCGTTATCCGGAATATCGTCAGCAGGATCCATTAAATGCCAATCTTCTGTTGTCACTTATTCAGGCCAAAGTTGCTGAGCAGCGCAAAGATCTGGCAACGCTGCTGCCTGGTGATACGCTGTACCCCGTGAAAGAGGAGATGGATAATGTTGAACTGTATCTTGTCGGCAGTGACGTTGATAAGGCAAAGGTTCAGCTTTCACAGTCTGAGGATAAACTCCTTGAGGTTCAGGATCTTCTGGAAAAAGAAAATTTTGAAAGGGCCCAGGCGGTGCTTGTCCGCTATCAACGCCAGATCGATAATCTTGTGTTGAAGGTCAACAGCGAAAACGCTTCTGAGCTTCAGGATAAACTGGTCTCCTTGTTTGACCAGCAGATTGAGCAGATTAAAGTTCTTACCGCTATTGAAAAATCTCTTTTTGAGACCCAGACTGATTTGCTGAAACAGGTTCGTGATTTACGCCAGCAGGTTTTGAAGAAGCTTATGAACGCTCTTGAGAAAGTGAATGGAGATTTGCCGGTCAGCCTTATTCAGGAGCTGCGTGATCTTCTGCAGACTTACATGGACGGCGGCGTTTATGATGAGAACTTTGTTGATCTTCTCAATAAGATGCTGGTGAAGTATGCAAGAAATGATGTTTCAACGCAGAAAAAGCTGCCATCAGAACTTGGCCTCGTTACGATTATTGAGGAGAACGCAACCAGGGAGGTTCAGTCCAAACCTGTTCATGTCGCCCCGGTAAAGCATCCCCAAACAACGCAGGAAAGCTGCGGCAGTACGGAACAGTGTAAGTCCATGACGATCAAATTCTAGTACCCTTTATACTCCGATGGCCAGCAGGCCCAGGATCAGTCCCAGCGTTGCTGAAAAGCCTCCGATAATCCAGAACCTCATGACGATGTTCGGTTCGGTCCATCCGGATTTTTCAAAGTGATGGTGAATGGGAGCGATTTTGAATACTTTGCGTTTGAACAGTTTTTTTGAAGTTACCTGGATGATGACTGAGAGTGTTTCGATGACAAAAACAAAGCCGATGATTGGCAGTACAGCTACAGAATCTGTCATAAGGGCTATGACCCCCAGAGTAGCACCGAGCGATATGGCTCCTGTATCGCCCATGTAGAAGTGTGCCGGGAAGATGTTGAACCACAGAAATCCGAGCAGTGCACCAACAATGACCGCACAAAATGCCGCCAGAATAAACAGCCCTTTGGCAAACGCCAGTATGGCAAAGGCGCCAAAAGCAATGGCTAAAAGTCCGCCGGCAAGTCCATCAAGCCCGTCGGTGATGTTCACGGCGTTTGAAGTGGCAGTGATGACAAAAATGAAGAGGGGAATGTACCACAAACCCAGTGTGACGTTTCCCATGCCCGGAATATGGATCTGGTCGTACCCCAGACGGAAGTGAAACCACCATGCTCCTGCGGCGGCCAAAAGAGTGAGCCACATGAATTTTGGTTTAATGTTCATTCCTTTGCTTTTTCCCATTCCCCGGAGGTTGAGATAGTCATCAACAGCACCTAAAATGGCCGTTGCGATGAGAGTGAAGATTGGCAAAAGTGTTTCTTCGCGGTTGAACAGTGAATGTTCGGTAAACTTGAGTTCACTGGAAAGTCCAGAAAGCAGAACGATGAGTAAGGTGACTCCCCAGATCAGGATCCCGCCCATGGTTGGAGTGCCGGCTTTTTTGGAATGCAGTTCCTGAAAAATGCTGGCTTTTTCGCCCGTGGAGGCGATTTCTCTCAACTGCTTTCCGATTTTATACTTGTGGAGCAGCTGGATGAATTTTGGAGCGATGATGATGGTGATGACAAACGCTGCAATCTGTGAACCGAAAATAAGTGAGAGATTGCGGATGGTTTGGGTGAAATCACCGTTCATGAGCGTCATAGATCAGGACCAGTTAAAGGTGCGGAAGACCCAGTCTGCCAGCAGTTTTGTTTCGTTGTATCGTGATGGGCTGCCGAGCACTACCGTGAGGATATCATTTCCCTGGCTGTTTTCAATGATTGCAACGAGACACTGTCCGGCCAGGTCGGTGGTTCCTGTTTTGAGTCCAAGTACTTTCAGATAACTTCCTAAAAGGTCGTTGGTACTTTTGAGTTTATGGGTGAGTTTTCCGTTTGTTGAGCTCACTTCCATTTCTTTGATGATGGCCGCTTTGCGGATAAAGTTCTTTCCGTAGGCATATCTTCCCAGAATGGCAAGATCGTAGGCGGTGGAGTAGTTTCCTTCATCATCAAGGCCGATCGGGTTGGTGAAATGGGTGTCGTGGAGACCGAGCTCTTTTGCTTTCTGGTTCATTTTGGCGACGAAATCTTCGACTTTTCCGTCACTGTTGAACTCGGCAAGAGCGTAGGCCGCATCGTTGGCTGAATGGATAATGGCTGAATAGAGCAGATTTTCTACGGAGATTTTTTCCCCGGGAGCAAGCCAGATTTTTGAACCTTCAACGCCGGATGCCGCCTTCGAGATCGTTACCGTTTCGTTGAGTTTGTTTTCTTCAAGGATGATGGTTGAGGTCATCAGCTTGGTGATGCTGGCAATCGGCCTGCGGTCATAGGCGTTGTTTTCGTAGAGCAGCATGCCATTATTCAGATCAACGGCCAGTACGGACTTTGCTTCGAGCAGTGGTGCAATATTGTTGGTGTCGTGATCGGGAATGGCGGTTGCTTCCAGCAGCACATTGCTGTTCCAGGCATCGGCGGTGTTGCCCGGAAGTTCCGAGCTTATAAGCTTTGTTGACGCATACAGGCTGATGAGCGATGTGAGCATGGTGAATGTTATTGTTGAGACTGGGATGTGGCTTCCTGAGTGGTTGTTTTTGGCGCGTTGATATACGGGAGAATGTCGAACGGATCTTTCAGGCGGTTCTGAAGATAATCGCTGCCGAGTTCTACCACAATCTGTGTTCCAGTTTTCTTTTCTGAATCGAGATATTCAGCTGGAATTCCCGGAACTTCAGGGTAAGGAAGATATTTTTTCACGAGTTCGAGTATGGCCGGTTTTTCACCTTTTACTCCCGGCTGATAATAAATTTTGGTGGAGGTGACGTCTTTGGTTGAAGCGTTTCCTGTATAGACAATGTTGAAGCAGAGACGGTTGAGGTACTCCTTGACCTCTCCGGCAAGATTTCCGGTTTTGGTTCCGTTGAGAATCTGGATGGCTGGTTCCGCTTTTACGACAGGAGCATGGTGGAAGATCATATCGGTCATTTCGTGAACGCTCTCATAGTTTTTTCCGGCCGGAAGCAAAACGAACGCTCCGCCAAAAAATTCACGGGCGGGAGTGTAGAGGAAACCTCCGCATTGATAAGGGTTGTCGCTCAGGACATTCGAAATCAGGCTCTCCTTGCCAAAATCTTTGGCGGTTTTTGCCAGTTCAATGATTTCTTCAACGGTGAAATTGGTTTCAATGCTGTTTTGCAGTGAGTTATAGAGTGCCTGGATTTTTCCCGGATCGGTTAGAATGTTCAGGCTCAGTGCTTTTTCTTTGACGGCGTTTAACAGTTGCTGTTGGCGGCGCGCGCGGTCAAAATCGCTTGTTGTTTTGCGGCTGCGCGCAAACTTGAGGGCGGTTTCTCCATCCAGATGCTGGTATCCGGCCTTGATGGAGAATGTCTGGTACCGGGTGGTTTCTCCAAGCGGGTAGTATGGATCGTAGATGTCCTTTTCGACGTTGAGGTCGATGCCGCCAAGGCTGTTGACGATTTTGACAAAACCATCAAAGTCTACTTTTGCGTAGTAATCGATCTGCATGCCGGAGATGCCACTGGCAATATCCTTGAGGTCTTCCATTCCGGCTTTGGAGTTGAATTTGTGTTTTCCTAGGTAGTAAATCTGGTTAATGCGTTCACCGGCGTCAAGTTTGGTGCTTTTTACATAGAGGTCCCGGGGGATTGAAAGCATGGAAACCAGTTTGTTGTTGTAGTCGATGCTGGCGACGATGATCGTATCGGTCAAATCACCGCCATCGTGGCCTTCTCCGCCGGTACCTGCCAGGAGGATGTTCGTATGACCTTCGTTGTCTGTGCGGAGGTTTTTCCCGAAGGAAAAAATAATATTGGAAAAATCCAGGCTCTTGATGAGCATGAAAATTCCAAACAGGAGCAGCACAATGATGCCAACGCCAAGGCCAATAGTCACATGATGTGCATGGTCTTTGTTGGTGTGTTTTTTAGGTTCACGGTGATCGCGGATTTTTTTGCTTTTGAAGTCCATGGAAACAGAGAAAAAATCTAGGGACGCCCACCATTGTAGCCTTTTTTTTGGGAAAAAATAGTTGATTTTCTCCTGTTTTGTCCCCGAATTTTAGGTTGAAAGCAGAAGTGTGAGTTTGAGTGTTCCTTCATTGTCTGCCTGTAACCCTAATCCAACCGTTTTCCATGAGGCGGTAAGGGCCTGGGGGGAGTTCATGAGTTTCGTTAAGAGTTCACTTTTGCTGTATGATTCATCAATATAGATGTAGACGCTACGGTTTATTACTGCCTTTTGAACGTTTGCAGCCAGCGAGGAACCGTCCGGAGCCGTTAATTCAAAGAATTTTTGTTTGGCCATGGTCAGACTCCAGTTATCTGCAACGCTTTCAAGTGTGGCGTCTTTGCTCAAGGCTTTATTGCCATCCGCCAGGCGTTTTTGATTTACCTGATTCAGAAGATTGTTCTTGATATTGGTCAGTTCAGCCGCGTCCAGTGGTTTTGATGAGAACTCTTCGACGACCAGTAGCTGATCTCCTCCTGTTTCGTTTTTGGTTTTACTGATGCCAATGCCGATTCTTTGCCAGTCGCTGTCCAGAATGTTTTCACGGTGGATGGCACTTCGCATCAGGCCATTGTGGGCATAGAGAATGTTTGGTGCGAGTGCCAGATTTTCTCCAACACTTGTGGTGATTCCCATAGTAATGCGGCGATCGTCGGGAGTGAGGCCTTCCGGGTTGGTATGTCCAAAAAAGTCACGGTTTGCCATGTCGTCGGCGTGTTGTTGCGCGAGTTTGTTCAGACTAGCATCGGCGCTGATGGTGCTCAGACCGTATTTTGTACGTTCCTGGTTGATGAGTTTGAGCAGGTTGTTCATGAGAATTCCTGTGGAAACCGTGTCTGGTGCGGTGGCGTTTTCCAGATCAAAGAAATCTGGCAGGAGTGGAATGCCGTTGCCGACGTAAACGGGTGTATTTAGCGTTGCCAGGCCATCGGTGCCGTTTATCTCTATGATGTAGCGGCCACTGGTTTGCGCGTTATAGCTGAAGCTGTAGTCTCCGCTTTTTGGAATCACGGGGGTCCCGTTGATGATGAGAGTTTTTGTGCCTGTTTTCAGTGTAACGGTATCAACTTTTCCATCAGGTTTGATGACTTTTGCTTCCTGATAGATGTCACTGGAAGTTTTTCCGGAAAAACTGATGGTCCCCGGGCCGGTTCTGGTTTCCGGCAGAGTGTTATAGGTTATGAGGTCATCATGGATTTCACTAAAAGTGTGTTCAGTTGCGCTGAATGTCTGGCTGTTGCTGCTTACCCATGGGGAATCGATGGTGAGCGGTCTGGTTTGAGCGGCTTTTGCACTTTCAATTTTGTAATTGATGTTTCCCGGTTTGAATCCCTGAAAATCGTAATAAATGACGTCGAATTTTTTGCTGTTTTGACGGTTGAAGAAGCTTTTGCTGGTGCTGCCCTGGCTTACGGTGACCTTGGATACATTGTCCATTCCGTTGCTCCAGGAGAACGTGGTCTGCTGGTTTTGGTACTGTACTTTCAGATTTGACGGTGTTGTTGATGTCTGTGATCCGGTTGGAGCTGGAAGGTTTGGGAGGACAGAGATCTGGACATATTTGCTTTCACCGATGTTGCCGGGGACGACGCCCATTTTGTAGTTTCCCGGATGTCTGAAAATAACAGGAATGACAAAAGTTCCGTTGCTGATGTCGTCTGAAGTGTTTTCAAAATCCTCGTCGGTGTCGTTTTTCAGAAATACGAAAGCGTTGTCATATTTTCCCTGGTTGATTTTTCCCTGAAATACATAGTATTCGTTCACATAGAACGTGTTTGGAAACTCTTCCCCCAGGGTGATGTTGTCAAAATAGGTTTTTGGGAATGTCTGATAGCTGACTGGGGTAAAATTGACGGTTGAGGGAGGGGGAGTGATGGTTCCGGTTGGGAGCACATCAGGAAATTTGCTGACAAGATCAGGACTGTAGTTTTGGTTCCCGGTGGCTTTTGTTACCATTGCACGGAAAAGGGTTTCACTTGTTTTTGCCCTGGACAGACTTGCCGATGGAATATAGAAATTGCCGCCTTCTTCAAGAAAGTTATGGGTTTTGGCGTAGGCAACATAAGGAGTGAACCACTCCGTCAATCCAACGTCCCTGAAGGGAGGAAGATCAGGAGTCGCTACCTGCCAGTCCTGAATGGCAGCGATCATCTTGAGGCCTTCGACTTTATTGACGCTCTGTTCCGGTTTGAAACTGTTGTCTCCATATCCCTGAATCCAGCCTTCTTTTTTTGCTTTGCGCACGTAGGGGGCGTACCAGGCATTTTCATCGATGTCTTTAAAATTGCTCGGAGTATTCACATCCAGCTCGATGTTGGAACTCAGCAGTGCCAGCTTGAGGAACTCCACTCTTGATACCGGTTTTTCCGGCCGGAATGTTCCGTCAGGGTAGCCACTGATGATGTTGTGATCAGCCAAAAACTCAATAGCCGTTCCATTGCGGTTCGAGGTGGTAACATCAGTGAATGTCTGCGCGAAAGCCTGTGGTAGTATGCTGAAAAAAAGCACTGCGGAGCTTACAGCACTGATGAAACGGCTCATCAGGGAGTATGAGCGGTTCGAAATTTTGGTCATGGGTTTTATGAGTAATAGAGATGATGGCAGTACAACGGCTGCTATTTTTACCATTATAGAGTACATCGGTGCTTTTTTCATCCTGAAGACCCTGACTTGTGAATTACAAAACACCTGACAACATTAGTCAATTTACTCTCTGACAGGGAGCAACTATTATACCTCAGGTTTATTTATTTCTTAATCACACTTTAACGTTATGAAAAGAAAGTTTTTCGTTACAGGTGGTGTGGTCGCTTTGACAGCAGCGGTTGTTCTTTCCGGTTGTCAGCAGACTGCACAGCCACAAAAAGCTCCAGAAGAAGTGGTAAAAGATGGTATGAAAAATCTCGCCTCGATTACGTCACATCAGTTTGAGTTTGAGGTCAAAGGTGATTTGACCGGACCAAAAGGTGAGAAACCAGACAAGGTAAAATTCGGCGTCATGCTTTCAGGATCGGCTGATATGAAGGATACGAAGGATCCAAAGATCAACCTGAAACTTGATGGTTCCGGCAATGCTGATGATGCAAGTGCCGCTGGTGCTGCAGAGTTCCGCATGAATAAAGATGCTTTGTACTTCTCTCTCTCAAAACTTGAAACCAAGGGTGGAGAAGAGGTTCCAAAGGAATTTCTTGATATGTATGTTGGAAAATGGTGGAAGATTGCGATCCCACCGGAAGCTTTGAATGAGCTTACCGCCAGCATTCCGGAAGGTGGCAGTCAGGAAAATCTGACACCTGAACAGAAGAAAATGCGCGCACTCTTTGAAGGAACCCAGTTCTTCAAGAACATCAAGTTTGTTGCTGTTGAGGATGTGAAGGGTGAGAAGAGCTTCCACTATACCGCTGAACTTGATAAGGATGCCTTTGCGACTTTTGCTGTAAAAGCTGCTGAAGAACAGGGCAAAACAATGACAGCAAGCGATGTTGAGGAGATGAAGGCCGGAATGAAGAAGTTTGATTTTGTTGGAAACGTTTGGGTTAGCCAGACAAGTGGCGTTTTGAATCAGGTTTCCGGTGACGTGAAACTTGCAACAACCGATGCTTCTGAGCCTACCGGTACAGTTACTCTCCGCATGACTCTTTGGGATTTCAACAAACCGGTTACTGTCCAGGTTCCAACTGGAGCGTTGGATTTCCCGGTTGAACAGCTTCTTGGTGGAATGCTTGGAGCTGGTGCCATGGGTGGCAGCCTTGATCAGAGTACAACAGGTGGTGATGCTATGGATCTTGGCCTTCCAGAAGGCACAACCGAAGATACTACAACGTTACCAGAGTAATTTTCTTCAAAGATACGGAAAGAGCTCCCTAACGGGGGCTCTTTTTTTGTCTGGACCGCAGGAATTTTTGCCGGAAGATTTTCTCATAGTATGACGTAATGAGCCTGTCGTATCCGGCCGTTGTTTTCCAGATGAGATCAAAAAGTTTTTTTTGCGCTTCGGCCATTTCTTTGCTTTCAATGAGAACGCCGAATTTTTCCCTGAGTGAGGTGATTACTACCTTGTTGTCATAAACCATAATGTCCAGGTGAAAATTGAATTCCTGAGGGATGAGCCGGCTTTCACGGAGTTCGTTTTTGTCCCGTTTTTTGTGGGTGAAGCTTTGTTCTGACGCAGGGTATATGGCCCGCACTCTGAGTCCTTTTTGCACACGCTTTTCATAATAGCGGGGCAGGTACGCCGGGAGCATGGATGAGAGTTTATCCAGTGAGGCGTAACAGCGCAGTGGTTCGGAGGATGTAAAAGTATTTTCGAGTACATTTTGCAGTCCCGATTCATCCTGAAAGAATACGACTTTTGGTTTGTTTTCGTAATCGTTTTTCAGCTGGTGAAAGTCTTTGAGTGCCAGTCCAAGGTTCTCGATGGTGGAGTCGAGCTCATACTGTTTTGTTTTCAGCTGATCCAGGACATAGACAGGATTTACCGCTTTAAATTGGGCGTTGTTTTCCTGGATCACTTTTTCAACAAAACCTCTGCTCATCAGTTTTTCCAGTGTAGTGTAACAGCTTGACCGATTCTGGGCGGTTTTTTTGGCAAGAACACTCGCCGGGAGTTGTCCCAGGTGCAGCAGAGCAATGTAGGTTTGTGCCTCTTTTTCACTCAACCCGATGTTTTTGAGTGTCTGAACGAGTTTGTCCATACCGGAGTTTTACGTGAAGCTTTCACTATAACATTTGGCTTCCATCAGTCAATTTTTCAGCTCGAATTTTGAATAATTTCATCATTTTTTCACAAGTGTTTGCCATGATGGGGGTATGAATCTGCCTATTCCGCTTTCTTTTCGGCCGTCGCTGGTGGTCAGATGGTGCTGTTTTATTTTCCTTCTTGCGGATATTCTCCTTCAGCCCTGGCTGGCTTCGCTGGATCTCACCACCAGTGATGTTGGTTTTTACCGGGATCTTGGGTTGAAGGTGTTTTTGGACGGAACAGTTGTGGGTGAGCCTGATGTCAGGAGTAGCGGGCAAAATCTGATTTTTGAGGTCACCGCGATTCGTGTTCCGGATTCTCTGACTGGCCACATGCAGGAGCTGAAGGTTCATGGGAAGGTTATGGTGAAAGCCCAGCGATATCCGGAATATTTTTTTGGAGAACAGCTCGTGGTGGCGTGCCAGCTTGAAACACCCCCGGTTTTCCCGAAATTTTCCTATGCGGCGCTCTTGGCGAAGGATGCGGTTTTTGCCTTATGTACGCGTCCTGCGATTACCCGTGTGAACGACGGGAAATATCGTAGAGGTGCGTTTTTCATTGATTTTTGGAAGGCAGTTTTTTGGCTGAAGGGGAAAATTTTATCAAGAACGAACGAACTCTTTGCTGAACCGTCGGCCAGTCTGGTTGCCGGCATTTTGTTTGGACAGCGGCGTGCCATTCCGCAGGAAATATTAGATGCGTTTAATACGACAGGACTTACCCATGTCCTGGCAGTTTCCGGATACAACGTTTCGATGATGATTACGGTTTTTGGGTATATTTTTCAGAAGGCCGCGCGGCGCTGGCGTATGACGGGGATGTTTGGGGGAGTGTTGCTTCTGGTGGCCTTTACCGGGTTCTCGTCGAGTGTGCTCCGCGCGGCCTGGATGGGTTGTATTACGCTGCTTGCCGAGATATTTGGCCGGAAGGGCAGGGGGCTACAGCTTTTGCTGGTGAGCGGTGTGATTATGGTTTTGGTGAGTCCGAGAATGATACTTGTTGATATGTCTTTTCAGCTCTCTTTTCTTTCCACGCTGGGCATTCTGCTTTTTATGCCAAAAATCGAGCAGTTTGAAAAGAACCTCCTTGAGCGGAAACGTTCTTTGTGGGTCGGTAAAATTCCTGCGTTCATGCGGGAGGGTTTTTATGTGACGCTGGCTGCGCAGGTTTTTACCACGCCATTGTTGATTTTCCAGTTTGGACGGTTTTCCCTTATTGCGCCGTTCGCGAATATTTTTGTGCTGCCGCTTGTTCCGTGGATTATGCTGACCGGCTTTGGGGCCATGGCCAGTTCCTATCTCTTTTTTCCTCTTGGCCAGTTTGTTGCCGCTCTGGCCCATACACTGGTTGTTGTCATGCTCGGCATTGTGAAGTTTTTTGCGACGGTGCCTTTTGCGTCTGTGCAGCTCTGATTTATTTCCTGAACCAGTCTTCGTACGGCGATAATGGACCGGGCATAACTCTGCGGATATCGCGGTAAGGATGGTTGCCGTTGGTGATTTCGATATCGTCGTCCGGTTCAGGGTTGGTGGATTTCCAGGAGCATTCCTGATGAACGTGACGGTGGACATCCTGACGCATTCTTTCAAGGTATAGTCCTGTTTCCGTTGGCAGTTTGTCTGTGACTTCTTCGCTGCAGGTTTTTGGGTCCAGTTCAAATCCGTTCAGCTTTTTTCCGTTGATCATGAAAAAACTATGAAAAAGTGGAGTCCACATTAATCACAAAAAACCTCCATCTGTCAATCCATCCTGGAGGACTTTTCTGAAAGCTTTGTTAGCGCTGGTAAACCCAGATGGGGGCGAGGTTTTGGCCACGATTCCTTTCTTCGCGGTGTGTCACTTCCCAGGTTCCAATTGGAAAAGCGTAGGAAACCACCCGCGCGCCTTTTTTGAGTTCGGCTTCGAGCTTTGACTGTAGTCTGGCAAGTGCTTCCGGCAGGAGGTAACAGACAATGACATCGGCATCGCCGAGGTTTTTGTATCTGAAGTCGGTGAATTCGATTTTTGCTTTTGATTTCCAGAAAAATTTTCTGATTTTGGCGAGGCAATATACGAGAGGTGAGAGTTCAAAGCCCGTGGCATTGGCGCCGTACTGGTTGGCCGCAACATACACCATTCTGCCGTCTCCGCAGCCGATGTCATAAACCTTTTCATTGGGTTTTACCTTGGCCAGTGCCAGCATTTTTTCAACCCGTGGCATTGGCGTTGGAACAAATGGAGCTCCGGTGCTCATGGCTATAATAGTCGGAATCGTAATAAGAATCGCCAGTGCGATTGCCCAGGGACTTTGAAAAGTCTGGGTCGCCAGTGCCACAATGGCAACGACGGCAATTGAGAGAATGAAGAATGTGACAAAGTCGACGATTTTGTTGAAGGTTGTTTTAGATTTCATAAAGATAGATATTTGGCAGTTTTTGTTTCTGGTTTTTTGACCAGACTTTCACTGGTTTTGCGTTGTGAATGCTGAAAGTGTTGCTGATAATTTTTGTGCCTTTTTTGCACTCTTTTTTGAGTTTTTTATAGAGATTGGCCATGGTTTCTGGACCCAAATAGCAGAAGATGACGTTGGCGTCGCGCAGATTGGCGTTGAAAAAATTCTGTGGATAGATTTTGATTCTGGTCCGTGTCAGAACATTCCTGATTTTTGCCAGAAGAAAAGGAATGGGCGCGGCCTCATACCCCCTGGCCTGGATGGATTTTGCTTTTGCCGCTTCGATCAGGAGTCTTCCATCACCGCAGCCTAGGTCGTAAACCACATCATTTTTTTTGAGGTGGGCAATTTTGATCATTTTATGGACGACGTTCATTTTTGAGGGTACGTAGGGAACGCGTATGAGCAGGCTGATGATGGCCGTGCAAAGCATAAGGAAGGTTGCCGCTACAAGAACCCAGGTGATGATTTCAAGCACGATCTGCATGGATATCCGGAGTGATATGGGGCTGAATTTCTTTATATTTTAGCACAAAATCCGTTTTTTTGAAATCTTTCGTTCTGATGAATGGGGTGGTGTTTTTCAGTTGCCTCCGCTTTGCAAACAGGATGTTTTTTGCTACCGTAATCGGGGCATTTTGTTTATGCCTTCGACTTATTCTTTAGATCAATACCATGGCAAGAGAAGTAACCATCGGGCTGGTTCAGATGCATTCAGGCGACGATCTTCAGGAAAATCTGCAGAAAGGCCTTCAGGGCATTGCTGAAGCCGCCTCAAAAGGAGCACAAATTGTGGCGTTGCCAGAACTTTTTCGTGCTCCATATTTTTGCCAGAAAAAGGATGATAAATTTTTTGAGTTTGCCGAGCCTTTTCCAGGATCGACTGTTGAAGCGCTTATGAAAGCGGCTCAGGAACAAGGAGTGGTTGTTGTGACCTCCGTGTATGAGAAAACTGCAGACGGGAAGTATTTTAACACTGCGGTAGTGATTGATGCTGATGGATCACTCGCGGGGAAATATCGCAAAATTCATATTCCGAATGATCCAGAACATGGGTATGACGAAGCCTACTATTTTTCACCGGGAGATTTGGGTGTCGGCGTTTTTCAGACGAAGTTTGCGAAAATTGCTCCCCAGATCTGCTACGACCAGTGGTTTCCGGAAGGAGCCCGCATTGCCGGCCAGAACGGGGCGGAAATCCTCATATACCCAACGGCGATTGGCTGGCCGGTGAATCAGCTTGAGGAATGGAAAAACAGAGCCGAAAATACCATGTGGAAAACCACCCAGGTTAGTCACGGTATTGATAACAACTGTTTTGTTGCGGCGGTAAACCAGGTACTGCTTCAGGATACATTGAATTTTTGGGGAAGCTCTTTTGTGAGTGATCCTTATGGGCAGATCGTGGCTGAAGCCCCCAAGGACGCAGAGACGGTTCTTCTTGCCAAATGTGACCTCGATTTTATCAAGCACAAAGAAAAGGACTGGCCTTTTCACAGCGATTATTCCAAAGTAGTTGATAAGCTTTAATTTATGAAATATTTGATGCCTGCCGAGTGGGAGCCGCATGAAGGTACATGGCTTGCCTGGCCTCATAATAGGGAACACTGGCCCGGAAAATTTGAACCAACGCCTTTGACCTATGTTGAGATTATCAGGGCTGTTGCTGAATCTGAAAAAGTTTTTGTTACGGTCAACGGACCTGACATGGAAGCAGAAGCACGCTCATACCTTCAAAAAGGTGATGTGAGTTCTGAACTTCTGAAGAACATTTTTTTCTATCACATTCCTACCGATGCATCGTGGGCCCGTGACCATGGTCCGATTTTTGTCCGCGATGAGAACGGAAAACTTCTCATCACCGACTGGATTTTTAATGCCTGGGGAGACAAGTACCGGCCTTACGACCAGGACGATGTTGTTCCCCAGAAGATCGGGGCAATCCTGGGTTTTGATGTTGTGCAGCCGGGCATGGTGCTTGAAGGGGGTTCCATTGAAGTGAACGGTCAGGGACTGCTTTTGACGACCGAACAGTGCCTCTTGAATCAAAACCGCAATCCTTCCATGAATCGTGAGGAGATTGAAGCACACCTTGGACGTTATCTGGGAATAAAGAAAGTATTATGGCTGAAGGAGGGAATTGTTGGGGACGATACGGATGGCCATATTGATGATATTGCCAGGTTTGTGAACCCAACGACTGTTGTTTGCGCAGTGGAATCTGACCCTCAGGATGAAAACTATCCGATTTTGCAGGAGTGTCTTGAGGATTTGAAAAAGATGACAGATCAGGATGGCAAACCTTTGAATGTTGTTGCTGTTCCCATGCCGGAGCCTGTTGTTCATGCTGGAGAACGTTTGCCGGCAAGTTACGTGAACTTTTTGATTACCAACAAAAGTGTGCTGGTTCCTACCTTCCGGAGTTCCCGCGATCAGGAAGCCCTGGCCGTTTTGGCCAGGTGCTTTCCTGATCGTAAGATTGTCGGTATTGATTGCTGGGATCTGGTTTGGGGCCTTGGAACAATCCATTGTTCAACCCAGCAGCAGCCGGTACGGTCGTTTGATTAAAATTAATCCCAGATCATCAGGTTTTAGACTTCATGGTGAAAGAGGATTTCACCGTTTTTGATTTTGGTTCCGAGAATTTTGGGGCTGCGTTCAGCAACGGTCCGTTTGAGACCGGCAAACTTGCGGTGATTCTCTTCACCCAGGATTTTTTTCATGAAACCGCTCGATTCAAAATTGTTGATTGCCGTATCAATTTCTCCCGGAAGTTTTTGGACCTCCGTACCAAATACCGCTGATTCCATTTTTTTGAATTCGGCGTCACTGGCCTCAATGCCTGCCAGCCCGCATTTGATCAGGGTGTAGTAGGCAATGTAAGGGTTGGCATCCGGGGCCACAGTACGGACCTCAATGCGTGAACTTTTCTCATTGCCGATGGGAATACGGATCATGGATCCGCGGTCGGTTGATGACATTTTGATTTCGTTTGGCGCTTCGTAAGCAGGGTCCAGACGACGGTAGGCGTTTACGCTGGAGTTGATGGTTAAACAGAGATCCTGCCCATAATAGAGGATGCTGGTTGCAAAACGGTGTGCGGTTTCGGAAAGGGCAAATTTTCCTTTTACGTCATAGAAAAGGTTTTTCCCGTTTTGGGAAAGTGACATGTTGGTATGCATGCCGCTGCCGTTGATTCCCTGAACTGGTTTTGGCAGAAATGAGGCTGTGAGGCCCATGGCGCTGGCGACCTGGCGCGCCAGAAGTTTGTAGAGTTGAATTTGGTCTGCTGTATCCAGGGCTGCCGTGTAGCGGAAGTTGAGTTCAAACTGGGCCGGTGCAACTTCCGGGTGATCTTTTTCGTTTTCATAGGCCATGGCGCGCTGGACTTCAGCGAATTTGTCGATGAATTTGCGGAGGATGTCCTGGGGGAGTGAACTGTAGTAACCGCTGGAAGTCACCAGCTCAAATCCGGTTTTTTCGTCAAAGGTTTGTTCCGCCTTGAAGCCTTTAAAGAGGAATCCTTCAATTTCCGGTGCAATATTTACGGTGATCCCTTTTGCAGCCAGTTCTTCGCACAGGCTGGAAAGTTTGGAACGAAAATCACTGTTGTAGAGTGTTCCATCCTTGTCACAGACATTGGCGAACAGCAGGACTTTCCCGCGTCCAAACAGGTCGGATGGAGCAAAGCGGAAGCTTCTCCAGTCAATTTTCAGGCGGAGATCAGACTCTTTTTGTGCAGTAAATCCGCGAATGGATGATCCGTCAAAAGTCAGGTTGTCTTCAGCTCCCAGGAGAAATTTTTTGTCGTAATCCAGCATGTGCAGTCGCCCCTCCAGATCGCTGAAGAAGACCGTAACAGCTTTAATACCGATCTCGTCTGACAGATATTCCATGTATTTTTTCCTCATTTCGTCACTGGTTTTTCCGCCTGAACGTTCCATTTTTACGGTGAGGTTTCTTTGTTCGAGTTCCAGATAGTCCAGATCCAGTAAGTGGTTTGGAAGTGTGAAATCGAAATCGTAATCCCTTTCACGTGCGGTAATTTTTTCCTTTGCGGCATTTTTTGTCCTTGTAGTGAGTGTGCTTTCTACCATGGAGAAAAAAGTAAAGTAATAAAAGGGAGTTCTTTATTTTTACATGTAGTCTTCCAGCAGTTTTTCAATTCCTTTGTCCAGGACTCCAAACTGTTTGCGGTTCGCAACCACGTAATGGCCAACCTTTTTTTGAATGAGCATCAGCGCAATATTTTCACGTTCGGTTTTGGTTTTTGCAAAATACTGAAGGTATCTTGCTACTACGCCCGCAAGTCCTGCATCAAGCATTGCTTCCGCAATTTCTCCTGAAAATTTGTCGAAGTATGCGTCAAAATTTGTTCTGAAATCTTCGACTCCCAGCGCCCGAATAAGTTCGGCCGCAACTTTTGCTTTTCCTTCACCCTCCAGAGCGTCAAATTTTGCTTTGTCGTATTTTCTGCCGTTTGGATCGATGCCCGTGATGATCTCTTTGGCCAGACTTGCAGCTGCAGCCTTTTCCAGGATGTGAGGTTTTACCTCCTGGCCTTCATCAAGGACAACTACAACTTTCATTGCTCTTCCTCCAATGTTGATGGTTCTTGCGCCAACGGGATCTTCACCTGGTGCCATCATCGTATCTGTCTTCTTTGTTCCTGGTTTTTCTCCATATTTGCCATGTTCTTCGTGACCGAGTTCTTGATCATCAATACCGTCGGTGAGTTCTTGCGTTCCGTTCATAGAAAGAAAAAATCATTAAAGAAATATGTGTGAAAAATAGATGAAAAAAATATAAAAACAAGAGGGTGGCGCTCCGGATTTTTCTGTGTTGGTGTTTTCGACAACCTCTTTTTTCTTATGATTTTAAGCTGATTATTGGGGGTCGGCATTTTTCTGTCGTAATTTTCTACAACAGATTCTGTTGACTCCCGGTTTTGAATATGACATCGATATATCATGCTACAAAAACTTTTTACGCATCTGGGTATTGATGAAAAAGAGGCCAAGGTTTATCTGGCAGCACTTGAGGTTGGATCCAGTCCGGTTTCTGCGATTGCCCTGAAGGCTCGTATGAACCGTGTTACGACCTATGGCATCCTGGAGAAGCTGGTAAAAAAGGGCATGGTGAACTTTATGAACAAACACCATGTGAAATATTTTCATGCAACTGATCCGGAGATTCTTCTGAAAGAGTATCAAAAACGGCTTCGTGATCTGGAAAAAGCCCTGCCTGATCTCAAGCGTCTTTATGGAGAAACACCTCATCCGAAAGTGAACTATTTTGAGGGACTTGATGGTATTAAAGCCATCTACCAGGATACGCTTTTGGCCCAGACAGAAATTTTGAACTTTTGTAATTCACAGGAGATCCGGGCTTTCTGGCCGGAGTATGATGATGAGTATGTTGCTGAACGTGTGCGTAGGAAAATTCCACTCAGGGGTATTGCTCCCGACGATGAGTACGGGCGTAAAGTGCGGGCTGAAGATCGCGCCATGGTTCGTGAGATCCGTCTTATTCCAAAGGACAAATACAACTTTGCCAATGATGTGAACGTCTACGATAACAAAGTGGCCATCATCTCGTTTCTGTATGAGCCCATAGGCATGATCATTGAGAGTGCCGAAATTGCCGGTACCCAGCGTGCGATTTTTGAAATGGTCTGGGATTTTGCTGCATCGCTGAAAAAATCTTAAAAATTTCTTGCACTCCGGGGTGATATTTGGTAAAAACAGAATTACGGTGTTTCTTTTATTTTCAAGCTCGAAGTGAAAAAACGTCAGCGGCCGCCCGCTAAGAAAAACTACAAGCACACCTGGAAACTCGGCCTGAGGGAATTTAATACCCAATACTTCGACATCAACAAAGATGGAGAACTCATCATACGTGAGGGGAATTACCAGTATAACGTGTATGATCTGGCCAAGAAATTTGGGTCAGCCGTTGAGATTTTTCTTCCGTCCATTCTTGAAGAACGTCTGAGTCATCTTTTCCGGACGGTAGCTTTGAACACCAAGCGTCTTGCCTACAAGGGCAAGTTTACCTACCATTTTCCGATGAAGGTGAACCAGAACAAGGAGTTCATGCTCCCGCTGGTTTCTGAAGGTGCCCATTTGGAGTGTGCTTCTGCCAATGATCTTTGGATTGTGAAAAAACTTTGGGAAGGTGAAAGTTTCCATTCCAAGATCAAAGTGCTTTGTAACGGTCCCAAGACGGAACAGTATATTGCGCTCATTAAAAAACTCCGTGAAGCTGGCCTGACCATTATTCCGATTATTGAAGACGCTGAAGAACTAAAACTCTTTAAAGGGTTCAACGGTGATCTTGGAATCCGCATTAATCTTCAGTCCAAAGTGAAATCCCACTGGGATAAGAAAATTGATCGTTTTGGCTTGATGCTTGATGAGATTCTGGAACTGGGGAAAATCCGCAATCTGAAAGTTCTCCATTACCACATTGGTTCCCAGATCGAAGTTGAAAACGATATTATTGTTGCCCTGCGTGAGGCTTTTAATGCCTATCGCAAGATCCGCGAAATTAATCCGAGCCTTGATACCATCAATATGGGTGGCGGTTTTGCCATTCCGTACGAAAAGAAAAAGATGTACAGCGTTGAGTCGGTGATTTACCGTACTATGAAAACGCTGAAGGACTGCAGTGAAAAAACGTCCGTTCCTCATCCAAATATTATTGTGGAGTGGGGGAGGCATATTACGGCTCCAGCGCAGATTACCGTATACCGGATTGTTGCTTCCAAACCCATTCCGAACGGATCGGTTGCCAAGCAGTGGTATGTGATTGATGGGAGTTTCATGAACGATCTTCTGGATACCTGGGCGATTCATCAGAAATGGCACATTACTCCGGTCAATAACATGGATGCCAAACGCCGTCATCGGGTCTGGCTTGCCGGTTTGAGCTGTGATTCTGACGATAAATACGCGTCAAGCGATGGCTATTTGCTGTTGCCTTCACTTGAAGATTTGAGTGACGGGGAGTCCCAATATATTGCGATTTTTGATACTGGTGCCTACCAGGATGCTTTTTCGTCCCATCATTGTCTGCTTTCTTCACCAGCCAAGATTGTTCTTCAGAACGGGATTGTGACGGTGGCACGGCGAAGAGAGACTCCAGACGATGTTGGAAAGCTTTTTGGGTGGTAGGATCAACGTACGGTACGCAGAGGGGGACTTGTTGCAGGTCCTGGCTTTTTGCAGAGGACGGATGTTTTTTATGCCGCTTCCTGGAGTTTGACGTACATGCTGTCGTTGGCCGCCGCTTCGTAGAGGTCGTCCATGTCTTTCTTGGTGAGTTTTTTGCCACGGGCTTTTAAGGCTATGGCCGCCTGCTCTGCCAGTTCCTGCTGGAGTTTCTCTTTCTGCTTTTCTGTCTGTTCCTTTGCTGTTCTGGCGTTCAAAATCTGGCCTGATTCACGGTTGTTTAATTGCAGGTTGTGAACATTCTGTCCCTTGTCTCCACGATGGGTTACGACCTCGTGCTTCAGCCCATGGATTTCATTGGCTTCAAGTTTGTGGATGTTTTTTACATCAACCGTCTGGATGGTTTCAGCGGTACCATCTTTATTGAGGACCATCTCTCCTCCGGTGTGGGCCAGGAGTTCTTCATTGAGTTCCCGGTCGAATTCGGTACCAAGATGCTTGTTTTTCATCCGGCTGTCAAAAGTGTTGGCGTTGTACTGTTCACTTTTTGCGGCAAGATCGGTGAGTTCTTCTGCAATAGTTTGGCGTTTCATTTTCTCTTTCATGACGCCTCCCTGTTTGGTTCTTTCAAGGGCTTCATCGACTTCGTGTTCGTTCAATGTCTGATCGGTGTTATCTTTTGGAATTTCTGCATCGGGGAATGTTTTGATGAATTTTGCGGAAAGCCGTTGATGGTTGCTGGCCGCAATTTCGTCCGCTGGGTCGAGTTTGAGGAGTTTTTCGTAGGCGATGAGTGCTTCACCCCATTTTTCCTGCTTCAGATCTCTGGAGGCGGCGTTGTTCCCTTCACGTTCGAGTTTTTGGGCCTGATTTGCAAGCTGTTCAATTGCTGCGGTTTTTTCCGCAGATTTTTCGGCTTCACTCATTCCGGCATTGACGTCGTTTTCATCCACTCCCAGAAGTTTGGCCAGAATTTTGACCCTGTCGTGGTATCCCTGTTCATAGAATCCTGCATTTTTTGCCTGAAGGTCTGCCGGCACTTCATTCTGGAACCTTTCTGTTATTTCACGGCGTTTTGCCAGTTCGTGGGTCTCAAATTTCTGTACCCACTCAGCCTTTTCTTCGGTTGGGAGGTCTTTGAACTCTTTCATGAAGGAGTCGTAAGTGGTTTTTGCCATGTACTTCTTGGCTACTGCGTCACGCAATTTCCCCTCATATTGGACGGTAAGTTTGTCTCCGCTTTCGCCCAGTTTTCTGCCCTCTTCAATGACTTTGGTTTTTGTGGCAAAGTCCAGTTCGTAAAAACTGGTGAATCCCATTTTTTGCTGTACGTCCAGCCGGACCGTGTCATCCATTTTTTCGTATTTTGCACTCAGTTCCGCAGTTTTTTTCAGGTGGCCCGGGAGGCTTTTGAGCATGAGGACACGGATGTCGACTGAAGAGACCTTCCACCACTTCATGGCTTCAGTACGGTCTTTTTCGGAAAAATGCTTGGCGTTCGGATCATTGTTGAGTACGTCCAGATGAGCTTCTTCGAGCGCCCGTTCCATTTTTTGAAGAATGACCAGTCTTTGGGTTCTCCGGGCTTCCAGGAATTCCGGGAATTTTGCCTGGAACTCCGGAGGGAACGCTTTGAATTTGTTGGTAACCTCGGCTTTTCTTTCAATCTCTTTTGGAAAATCTTTGATCCAGCGTTCCTGTTCCGCTACTGTCTTCAGCTCTTTGAATTGCGTCATATATTCAGCTTCAGACTCTTTGCTGAAATGTTCGCGGTTGTTTTCAATCAGTTTACGGTATGCTGCAATGTTTCCGCTTCTTTTTTTCAGTTCTTCAACATAATCTTTTTTTTCTTTTCCGCTCATGCGGCGGAACTGGTCCAGTTTTTCCGGTGAATGCTTCAAAACTTCCTGGTACAGTGTATTCACCCAGTCCAGATTTTTGCGGAGGTTTTTGACGTAGGTTCTTTTTTCTTCCGTCGAGAGTGCTTTGAACTGGCGGATATGGTCGTCGACGACAAGTTTGTCGCCAATATCCCGTTCACTGGTGAGTCCTTTCACGAAAGTGTCCAGCAGACTCTTGTTCTCGTTGATGACGTTTTTCACTTTATTGGCAACCTGCATCACGGCACCTTTGTCTGCGCTGCTGCGGGTTAGTTCCTGCTGCAGTTCATCGGCATCTTTTTCGCTCAAAATACCATCCATTTTTGCTTTTGCCATTTCCGTTTCCATGGTTTTACGGATGTCGTTGATGTCTTTGATGGTTCCTGAGTCGATGTTGTTATCGTTGGCAGCTAAACCTTCAAGCTGTTCCTGCGTAATGTCGTCAGCCTGTTCAAATTTACGGAGTCCCATGGGTGTTTAAGCTAAAGTTTCTATAGGAGGAAGATTGATTTCCTGGGCCTGGTGCTTGGTTTTTGATTCTGAGTTATCGATGGAGTCGTCATCAAACGGCAGGTTCACCTGGATGCTGCTGTGTTTGCGGTATTTTTCAGTGTACTCAATGAGAATGGGTTTGGGTCCTTTGTTCTCGCGGGTGTTTTGAATGAGTCTTTGGGAGAGTTCCGCGTTTGGATCAGCAGTTTGCATGAAAAGTTCCGTAACTTCAACCATAAGCGTGAAGTTTTCAAGCTTTCCGTGTTTTTCCTCATAATCAAGAAACTCCAGGATGTCAGGATGACTGGTGCTCAGCAGAATGACGTGTCTGGATTGATTCTCTGAACCTTTTTTGATGGTGCTGAGTGCGGTGTCGTACAGCTTCATGAAAGCGATGGGGCCGCTGGCTTCGTGCTTTCCTTTGATTTTTGATCCTTTCGCCCGGAGTGCGGAAAAATTTACGCAGGCTTTTTCACCGTTCTGGTGGATGACAACAGTTTCTTTCATCCCTTCAAAAATGGCTTCAAGGTCATCGGCAATATCCAGGATGATAAAATCGCCAAGCTGTCTGTTCTGACCATCAACCGTGGTGAGTTTCAGTTTTTCAACACCCAGAATCTCCTCTTTTTTTCTCCGGAGTTTTTTGTGTTCTTCACGGTAGAGGATGTAGGCTTTTGCTGTTTTGGCGTGGCCGTTTTCAATAAGAATTTTTTCAACAAGATCCTGAATCTGTTCAACCGTTGGGGCAGGACTTTCCACCTTGAAAAACACCTCCAGTACGGTGTTGACCTGGCTGGAAATTTTTTCAGCCAGCGTGCGGTCGGTTCCGCCAACGCTCTGGGCGGCTTTCCAGATGGCTTCGGTGATTTTATTCTGGTCAAAATCCACTAAAGAGCCATCTCTTTTTTGGACATGATGAAGAGGTGCCATAGGTATTCATGCTACTATTACTGGTGTCTGGATCGTAGCAAATGGCAGGGCAGGATGGAAGCTTTTTTCTTCAAGATGTGGTTGACGGTGAAGGCAGCTTCTTCTCTGGGATTTTTGGGTAGCGTCTGTGGCCTATTCTAGCCAAAGAATGGCTTTTCTCTGCAGACGATGATAGATTTTGCGGTCAGTGCTGTTTTGGGGCGACAGTTTGCTGTAGAGCAGATCGACAAGTTTTTGCTTGATGCCTGGAGCGCGTGGATTCTGCTGGTATTCAAGAAACCACTCCCACAGCACGCTTTTGGCCTTTTTATCACTGATCTGTCCAAAATCGTTGAGCAGATATTTGGCCGTTTCATCGGTTTCCTGTTCGTGATCTGGAAGGGTCATTGCCAGGGTTTTTGCCACACCGTGAACAACCATATTCTGGGTTGGGGCGATCATGGCTCTGGTAATGTCATTGTGATGGACACCTGTGCGTCTTGTTTCGTGTACTGCTGTTACAGCCACCTGTATTCACGGCTGGAAATCTGTTCAGCGGTAAATGCCCGGTCATCAACTATAGTGCGGGTCCGATCAACTGGGCTGCCATTGTTTTCATAGATACCCGTTTTCTTGTCCGGATCAGGTTCAATGATTTGGGTGATTTCAATCGACATAGAGGAAGAAAAAAGGCATAAGATGTCTTTATACTATATTTCTTCTTTTTTGTCAAGTGTTCATGTTTTCTCCTTGATCTATTTTCCAGACAGTCTCTTTTCTGAGTTTGCCGGGGATGGTAATCCTGAAGCCTTTTTATGTCCGCCACCACCGACATTCCGGCCATTTCACTGAGGTTTATTTCGTTTTTGCGGGTCCGGAATGAGCCGCGGATATTGCCTTTTGCCGTCTTCAATCAGCAGGGTGGCAAATTCGGCATCTTTGACCGTGCTCAGGTAGTCAATAACTCCGCTGGCGTCGGCGGTGGTTGCACAGCAGCTTTTGAGTTCCTCGTTGGTGATCCCGGAAACTACAACACGGTTGTCTGTGAGTTTCATGTTATCGAGAATTTTCCCCCAGGTTTTCAGTTGTTCCAGGGGGCGGTTTTTGTACATCTTTTGGACGATTTTGCGCTGGTCGGCTCCGGCGGCGCAGAGTTCTGAGGCGGCCTGATACACTTCGGTGCAGGTGTTGGAATGTACAAAACTTCCAGTGTCGTAGTAAAGACCGCTGAGCAGACAGGTCGCTATGGGTGGTGTTATCTGTACCCCGGTTATTCGAAACAGGTGGTAAAGCACGAGCGTGGTTGAAGCGCCATCTGGAATTACAAGATTTATTTGTCCGTATCCGTTGTTTGAGGGGTGATGATCGATGTTGATAATGGGCTTATTGCTTTGCAGAATTTCGGGCTGGCGTTCCAGGAAGCCCGTCTGGGCGATGGAGCCTGCGTCAACGCAGATGATGAGGTCGGTGCAGGTGAGGTCAAAACTGGTTTGGAATGACGGGGCGTTCGGTAAAAAATACAGCTCTTTTGGAATCGGATCCACGCAGGCGGACACGACAGTTTTTCCCATTGCTTCAAGCAGGATTCGCAGTGCCAGATTGCTGCCTATCGAGTCTGCATCAGGATTCCGGTGTGAGATAATAACAACAAATTGCGCCTTGTCGCAGGCGCGCAGAATATCGGCAGCAATGGTTCGGGAAATCTCCATGTGGGTGCATTGAAACAAGAATCTAAGTTATTCTTGGTTCTGTCTTCCGGCAAGCTCACATCACAAAAATCCCTTGATCAATTGACCAGGGGATTTCGTTTCATGTTCAAAACTTTTTTTGGGCCGATTACGCTTCAGGAGGGTAGATCTGTTTTCCACTTTTCCGCGTCGGTCAGATGATGGCGCGAGTAGGCAGGCTTCAGCGGCAAGTTTAATGGTTTCATCGTCCGCTCCCTGGGCATCAATAACAATGGCTTTCCTTTTCTTCATCCAGCTGGAATACTGATCCTGCAATGGCTACGCATGGGGCTGCTCCAATGCAGAGATCACGGTCAACAACAACAATCATATGGGTTACATAATGCTGGAATCTTTTGCCTGGTGGAAGATAGACAAAAAACTGTTTCTTGTAAAGAAACCTATTTTTTGACCTTGTCGTAGGTCCAGGTAACTTCAACAGGTTTGTCCTGGCGGGACCATTTGATATCAAGCTTTCCACCCTTATAGGCACTGGCAACAGATTTACCGATTCTGACGGCAAGCTGGTTGAGGGTCGTGTAAACAACCAGTCCGTCGCGGGTCTGGTCCACGCGTTCGACACGGTCAAGTACGTTGCGGGCTTCTGCCGTTTTTCCCATGTGGTTGATAAGATTGGTGATATCTTTCAGGTGGGCTTTTACACCTGCACCGCGGATATTCAAAATTCCATCGGAAACATGTTCGTTGATTTCGTGGCAGGCAGGGCAGACGCTGGCGCGCAGTTCGTCGATAATTTTCGGATCCATTTTTTCGAATGGAATCCAGGATTTGCCGTTATATACTGCATGGCAATAACGGCAGAGAAGTTTGAGGCCGGAAGATTTTTTGCCCCTGGAAAGTACGCCTGATTTGCTGCGTGGGGTTGTTTTGCTTTTGCGTGCTGGCATGGGAAGAAGAAAAGAAAGTATAAATTGGATGGTTGTAGTTTGGAGTATGCGACTGAGGTGGCCACGAAAGATTTACGCTTTTGGTACCATGTTCATGACGTTTTTGTAGAGGTCGTTGGCAGCGTCCCAGTTGAGGTTTTTCATGTAGTCTTCGATGTAGGTTTTGCGGTCTGATCCGTAATCGATGAAGTAGGCGTGTTCGTACATGTCCAGAACAACGATCGGCATGGCACCCCAGATTCCACCGTGGTTATGACTGTCGCAAAGATAGTTGTGAAGTCTGGCGTCGTTGAAGTCGTAGGCGAGGACAACCCAGCCGCGTGCCACCATCCCGGCTGCCTTGAAATCTTCCAGCCATTTATCGTAGGAACCGAATTCGGCTTCAATGGCTTTCACCAGTTCGCCGCCCTGGGCACCTTCACCACCCAGAACGTTGAAATAGTATTCATGAAGGAATATGCCGTTGGCGGCAAAACTTTCTTCGCGCTTGAGCTCTCCGTATTCGCTGTAAGTTGCGTTGGCAAGTGACCGGTCAGCCTTAGCCAGTTTTTCCTCGATTTCGTTGCGTTTGTTCACATAGCCCACATAGAGTTTGTCGTGGTGGATCTGCATGGTCTTTTCTGAAATTCCCGTCAGCTGTTTACGAAAGGGAAGTGGTTTTGGTTCGTACTTCATAGAAAGTGATGAAAATGAACGTTCAAAGTCTCCTTTCAGGTTACGAGAAAAGGCTTTTTTTGGCAAGACGGTTTGTGATGGTGTTGCTTTGACTTTGCAGGTGCATTACCACTTTCTTTTTGATTTTATTCCCAGAAATTTAAGAATTTCATAGGGGTTTCTTGCCTGTACAATAAGGCCCGAAGTTGTCGGATCCTTTGATGGTTCTCCATTGTGCTGAACGGAACTGTTCTTTTTTGCCACCCGCTCCGGAGCAAATCTCAATAGCCGTTTGAGGAGATCTTCCGTTGTTTCGCCGTACACCGCGTGGATTCCGCGGCATCCGTACCTGCGGACCAGTTCCATGTCTTTCCTGTCGTTATCTCCAATAATCACAACGTGTCTGCTGATCTGAGCACGGGTCATATCCAGGATTTCTTCCAGGTTGGTGTGGGGTTTTTCGGTTGGGATTTCGGTGATGGAAAAATCGATGTCGTATTTCCCGGCATTCTCTCTTTCCCGAAAAGCCGCCGGAAGATCTGGATGATTATTTGAGGGAAGTGCGTTGACGTGCGTCAGCAGTGGGCCAAGGCGTGAGCGGCGGATGCGCATTTTTGCCTGCCGTGCTGGAGCATCGGTCAGAATACGGTTGCGGATGTTGTTTTCATGGATGGTCTTAAAAACTTTATGTGCTCCGTGATAGATTCTCAGGTTTTTTCTTCTGGCGTCTGAAAAGCTTTTTTGGGCTTTCTGAATGAGCTGATCGCGGTCCAGACTGGTGCAGTCTTTAAAAAATCCCATGGCTTCAAGCCCCTGGATCATCCGTTCGTCCTCAATGGTTCCGGCCATGGTGTAGTACTTTTTCATGGCTGCAGCCACTTCCGGTTCAGGTTTTCCTGTTTCTTCGGCGATGGTTTGCGCCATGGCCTCATAGGCCTCCACGGCGTATTTCATCCAGTCCCAAATGGTGTTGTCACCATCCCAGATGACGTCTGTGACCGGGCCAAACTCTTCAGAGTGGAATGAATCAATTTCGTTCATGGGCGAAGATCAAAGTGGTTTTTAATGACGTAGAATTTATCTTACCGACTATTTTGATGGCTGCGCAAGTCGGAATCAGCCGGTGTACAGGCCGGGTTTACAGCGGTATAGTTGATGCGTCTTCATTTTCCCCAGAATTTTTTGAAATAATTTTATGGCTGATACAAAAGTTTTTGATGCGATCATGGCAATGCTTCAAACTGAGGACATTCAGTTTCGTCATCTTCACCATGAACCAACCTACACCAGCGAGGATTCTGCCCGTGTACGCGGTGAAAGCACCATGATTGGAGGGAAATCCCTGCTGATGAAGATAGGGGATTCGTTCAAACTGTTTGTTGTGAGTGCGGCCTTGAAACTGGATTCACGTGCGATCAAGGACTATTTTCACGAAAAATATTTCCGGTTCGCCACCCGTGAGGAACTTATGGAGATGACCGGACTTTATTCCGGATCGGTGCCGCCCTTTGGCCGGCCAATTTTAGATTTTGATCTGTTCATTGATAATTCTGTGACAAAAAATGAACGGATCGCTTTTAACGCAGGTTCGCTTGAGGATTCCATCATCATGCAGACCCCGGATTACCTGAAACTGGTTGAACGGTCCCAGCCGATCTTTTTTGATTTTTCGGAGAAGGTTTCTGGATCTTAGTTTGATGGAGTCACGCTGCCCTGGCCCTGATAGCTTGGTGTTCCAACGTACGTTTCGTCTATAAAGCTGTTTGGTGCGTCGATGTTTTTGTAGACAAGAACGGTATTGTTTTTGAGCTGGATTTCAATCTTGGAGATGAAAGGTATTTCACTGGCTTTGATGGGATTTCCGTACATGGAAATTCCCACGGAGCCCGAGCCCTGCACTGATGGAGCATCTGCGCTTACGCTTCCGTCCGGGTTGACGGTTTGTTGCCCGGCATTGCCAGTCATATACTGCTCGTTTACTTGGCCGAGAACAAAGTATCCTGCGTGCATGGCAGTGATGCCGATAATTCTTTGCGAGTTATCTTTAAAGTATACTTTTCCGGTCAGGAATGTACGGTCTTCTTGAACGCGTTCTCCTTCCTGGCCCCCAACCAGATTGTGAATAAAATAGCCATCAAGTGTGTTGAATGACTTGATTTTTGCGAATCCCTTAATGGGGTTTGGGTTTTCCGAGTATTTTTCGACTTCGGCCTGTGTTGGTGCCTGTTCTCCGTAATGAAGGACGGTATTTACGAATGGATACGCGTAGGTTATTTCCAGCCATTGATAGAATTGGACGAGCTTGAAGTCGGTGATATAGCAATAGTTATAGTAGGTTTTTCCGTCGTTTGCCTGGTAACCGTGTTCACATTCATGCGAATCTGTTGCTGTATTTTGGCCTGAGTTTTTTTCGCTTCCGTCAGGATTGATGGTGTGGCTCTTTCCGTCTGGGCCAATAACAATGCGTGATCCATCTGGATTTCCCGTTGAAAATTGAGCTGCAGGTCGCTGTTTTTGCGGAGTTTCTTTTTGCATTATCTGCAGTTTTCCCTGGAACTGACTGCCTAAAGAACCCATTGCAGCAACTGTGATTCCTGTTAACAATGTCACTGTCAAAAGTGCAGGCACGAGGGGAAATTTGGTGTTTTTCTTTTTTGATCTCATGGTCGTTTTGGTTCTTTGTTCCAGGGCGTTATCTTTGTATTCTACCATATTTACACTTTTAGTCAAAACGGGAAAATGTGTTGATTTCAGTTCCTCGACTGGGTCATCATGAGAGTCCTATGCAAAATATTTTTGGAAATTCAGGGCAGGAAAAACAGGATCTGTGGGTCCAACCACTGGCACACCTTTTGCGTCCAAAAAATCTGGAGGAGTATTTTGGCCAGGAAGAGATTGTTGGCGATGGGAAGTTGCTAAAAGAGTTGATCAAAGAAGACAGGCTTCATTCCATGATTTTTTATGGTCCGCCAGGTACGGGGAAAACCACACTGGCGATGATTGTGGCTCAGGAAACTTCGGCCGAATTTGAAACCATGAGCGCCGTAACGGGTGGTGTGGCTGAAGTGCGGAAGGTGGTTGATCGTGCCCGTGAGCGACGAAAAATGGCGCAGCGCACAGTGTTGTTTGTGGATGAAATTCATCGCTTCAGTAAATCACAACAGGATGCGTTATTGCCGCATGTGGAAGACGGGACAGTTATCCTTATTGGTGCCACAACGGAGAATCCGTCTTTTGAGGTGATTTCTGCTTTGCTTTCCAGGTCCCAGGTTTTTGTTTTTCATTCTTTGGACGATGGAGCTCTCGGGAAAATTTTGCTTCGCGGGGTTGCCATGGTTTCTGAACTGGAAAAGAGATCTGATCTGGAGATTGATGAAGATGGCAGGCATTTTCTGGTTCAGTTTGCCAATGGAGATGCCCGGTCACTGCTGAATACGCTTGAGGTTGTCCTGAAAATGGTCAAAAAAACGAAGATTACTCTTGAAGATATCCAGAAGGTTCTTCAGCGCAAAAACCTTCGGTACGATAAAAAAGGGGAGGAACATTATAATATTATTTCCGCTCTTCATAAGAGCATGAGGGACAGTGACCCTGATGGAGCTTTGTACTGGATGGTGAGGATGCTTGAAGGTGGCGAAGATCCTTTATATATTGCCCGGCGTTTGATCAGGTTTGCTTCCGAAGATATTGGCATGGCCGATCCGAATGCTTTAAGCCAGGCAGTTGCGGCGCAACAGGCCTGTCATTTTAATGGTATGCCAGAGTGTGGTGTAAACCTGGCCCAGTGCGTGGTGTATTTGAGCATGGCCCCCAAGAGCAATGCTCTTTATGCGGCGTATGGTGAAATTCAACGTGAAATCCGGCAGACCGGTAATCTTGAGGTTCCGCTTCATATCCGGAATGCTCCAACCAAATTGATGAAAGAGTGGGGGTATGGAAAAAATTATCAGTATGCCCATGATTACGAAGGGGGAATTTCCGGCCAGACCCATTTGCCGGATCAGCTGAGGGGGAGGCACTATTACCGTCCGACGGAGCGGGGGATTGAGCTTCGTATTAAGGAGAAACTTGAAAAGATTCGTGATCAGTTTAAGCGATAATACAGATTTTTTACCTTCCCGTGGCTGTTCATCCCTCAAAAAAGATCAGCAATTTTACCGGCCTTTTGATGAGCTGGTATGAACGGCATGGTCGCAATTTGCCGTGGAGAGACACCAAAGATCCTTACCGGATCTGGGTTTCGGAAATCATGCTTCAGCAGACTCAGGTGGAGCGGGTCAAAGATTATTATAAAAAGTTTCTGGGACGTTTCCCGTCGGTTGAAGATTTGGCGGCGGCTTCGTGGGAAGAGCTCATGGAGTATTGGCGCGGGCTTGGGTATTACCGCCGGGCCCGGAATATGCACAGGGCGGCTCAGATGATTATGAAAGATTTTGGCGGGAAGTTCCCGCGCACGTTTGAGGAACTGAAAAAATTGCCGGGCGTTGGTTCCTACACCGCCGCCGCCGTTGCCAGTTTTGCTTACGGTGAAAAAGTCCCGGCCATTGATACGAATATTCAGCGTATTTTTTCCAGATTTTTTGGTCAACAGTGGGATTGTTTGGGTCCGGCAGACCAGTTTCATTTTGCTACTCAATATATTGGGCAGATCGGTTCCAGAGAGTTCAATTATGCTCTTATGGATCTGGGTTCTGCCGTGTGTCTTGCCCGCCGGCCTGAATGTGAGCAGTGCTGTTTCCAGAAGGGGTGTCAGTTTGCGCCGGTGAGCAATTCTGAACCTTCCCCGCAGCGGAAAAATGTTTATCGGCTTCCCGGAAAGCTCCGAAACTTTGTTTTTGCTGAGGGGGCTGCGCCTTCAAAAAATGGGGTTTCCCGGACTAATTTATTGTCTGCACCTGTTGGGGCCGTGGGTGTCGGCAGACTGCCCTCCATCAAAGTTGCCGCCGGTGTCCTTATTCACGCCGGCAAAGTCCTTATTGCCAGAAGGCCAAAGGGAAAACCGTTGGCTGGTCTTTGGGAATTTCCAGGCGGAAAACTCGAGGCGGGAGAAGATGAACGGAAATGTCTGAAACGTGAATTCATGGAAGAGCTTGGGGTAGAAGTGGCTGTTCGTCCGCATTTTTATAAAACGATCACGGAACATGATGGTGTACAGATCCTTTTGTCTTTTCACCGTTGCAGCCTTTTGCTCGGTGAAATCACGGCACTTGAAGGGCAGGAGTTTCAGTGGGTCTCGGCCGGGGATCTCACCAGGTTTGAGTTTCCACGGGCAAATGATGAAGTGGTAGCTTTGCTTCAGGAAAAGAAAGCCATGTTTTACGGTGGCTAGTGCGATGGCTGACTCAATCTGAATAAACCTGCCCAAGCCGGTCCCGGCAGGTTTTTTAATAACCCCTCTGTATCTGAGGGAGTATTGGTAGCGCCAAGGGGAATTGAACCCCTGTTGACGGATTGAAAATCCGCTGTCCTAACCACTAGACGATGGCGCCGCATATTCCGGATCTGGCAGTTCAAAAAGCCCCGCCAAATTTTGCTATGAAAGTATAGCGATTCGGGCTTTGTTGTCAATTCAAAGGCTACCATTTTCCACTGGCACCTCCGCCACCGGAACGGCCCCCTCCAAACCCGCCAAATCCGCCTCCTCCTGAATGCCCGCCAAATCCGCCAAAACTGCTGCCTGAGCTTCCGCCAAACCCTCCCGATCCGCCTTTTCCGCTCCTTGCCGACCAGTATGTGAAGTTATAGATGCTCAGGTTTACCATGGTGAATATGATTGCGTTTATGGTGTCACTTCCACCAAACCATATCATTGGTCCAAAGCCGAATCCGGGAGCGAGAACTTGTGGAACCCACCAGAACCTCAATTTTTTTTTGAAACTGTCGGCAATGCCGAAAATCATGCAGATGAAAACACCGATGATGGTGGTGAGGGCTTGGATGCTTTCACCCATGCTTTCTTTCTCTGATGAGGTCAGAGAATCGAAGTCAGGAAGGTTTGATGCAGTTGTCGTCCCCGCTATTCCGTATTTTGCTCCTCCGGTTATTTTTGTCGAAATGACGTTAACTGCTTCAGCAATTGCGTTTTCAGGGTCGCTGTTCTTGAGATTTGGTATCATTTTATTTTGAATGATCTGGGATGCTTCTGCATCGGTGATGGTTCCTTCCAGTCCGTATCCGACTTCGATCCTCACTTCGCGGTCTTCCTGGGCGATCAGGATCAGAATGCCGTTGTCTTTGCCTTTTTTGCCGATTTTCCATTCCTCAAAAAGTTTGACTGCATAGTTTTCTATTGTATCCCCGCCAAGATTCCTGATGGTGACTACAGCAATTTCCGTTCCGGTTGCAGTATCCAGTGTTTTCAGTGAGTTGTTTTGAGACTCGGTCCACGTTTTGTCCAGCATTCCGGCGAAATCGTTCACGTATCCCACGGGGGATCCTGGAGAAGCATAGCCAAAAACGAGCGTCGCAAAACCCAGCGAAACCAGGGCAGCCGCAATCAGCTTGTTGAGGAACCTCATTTATTTGTTGATAAGGTCAACTTTAGGAGCTTTTTCCGCACCATTTTCAGCAGCGAAGTATGCTCTCTCCTTGAAGCCGAACATGCCGGCAATCATCACGGTCGGGAAGGTTTTGATCTTCTGGTTGTACTCCTTGATCATGTCGTTGAATCTCATCCGTTCCACGCTGATACGATTTTCAGTTCCTTCCAGCTGTGACATAAGCGTTTGTACGTTCTGGTTGCTCTTCAGCTCCGGGTAGTTTTCCATTACGATGAGCAGTCTTGCCAGCGCACTGTCCACCTGGCCTGCCGCCTGAACTTTTTCATCCACAGTTTTCGCTCCGCTGTATTTGGTACGAGCGTCGGCAATCAGCCCAAAAACATCTTTTTCCTGCTGCATGGACCCCTGAACTGATGCTACCAGGTTTGGAATGAGATCGAATCTTCTTTGATATTGCGATTCTACCTGCGCCCATTGGCCGTCAGCGCTTTCGTTGAGGGCGACAAGTCCGTTGTAACTTCCCATGAGCCATAATCCAACCATGACGACAAGTGCGCCGATGACGCCGAGAACGATCCAAATGGGGTTTTTCATAGGGAAAATACGTTGAAAAAATACAGTTGAAGTGTATCAGTTCGGGGTGTTTTCAACAATCTGTTTTATGGTGTACCTGGCGGGGTTCGAACCCACGACCTCAGCCTCCGGAGGGCTGCGCTCTTCCAGCTGAGCTACAGGTACTTATTTCTTTTTTTTGGTTGTGGTTGGAGCTTTTGGGTCCTCAATATACGTCAGATTTTCCGGGGGGGCCATTTTTCTGCCGGCGATTTTTTCCTGGATGGTTTTATAAGCCTGGGCCTGAATGATTTTCTCAATAAGTTCGCGGTTTTTTGTTAAAAAGTCTTCACGGTTGATCTCCTGCTGCTTCAGTACGTACCCTTTCTGGGTTGACTGGCTGGTGTTCAGTAAAAAAACAATGCTTAGAAGAACAATGATTCCCAGCAGCGTGAAAATGAGCAGGAAAATACTTTTTTTGACCTCCTGGGACAGCGTGGCTTTCCGGGGAATAATTTTCCCTTCTTTTTTCCGGTATGAAATGTCTTCAAATGAGAGAGTTTCTGCCATGGAAACTATTCAATAATTTTATACTGGGTGAAAATGATTCCGGTTCCGGTGCTGGCGATGGCGGCAAAGGCGGATTTGGAAAGATCAAGTTCTACGCCGGTTGCGTACGGACCCCGGTCGTTGACTTTTACATCCACACTTTTGCCGTTGGCAAGATTGGTGACGCGGAGTTTTGTTCCAAAAGGAAGTTCTTTATGGGCCGATGTGAAAATACGGGGATCGTACGGATCGCCACTGGCTGTGCCCCGGCTTGCCAGTTCGTCAGCATAATAGGTGGCCCGGCCGAAATGGTATCCGTTGGTGCTTTCCAGCAGACGGTAAATAAGTTCGGCAAAGGTTCCGCGGTTGAGTTTTTGTGCCGGATCAAGTGCTCCGGCTGAACGGTTTTCCAAAAAAAGGCCGCGTTCTTTTGATACCTGGGCGTATGGGGCGAACCATTCGTCTACGGGAACATCGCTGTAAGGCGGTTCGGCAATGGTCACGGGCAACTGGTGGTTTTCCTGCAGCAGTACAAGTTTGAGGCTTTCAACTTTGTTAATGGTACGTTCAGGGTGAAAAAGCCCATCAGGGTAACCGGTGACGATGCCGTTTTCCACTCCTTTCAGGACATAGGGTTCGAACCAGTCGGAAGGCAGAACGTCTTCAAAAGCCGCCACCGTGGTATCGGAAGTTTTCTGGGCGGGTTTATTGACGGTGCCAAGGATGATTTTAAGAGCTTCGGCCCGGTTGATTTCTTTCTCCGGACGGAATGTCCCGTCCTCGTATCCGCCGATAATATTGCGGTCTTTTAAAAATCTGATGGCGACATAGTGCTCATCACCTACATCAACATCTTTAAATGCTGCAGCGGGTATCTGATCAGGAGCAAAAGGAACCTCCTGGGCAATGCTCACGGGAATGGCAATGCTGAGTGCCCACATAAAGCCGATGATTTTGGTTGGAGTTTGGTTCATAGCTTTATGGTTGAGTGGAGATGGAGTTACGCCTTTGGCTTAATGGTAATGTGGCGGAAGTCACCTTCACCTACACTTTCCGTCATGAGATCGGTGAATTTTTCTGCCAGATACAGGTGCACTACGCGACGGAAGTACGGGGACATAGCCGGCAGCGACTGTGGCTGCTGGGTTTTCATGACCTGGTCGGCTTTTCTTTCTGCCAGCTTGATGACGTTTTCTTCCTGACGCTTGCGGTAGTCATCAACATCCAGAAGAATCTTATATTCGCCGGGCTGTTTGTTCCAGATAATGATTTTCAGTAGGTTTTGCATGGCAAAGATATTTTCGCCGTGGTGACCAATGAGCAGGCTTGGTTCTTCACTTTCAATATTGATCCGGTAGGTATCGTCGCGCTTATCAATCTTGATTTTGCGGAATGGTGTTGAGATGCGGTTCAAAATTTCTTCCACTGTTTCCCGGAGCAGGTTTTCCATAGTTGTTCAGGAATAAAAAGTAATAGGTATGAGAAGGTTTTTGCCTTACTGGCGTTGCTTATTCACCAGCTTCTATGACGCGTACTTTGCTTTTGGCTTTGTCCGCCTTGGCGTTAACGACCATCTGCTGGCCAATGCCGTAGAGTGTTGAGACACTCCAGTAGATTCCCACACCGGCCGGTGCGGAGGCTGTGAAGATGGCGATTAATGCAGGCATAAAGTAGAGCATCATGCCGTTGGCTGCTTCCATTTCGTTTTTCTTTGGCTTCTCCTGGTTTTGGGCGTCCTTCTTCTTGTTGTTTCTTGCCAGAGCCAGTTTCATCTGGAGGAACTGGAGTCCGCCAACAAAGATCGGGAGGACAAAAGTGTTGACCTTGGTAAGGTCAAGAATTCCAAGGAAGTTCACGGCAATTTTGCTGTAGTCAAAATTCTGGAGAGGGCTGTAGAGAAGGTAAGCGTTGTCCGGATTCAGTCCGTTCTGGACAACATAAAACAGTGCGATTAAGACCGGGAATTGAATCAGAAGCGGAAGGCAGCTCCCCATAGGATTGACCTTGTGTTCTGCCATGACGGCGAGCGTCTCTTTGCCGATCATCTCCTGATTGTCTTTATATTTTTCCCGGATGCGATCCAGTTTTGGCTGGACGTCCTGCATTTTGCGCTGTGCTTCCAGAGCTTTCTGGTTTGGGATGAGCAGGATGGTGCGGATGAGCAGTGTCAGTAAAATAATCCCGAGGCCAAGGTCGCGCCCTGGAGTTGCGTTAATGAGGAAAATGAGAATGTTATAGATCGGCTGGTAAAAAATAGCCGTCCAGGCCCATCCAATAACTCCCTGGGGTTTGATTTCGAATTCCGGTGACTCGACAATTTTTGTGGTGTTCCCGATGGCATCCATGACATAAGGAATCTGGGTTTCTGTAGCTGTTGATGTCTGTGTTGTTCCCGATGCTGTCTGCTGCGTTGGTGCCGGAAGCGCTTCCTGAACCAGCACAACTGCCTGGACTTTATATTTCCCGGTTTCATTAAAGAGGGCGTGATTCCAGTTTGCCAGGGAAATTGTATGTTTTTCGCCGGCTTTCAGAACGACATCACTTGTTCCATCACAGCTCATTTGGGCCTGCTTATGTTTTTCTACCCACTGCCCGTTAACGTTTTCCAGGACTTTGACCGGTTCATTTGGGCAGGTGTTTTTGAGGGTTACGGTTGAAGATGTTCCATTTTTGAGTTCCAGGCTTACGGCAGTGCCAATTTCAAAATCGTTGTGGATTGGCTTGAGGATAAGGGTGTTCGGGGCTTCTTCGGTTCCCGGCTTGAAGAAAAAGTTTACCACCATGTTGACGATGAAGAAGATGATGATAAACGTCAGAATGTTCTGGAGGTGTTTTTTCATGTATTTGGTGTGAGGTTTTGCAAAACAGATGTGATGGTTTCGGTCAATTCCTTGAAATTGAGTTTTGTGAGGGGTTGCTTGGCAATCACAACAATATCGGTGGGCTGTGCTGGAAGTTCAGGATGAAGGCGGAAGATCTCGTAGAGACGGCGGCGCAGGAGGTTTCTGTCGGTGGCTTTTGCCAGGATTTTCGTGCTGGTTACAACGCAAAATCGGTTTTTCTGCTGACGGTTGGGAAGGTACTTTACTGTGAAAAGCTGGTTCCCGGATTTTCGCCCTTTTTTTAAAAGGTATTCAACACGATTGCCGGTGAGGCGTTGGTTCTTTGGCAACATAGAAAAAGGCAAAAACGCCGGAAAGAGGTCTGCTCAGGCTGCGCTGCCCCTTGAGGGCAAGAGCCTGAGTTTGTACCTTTTTAGCGTTTACGGTCGCTTACAGTAAGGCTGTAGCGCCCTTTCAGACGGCGACGAGCTAAAACATTTCGTCCGTTTTTGGTAGCCATCCTGGATAAAAATCCATGGGTCTTGGCATGCTTGCTTTTCTTAAGTTTCGTCAGCATGGTGACAAAAAGATGAAGTGATATGGTCGAAAGTATCCCGAGTTTCATTTTTCCCGGCAACTCGGCCCAGAGAGGATAGCTTTTTGGCGTCTGGATGTCAATTATTTCTTCAGCCCCTTCTTTTCTTCGGCGAAGGTAGCCCAGACACCGCCCGTGCTGCCAACCAACGCTCCAAAACCCATGCTAAAGAGGGTGATTATTTCTACCGGGAAGTCCTGATACGCCATGAATGGCCTGTTGAACAGGTTGATTTTGATCATCATGACCACCAGTTCCAGGCCCCAAATGAGCAATCCCATCAAAAGTCCGGAGACGATTCCTATAATTGCGCCGATAATTCCTTTGTACATGACCTTGTTGAACAGTGTTTTTTTGAGCATGGGATTGGGGGTTAAGGTTCAAGGTTTTTGGTTGAATGTTAACGTTTTTTTGCAGGTTTTTTCCTGTTTTTCAGGTTTTCCTTGATGAGCTTGTGATAGGTCTTTTCCCATTCATCAATGACGCGCTCGATGTGGTGCTTTTTGATCATTTCCAGGGTTTCCCTGCGGAATTTCTGTAGAAGCTTTGGATTCTGGAGGAGTTTGATCATTCCCTCGCTGAACTCTTCAAGGCTGTTCGGTTTGATAAGCAGCCCGTTTTTGTTGTTGGTAATCAGGTCGGGATTTCCTTTTGCATCTGCAACCACGCAGGGGAGTCCGTTGATCTGTGCTTCCAGCAGAGTTACACTCTGGTTTTCGGTTTTGGAAGCGGTAACGAACAGGTCACTGGCTCCGTAAATGCCGGAAGCAATGAGTTCATCATGCGGAATCGCTCCAAGCAACACCACCTGGTTTTCCAGTTTGAGTTCTTTGACCGTTGCCTGGATATCTTTAAATTGAGGTCCCCATCCCACAATCAGGAGCTTTGCGTTGCTGACTTTTTTGACGACCCGGTCGAATGCTCGGATAAGAAATTCAATGTTTTTTTCGTGGGCGATGCGTCCAACAAACAGGCAGATTGGTCCGTCCGGATTGTATTTGTTCTTGATGGCGGCTGCTCCGGAGTTGTCGAAAATTTTTGGATTGATTCCGTTGGAGATGACCTTAATAGGTTTGCGGTAGCGGTGCCCCATGAGAATTTTTCTGGTACTTTCTGAAGGGGAAGTGACCAGATTGCACCGGTTGTAGTACATGTTGTTGTACTTCCAGGAGAGCTTCTGGACGAACTTATAATCGAGTTTGGCGTGCTTCAGATAATCACTTTCAGCAAAAAACGTATGGAAAGTTCCTACCAGCGGGAGTTTCATGAGTTTGGCGAACATGATGGCCTGGAAAGCCAGGGTCAGTGGCGCGTGAAAATGAAGAATCTCAATATTGTTTTTTTTGAGAGCTTTGTAGATTTTGCGGTTGATGATGTTGGTGAATTTGATGTCGTGGTAAAACAGCGACGGAATGCTTCTGACCGTGATCAGCTCGATATTGGGGTGAAGTTTTGGCAGTGTGGCTTTGCGGTATTTTGGTGCGATGACCAGCACCCGGTGACCGCGCTTGGCGAGTCCGTCACTCAAATTGGCGATGGCCGTTACCACGCCGTTGATCTGGGGATAGAAATTATCAGCGAAGATGGCGATGTTCATGTCTGTAATTATGAATATTTTCGTGGTAGGCCTTTTCCAGGTTATTCACCGAAGTTTCTATGGAAAACTCTTTGCTGATGCGAAGACTTGCCTTGGCGTATTGAAGATACAGTTTTTTATTTTCGAGCATTTTTTGAATACCCTTTGCAATTTTTTCCGGATCTTTGGTCGTCAATATTCCGTTGACTCCGTGGTGGACAATTTCCTGAATGGCTTCGTCGTTGACGGCCACCATTGGCTTTCCCGCAGAGATGGCTTCAATGGCAACCGTGGGGAGAATGTCGGAATCTGAAGTCATGATGGCGAGTTTGCAGGCCTGGGTGGCGCTTTTCACCAGATCGTAGGAAATGAATCCAGTGATGAAAATATTTTTTTCCAGTCCGTATTTTTCGATGAGTGTTTCGCACTGTTTGCGTTTGCTGCCGTCCCCGATGATGGCGAGTTTCACCCGGTTATTTTTCTTGATGACTTTTCGCATGGCTTTGATCGCCAGATGAACGTTTTTGCCCGGGTCTACGCGTCCGACAATAATAACGAGGGGTTCGTCCGGTTGCATGCCGTATTTTTTCAGGAACAGTTTAGGATCGGCATTCTGGATCCCTTCAATCTGAATGCCGTTGTGAATGATTTTGATTGGGGCCGCGGTTCTGGATTTTTTTGCCGTTGAGGCGGCCTTTTTTGACGGTGCAATGATCATGTCAAAATTATCCAGGAACAGTTTTGAAATCACGTTGCAGAGTTTATTGGTGATTTTGGGAATCCAGGGCGCAAGGTATCCAAGATATTCCTGGAGGGTGAGATGCAGCGTGACGATGTGGGGAATATTTTTTTCTTTGGCGATGGTCATGCCGTAGGTCCCCAAAAAAACTCCATGGGTGTGGACGATGTCAAAGTTGCTCATTTTTATCTGGTGCCGGAGCTGTGGAGAGAACGGCAAACTGATGCGGTCCTGATGGGGTCGCCAGAATGTTGGAATGGATCGGATATGAATGACGTGCGGATCCGTGAGTTTCTCTTTTTTTGTTCCGACCTGGGGGGCAATGATGGTGACATGGTGTCCACGCTTTTCCAGTTCGTGGCGCATCATGATCAGCTGGTTGACCACTCCGTTGACGACGGGCAGGTAGTGGTCGGTTACAAAAAGAATATTCATAAACAGTGTTCAGCCATGGGACATGCAGGTGGCGTTTTTTCTAAAATTTTTCATCCAGGAACTCTTCCGTTTCTTCTTCGAGCTCTTTTTTAAGACTCCTGGTGTTGATTTTTCCGGTTTCTTTTCTGAGGGAGTAGAAAGAGATGAAACCTCCTGGAATAGGCAGCCAGAAAGCCATGATACGGTAGAGAAGGACGGCGGCCACGACAACGCTTGAAGCTATTCCGGACTCCATGAAGATGAGAATGAGGGTTGCTTCCGCTGTACCGATTCCTCCCGGCGTCAGGGTAATTCTTCCAAAAATAATCGATGCGGCATAGGCGAAAATGACCAGGGTAATTTCAGGGAATGTTCCAAAGGCCATGAAACTGAAACTGAGTGCCGCAATGTTGGCGGCGTAGTAGATCGCGCTGGAAAGGAGAACCGGGATGTAAAGATTTTTTTTGGTTGAGACGAGTTTTTTGTAAACTGACCTGTTTTTTATGAGTGTCATGAGATGCTTTGACCAGCTGCGCTTGCCGAGGATTTTCTCCAGCTTCTTAAAGAGAATGTGTCTGGTCATGTAGGCAACAAGTCCAATCGCCAGTACAATTCCAAGGATGATGAGAATCGTGTTGATATTGATAAATGCAGGAACCTGCGGCAGGAGAAATACCGGAACGATCAGCATCAGTATGAGCAGCGTATTGGTAATAACCCCCCAGCATATGGTGAGGAAAATGAACTGTTCGGTCGTTACGCCGAGTTTTTTATAGAAATGGTATGCGGCGGCAAGGCCCCCGGCTTCGCCGATTGGCAGGAATTGTGCGGCAAAAACGTTCAGGGCTGCGATCCTGAAGGTGTCTTTCAGTTTCATCCTGATGTTGATGATTTTCAGGAGAAGCAGCGAAAGCCATCCGTCACCGACGTATTGAAAGAACTGTGCTCCAATGGCGGCTATGACCCAGTTCCATTTGATGGAATTTTTGAGTTCCCAGATGGTGGAAAAATCTTTCAGCTGGGGAATGACACGATTGATCGCAAATGCGATGATGGCTATGAGGATGACGTAGCGGAGTATCTTCCAGAAAGTTTTCATGGTGCACGGGTGTTAGGTCACGGTGGTCGTATGCTGCTTCACGGGGCTTCTTGATGTTTTTTAGAGTGCAAGAAAGTTTTTCAGGATATTTTTTCCTTCGGGAGTTTGAAAAGATTCTGGGTGGAATTGTATCCCATATATCGGGTATTGGCTATGCCGGATCCCCATGATGGTTTCTTCACCCTTTACTTTTGCTGTTATGATCAGCTCTTTGGGCAGTTTTTGAGATACACAGAGTGAGTGGTAGCGCATGGCGGTAAACGGGTTCGGGATATGTGCGAATATTCCCCGGCCGTCATGTTCAATGGGGCTTGTTTTTCCGTGCATGACCGTTGGAGCGTGCTCAATGTTTCCGCCAAATGCGTGGGCAATGCCCTGGTGACCAAGACACACTCCAAGAATCGGGATTTTTTTGCCAAACTCCCTGATAACCTCCAGGCAGATACCGAAATCTTTCGGATGTGTTACCGTTCCCGGTCCGGGTGAAATGACAATGTGGGAAGGTTTGATTTTCTCTATCTCGGTGAGTGATATTTTGTCGTTCATTTTTACGACCGGATTTCCCTTCAGTTCGGCGATATACTGGTACAGGTTGTAGGTGAACGAGTCGTAGTTGTCGATAATCAGTGTTTTCATTGGCGCGTTCTTGCAGTTTCAAGGATTTTATTGTATCTTTACCGGGAATGTATTTCAAAATGAAAAATTATGTCTCTTCGCACTCAATATGAATTTTTATTCGTTGGCAGGGATGAAGACAGTTTTGTAGAGAACTACGCGTACGACCTTGGAGAAGGAGGCGAAAACAGCGGGAAAATTTTTATCAATCTTGAGATTCAGAATAACCCCGCAGAGGCGGAAGATATTGGTGAGCTCATTTTTGATACCCTTCGAAAGAGATTTTTTGCCGATCCGGAGGAAGATCCATACGTTCGTTTTGAAAAAGCGTTGAAGGATGTCAACCGTGAACTTAAGAATCTGCGCGGACAAAAAACGTCGCAGTTTATTGGAAATCTCCACGTGATTATTGCAGCCATTGTCGGTAATAATCTTTTGTTGACCCAGTGCGGAGAAGCTGAGGCTTATCTTATCCGTCGCCGATATTGCAGCGTGATCAGTGATGACCTTTTTGATCCAGAATCGAAAGATTTTTTCACCAATATTGCCAACGGAACTCTTGAACCGGAAGATTTTGTGCTTCTGAGTTCAACCCGTCTTCTCCGTTACATTAGCAAGAACGATTTTTCACGGATTGGTTCTTCCAAAAATCTCGTGGCTGCTCTTGGTGAACTGCGGGATTTTCTTTCGGCAGAGGTTTTGGGAAAAATGGGTTTTATTGGCATTCGTGCCGGTTTTCCGGTTGAACTCAGTGATCAGGAACGTTCAAAAGCTGCCCAGCATCTTGCCAAGGAAGAGCAGGTTTATGAAGGGAAGGACCGTGGAAATTCAAAAGACAAGCAGCCAGTGAATGTTGTCCTGATGGATGCGGTGAAGAAACTTTCCGGTGCCGTGAAAGATTTGAGCCAGAAACTTACGGCAAAATCTTCAGGTGACGGTGAGGAGCGCGGTAAGGTTGTCCGCGGCCAGGGAGGATCCAGTCTCCTGAGTTTTAGCAACTGGTCACGGGATAAGATTCTGGGTGCCATCATTGTTCTTATTCTTGTTTTAACCGGAGGAGTCTGGTGGCTGCGCACCCGTGCTGATGAACAGCAGAAAATTGATCACTATGTCGCCATTTTGAATGAGGTCCGGGAGGAGATCAGTTCGGCTGAAACGACCGGGCAGTATAATAAGGAGCAGGCGGGTCAGATGCTTGCGGATGCCGAGCAGAAAGCGCTTTCAGTGTTGAATTCCGGATATGCCCGTGGTGATGCCAAGAAGTACCTTGATTCGATCCAGCAGAGCAAGGATAAGCTCGACGGAGTTCTTCACCCAAAGACAAGAGTTTTGGCGGATCTTTCCACCAAACGTGCCAACGTCAGCGCTCTGGGATTGTTGAATCTCAAAGGAGGCCTGTATGTTTTTGAGTATAATGCCCTGTATCCTGTTCTTGCCGACAAGATCCTGGATCCGTTTACACTTGATGAGAATGAAACGGTTGTTGCCGGTGCGACCTTTGATGACCAGGATTCTCTTCTCTTTTACACCAAATCCGGCAAGGTGCTTGAGTACAAGGATAACCACGTAGGTTTTGTTCAGTCTGCTGAAGGCGCTTATCATAAGGGCGTTGCGGTTCAGGCCTACAATAACAAGTTCTATATTCTGGATCCGGATTCCAACCAGATCTGGAAGTATACCCGCCGCCGCGACAAGTTTGATGTTGCTGAAAAATATAATATAGATGCTGATTTGAAGAACAGCGTGTCGCTGGCCATTGATGGTAACGTTTATGTCGTAAACAAGGATGGTTCGCTCATCAAACTTTTGAGTGGGAACAAACAGAACCTTGTACTGAAACGTGAACCGGTGAATCCGCTCAAGGCTCCGACCAAAGTGTTTACCGAACTTGATATGTCACAGGTGTACTTCCTTGAACCGAGTGAGCACCGCGTCATGGTCTATTATAAGGATGATAAAACCGGTGGGCTTACGTACCAGTCGCAGTACGTCTTTGACGAGCTGAACGATATTCGTGATCTTTACGTTGATAAGAACACGAATAAACTCTATCTCCTTGATGCCTCAAAGGTGTATGAGGTGAATCTTTCAGAGATTTCAGGGTAAAGCGTTTGGAATGGATGTTGAACCGGATCTGGGTTCGGGTTTGCTTTATTTCAGAACGCGCAGCGTTTCGTTTGCGATGGCTTCTTCTTCGTTGGTGGGGATGACCAGTACTTTTATTGTGCTCGTTTTTGCGCTGACGACCAGGGCGTTTTTTTTGTTATTTTGCTCGTCGATTTTTACGCCCAGGAACCCGAGATATTTACAGATGTCGCTTCGAAGGTAGTAGGCGTGCTCTCCAATGCCTGCCGTGAAAATGATGGCGTCGAGGCCGTTCATTGCGGCTGCGTATGACCCGATATATTTGGCAATGCGGTAACAGAGAACTTCAAACGTCAGTTCTGCTCTTTTATTCCGCTTTCTTACCGATGAAAGAAGAATGCGGACATCGGAACTGATGCCGGAAATACCTTTGAGTCCGGCTTCCTTGATGAGCATTGTTTCAATCTGTTCGGGAGTTTTTTTGTGCTGCTTGAGCAGGTGGAAAATGATGGCAGGGTCAATATCGCCGCTGCGGGTTCCCATGGGGAGGCCTTCCAGCGGGGTGAGCCCCATGCTGGTATCCACCGATTTTCCGTTCATGATGGCGGCTACGCTTGAGCCGTTTCCCAGATGGCAGCTGACGATTTTGAGATTTTTCTTTTTGAGTATTTTGGCAGCCTGTTCACTTACGTATTTATGACTGGTCCCGTGAAAACCATACCGGCGAATGCCGTGCCGGGTGTAGAGTTCATAAGGGAGGGCATAGATGAAAGCTTTTTCAGGGAGTGTTTCATGGAATGCCGTATCGAATACAGCAATTTGAGGTGCTTTTTTGAGCAGTTTTTTACAGGCTAAGATTCCCTTGAGGTTTGGTGGATTGTGGAGCGGTGCCAGTTCGGCGAGTTTCTGGATGGTGGCGATGGTTTTTGGTGTTATCCTGACCGAGTCGCGGTATTGTTCACCACCGTGGACAACACGGTGACCAATGG
>JAXLZP010000003.1:0-125028 GCA_046350835.1 Candidatus Altimarinota bacterium | reverse complement strand
GTTGAGGGCCGGATTTTTTTCGCCCGCTTTTTGTCCAAGATCGCTGAAAAGCGTGTTTAAATCAGGTTTGAAAGCTGTCTCAACATTCAGGGAAGTGTTGAATTTCTTTTCGATTCTTTGCGTAAGACTGCCGCCGGATGAGGCAGACTGTCCTGATGGTTTTTCAATACTGTAAAATGCGAATTTTTGTTTTTCCAGAGCCTTTTTCTGGTTTTTCAGATAGAGGAGTTTTTTCATAGTTTTTGGGTTTGTTTTGGTTTTTGGGTTCAGATATATCGTAAAATTATAGCAAAAAATGACGAAACTTGCAACCGGCTTACACGTTCAGCTAAAGTGTTGGTGTATCCGATTATTTTTCATATGGAAAAACCGATTATTATCGTCAATTTCAAAGCGTACGAAAATGCTTCCGGCGACCGGGCCCTTGAGCTTGCCAGAATTCACGAAAAAGTTGCCAAAAAAACCGGTGTTTCTTTCGCGATTGCCGTTCAACCCATGGATTTGCGGATGATTGCTTCACAGGTTGAGATTCCGGTTCTTGGGCAGCATTTTGATCCGGTAGAGTTTGGAGCGTATACGGGGCATCTTTCTCCTCATGTTTTGAAAGGAGCAGGGGCCGCTGGGTCTCTTCTCAATCATGCTGAAAAAAAACTGTCCTTGGATGTGATTGAAAAATCCGTTGAGCTTGCCAGAAATCTTGGTTTTTTTACGGTACTTTGCGCTGATACTCCCTACGCGGGGAAAGCCCTTTCAGAGTTTGATCCTGATCTTATTGCAGTGGAACCCCCTGATCTTATTGGGGGAAACGTATCGGTTTCCACAGCCAATCCGCAGCTGATTTCTGATGTTGTCGGCATGGTTGGGGAAGGAAAGGTTTTGGTGGGTGCCGGCATCAAATCCAGGCAGGACGTTCACCGTTCGCTCGAACTTGGCGCTTCCGGCGTACTTTTGGCTTCCGGCGTAACCAAATCTTTGAATCCGGAAGAGGTTCTTATGGATCTGGCCCAGGGAGTTCTTGATTATAAAATGCACCGGAAAATTTCCGAGTAATTTTGAGGTTTTTTCAATAGCGTCCGGTGGACTTTTCAGGTGATTGTTTTCGTCCCTTAAAAGTTTTATAATGCTGGGGAATTTATATCTTTAATGTTTGTTTATGCAGGTTTCGATTATTCAGAAACACATCAATCTGAGCGAGGATCAAAAGACCTATATCCAGGATAAAATTGAAAATCTTAAGCATCTGAGTCAGCGCGTTGATGATGAATCTACCCAGGTCCGCGTAGATGTTGAGCATAACAGTGTGAAGACCACCAATAAAAATATTTCTCTTCAGGTAACCATGTATGTTCCGCATGCTGTTGTCCGTGCAGAAGTTATGGCGGTGACTCCGGAAGAGGCTGTTGACCTGGCTGTTGATAAACTTAAAAAACAGATTGAACGTTATAAGACCAAGCAGCACCGTCGTGATCAGTCCGGAAAATGGATTCCTTCTTCAACCCTTGAAGAAATTTCTTCTACATCCCAGGAGGGGAGTGCTCCTGTTTCAAAAATTACCAAGCGCAAAACTTTTGCTGATATCAAGCCGATGCATGAAGAGGAAGCTGTTGAACAGATGGAGCTTCTGGAACACGATTTTTACGCATTTATCAACGAGGAAACCGGAAAGTTTGGTGTCGTTTACAAGCGTGAGGACGGCACGTACGGTTTACTTGATCTTGAAAGCAAATAAAGATCATTTCCCGGCCCGTGAACTCTTTTTCTTATGGAGATTTTTCTTCAACTCGCCGGTGTAGCATACTTCGTTTTTGCCATGGTGAATTTGAGGTTGGCTGTTGTTTTGCTGCCGGTGTTTTTTCCGGCGTATCTTTTGAAGTTTGATCTTTTTGGCGTGCCTTTTCCATTCGTTGAAGTCTGTATTTATGGATGTTTTTTGGCCTGGATGGTGCAGATTATGCATCAACTGTTTACAAAAAAAATTACCGTGAGAACGTTGATCGAGCCTTTTCGCCGTTTCTGGTGGTTTGCTGTTCTTGGGATCGTGGTCGCGGCGGTTTTTTCCGTTATTGTCGCTCCGCAGTCTGTGGTGATGATGGATGGCAATACCATTTTTTATGGGAGAAAAATTGCCATGGGTATTTTGAAGAGCTGGATTTTTGCCCCCGTACTCATGATGGTTCTTTTTACTTCGATTTTCAAAAAGGCTGAAGATTTTGAAATGGCTGTGAACGCCTACACCATTGGAGCCGTGCTGCTTGCAGGGTGGGGAGTGTATCAGGTTCTTACGGGTCAGTATCTTACCCCTGATGGACGTGCTTCCGGGCCGTTTAATTCAGCCAACTATCTTGCACTATTTATTACACCGGCGCTTTTGTACGTTTCCGTCAGGCTCAAAGATTTTTTTACGGTTTCCGCTGAATCATGGTGGATGAAGGTCCTCCATTTTTTCAGACATCCTGCCAATACCCGTATGAAGTTTTTTTTGGGTCTTGTATGGGTTGCGGCATTTCTTGTTTTACTTTTCGGGCTGCTCTTTACCAAGTCTTATGCTGCGTTTTTGGCCTATTTTGCAGCCTGCCTGTTCTGGTTTTTTTCCCAGATCAAAAGTTTCAAAAAGTTCCCCTGGGCTCTGGTTGGGGTTGGGGCGCTGGTGGTTGTTTTACTGGTTGTGGGACTCATTACCTTGGATCCTGCCAAGTGGCAGATGTTTTTTCAGCTGGGAACCCGTACGTCGTCCGGTGTACGCGTGGAAATTTATACGATCGCGATTCAGCTTCTTTTCCGTCATCCGCTTACGGGTATTGGCCTTGGGATGTTTCCGGCAGCCTACCAGCTTGAAGGTCCGCAAATTCTTGGTCACGCCCCCTACGAGTGGAACATGCTTCATCCCCATAATGTGTTCCTGGCTTTCTGGTTGAATTTGGGGCTATTGGGTTTCCTTTCCTTTTTGGCGCTTCTTGGGGCAATGTTTCGTAAAGCTTGGAAATTTGCGGTAACTTTTGCCCAGCAGCATCAATTAACCCTGGAATGGTTCCAGGGGCTTGGTCTTTTAATGATGCTTATTATTTTGGGTCACGGACTGGTGGACACCTCTTTTTTCAAAAACGATCTCGCTCTGCTTTTCTGGCTTTGTTCCTCTTTGATTCTTCTGCCTGTTTCCTGGCGAAAATCCTGACCTGTTTCCTGTTTGTTTTCATTCTTCACGTTTTCTGGGGATTCCCCGTTTGGTCGGTGGAAGATCTTCTTCTTCAATCTCTTCGGCTTCTATTTGGGGATGGGGTTGCGGAGGTAAAATTCCCCGATGGGCAAATTGCTGGTTATGTTCCAATGCATTCGCCGCTTGCGCGCTGACCGATTCGGTAATAGCCATGAAATTTCTGTAGAGAGCGTCTTCAGGGTTAGGGGTGGATTCAGGATTCCCTTCATAATATGATGCGGTTTCGACAATTTTTTCCGTGATCCTGGCAACAACAGCAAGCCTTTTTTGTTCCTCTTCAGCCGCGTTCCTGGTGTATCCGACATCGTCCATTGATTGTGTTACGTACCTGCCGAGTTGTAACTCTTTTTGTCTTTCAATAATAAACTCGGGATGTTTCTGATTGATGAACTCAATGATTTCCCTTTCGATGATGAACTGTACCGTGCGTTCCAGTTCGTTCCATTCGGGAATGGTATCCAGAACCAGCCGCGCGAGCTCAATGCCTATGGCTTCAATGGGAGGAAGTTCGCCATAGGTAACGCTGCCATCCGGCAGTTTTTTGGGATTGGCAATGAAGGCCAAAATACTCCTTCGTTCTTCACTTTCGTTTTCTGTAATTGAAGGTGGCAGCATACTCCATGCGTCAAAACTTCGTATGAGTATTCCACCGTTTCTCCATTCATGCCTTGCTTCACCAGGCATGGACAGAAACGACTTGTGAATCAATGGCATGCTTCCCATTTGTTTCAGGTCGATTCTGAATGTACCACTGGTTTTTCCTCTGCATTCTGGAGGAATGGTTTTGGAATAGCGTGTCGGTGCTGGTGTTACAAGTCGAAGGGATTCTCGCATTTGGCAGCGGGATAATCGTTTTTCTTCTGGAAGGAATGAGTTTTGTTTTCCAAACTCCCTGTATTCTACATCAATTTGTTTACGTAGAAAACTTTTCTTTTCGATGATAAAGTAATAGCAGTTCTCCATGTGAAGCTTCCTGAAGATTTACCATGAATGTTCTGGCAACCATTGAGGGTACGGTTATGAAAGGCGTGTTGATGGGAAGGAAAATGGGCTTTCCAACCATTAACGTTGCTTTTGATACTACCAGCCTGCCATTTGGCGTCTATGCTTCACGGGTGCGTACACCGGACGGTGTGTATAAAGGAGCGCTTCATTATGGTCCCAGGAAAGTACTGAGCCTTATGGAGCCTTCGCTCGAAGTCCATCTCCTGGATTTTTCCGGCGATCTCTATGGTCAAAAAGTTACCATTGAGGTTTTGGAAAAAATCCGGGACACCAAGGATTTTGAAGACATGGATGCCCTGAAGCGCCAGATCCGTTTTGATGTTGATGCCGTTCGGGCAACCGATATCCCTTTGCAATAACCTATGCTCGTCAGTTATCTCAAGAAAAAAATTTCTCCCAATAATCCGTTTCGTCTTCTTTACCATCAGGTGATGGCTTTTCTTGCCGCATCGTATTACCGGTATCCATCCCGTTCACTGAACGTTATTGGTGTTACCGGCACGAAAGGAAAAACCACCACGACGAATTTAATCGCTGCAGTTTTGACCGAAGCCGGCCATAAGGTTGGTATGACTTCAACTATTCTTTTTCAGGTTGGAGATACCAAATGGGTCAATCTCACCAAGCAGACGACTCTTGGGCCTTTTTTCCTCCAGAAAATGTTGCGAAGAATGGTAGATGAGGGTTGCACCCATGCTGTTCTGGAAGTTTCTTCCCATTCCATTCATCAGAATAGAATCTGGGGCATTAATTTTGATACGGCGGTTTTGACGAATATAGGGGAAGACCATCTGGAATACCATGGTGGTTTTGACAACTATCTTCATACCAAGGGATTGTTGTTTGCCCGTTTGAACCGTTCACAGCGCAAGCCACGCATTCCAAAGGTGGCTGTGCTCAACAAGGACGATGCTCACTTTGTTTATTTTGACCAGTTCCTTGTTGATCGTGAATACACGTATGGCATGGGCGGCGGTACCTGTTATGGTTCTGATGTCCGCTTAACGGCCCAGGGCTGTGATTTCACCCTCCATGTTCCCAATAACCAGATTGATGTCCGGATGAAACTGCCGGGAGAGTTTAACGTCTATAACGCTCTTGCCGCTTCCACGGTCGGTCTGGTGAATAACATTAATCTTACGGTGATCAAATCTGCGCTTGAAAAAGCTTCATCGGTTCCCGGACGTTTTGAGACCATTGATTGCGGTCAAAAATATACGATAGTTGTGGATTATGCCCACACCCATGAATCGTTGGAGAAACTTCTTTCTCTTTATAAGAAATTGACCAAGGGGAAGCTCTATCTGGTTTTTGGCGCGACCGGCGGGGGACGCGACAAGGCGAAACGTCCCAAGATGGGTGCCGTTGCCCACAAGTATGCTGATTATATTTTTGTGACTGATGATGATCCGTATGAAGAAAATGAGTGGAAAATTATTGAGGATGTTTCCGCCGGAATTCAGCGAAAAGAGGGAGAAAAATTCTGGAAAATTCCCCATCGTTATGAGGCCATCAAGACTGCTCTGGCCATGGCCCAGGAAGGGGATATTGTTTTGGTTGCCGGTAAGGGCTCTGAGGAAATTCAGATCATCGGTGACCGTAAAATCCCATGGGATGACCGTAAGGTTGTTCGTGAACTTTTGTCCCGTGAGATGAAGGTTGAGATCAAATCTAAGAAGAACTAGCATGGAGTCATGTGGTTTTTTACTTGTGAATAAGCCGAAAGGGATGACATCCTTTTTTCTGGTGAGAAGTTTTCGCAAGTTGTTGAACATGCGGCGCATAGGTTATGCAGGGACACTGGATCCTTTAGCGAGTGGCCTCATGATTATGGCAGTGGGGGAGGCGACAAAGCTTCTCCATTTTCTGGAACAGACTGAGAAAAAATATGAAGTGGAAATCAGGTTCGGATCTGTCTCGGAAACGTACGATGCCGAAGGACCATTCCATGAGGTTGCAACGGCCAAACCGGTTTTGCGGGATCAGATTGTTCAGGTTTTGGAACGTGATTTTCTTGGTGAACGCCAGCAGGTTCCCCCCAAATATTCTGCAGTCAAAATTCAGGGGAAGCACGCATACGACCTTGTTCGGGGCGGAAAGGATGTTCAGCTCAAGGCGCGTACCGTAACGTTTTATGACGTCGATGTTGATGCTTTTGAATACCCTTTGCTCCGGTGTACCGTTCACTGCAGCGCAGGGACGTATATTCGCAGCTTTGCCCATGATCTTGGACAGATCCTTGGATGTGGAGCATATGTGAGTGATTTGAAGCGGGTTGATGTTGGGGAATATTCTCTTCAAAATGCCGTGGATTTTTCTTCACTTACTCCCGAAACCATTCACGGTTTCCTTGTTCCCCCTGAGAAATTTTTATCGCATTGGCCCGGCTGTGAACTGACAGATGAGGAGTATGCGTTCCTTCAGCATGGTGGTTTTGTAAAAAACCGCTGGAATGTTTCTGAACCCCAGATTTTGGCGCTTTTTCAGGGCCATACGGTGGGACTTCTGGAGACGTGTGAAGGAGGTGGAATGATCAAGTTCGCCAAGAAATTTAATTTCGATTAAAATAGGGATTGGAGTAATTTTCTTCTATGAATCAATTCCTTGTCCCGGCCATCTTTTCTTTCTTTTCAACGGTTGTTTTGACGCTCGCAGCACTGAAGTTTTTTCCGGTGTTCGGGCTGATGGATCGTCCTCACAAATACGGATTGAAACGTGCGCCTATTCCTTACTATGGGGGCCTGGTTCTGGTGACGGTCTTTTTTCTGGCTGTTTTTCTCTTTGTTCCTTTGGATTCGCATGTCCTGGCTTTGATGTTTGGAACTGTGCTTATTGCCAGTGTGAGTTTTGCAGATGATCTGTTTAATTTAAGTCCCTACTTCCGTTTGGGAGTACAGATGGTTGCTGCCTTTGTTCTGGTTTTGGGCGGTATTGGGATTCATTCCATTTCCAACCCTTTTGGTTCACCGCTCATTTTGGATGCCCAGACCTTCACCTACGACCTGGGCGGAGGGGTTGTGGGGAGCATCTCTGTATTGGTTGCGCTGTTTACCATTCTTTGGGTCGTTGGCATTGTGAATACCATGAATTTTCTTGATGGACTGAACGGTTTGCCAAGCGGAGTCTCGGCAATTGCGGCATTAACGATTTTCTTTTTGAGTATTCGTCCGGGTATCCATTTTGATGCCTCGTCGCAGGTTCCCGTGGCCATGCTGAGTATCATTCTTTTTGCCTCTGCCGCCGCTTTTGCCATTTTCGATTTTTACCCGGCGAAGATTCTCATGGGTGATACCGGCAGTATGTTTTTGGGTTTTGTGCTCGCAACTCTGGCGATTTTTTCCGGGGGCAAAGTGACGACCGCGTTTCTGGTTCTTGGATTTCCGATTCTTGATGCTGTATGGGTCATTGTACGGCGGATTGTTCAGGGTGGTTCACCGTTCAAGGGTGATCTCAAGCATCTTCACCACCGGCTTATTTCCATGGGGATGAGTCCGCGCAAAGCTGTTCTTTTGATGTATGCCGTCAGTGCCGTCTTTGGATTTATGGCTGTTTTTCTTGATACTTCCCAAAAGGTTGTTGCGATTGCGCTGCTTGTTGTGGCCATGATTGTGGTTGGTTCTTACGCCGTGTATCTCGGAAAGGATAAAGCACCATTAAAATAGGCTTTAGCAATCACATTCCGCCCTTGCATCTGCGGCCTTTTTTGGGGTATAACGAGGTGCCCGGTTTACCTTGTGTTTATGGTTGATGCTGTTCAGGAAATAAAGGCGAAACTTTCGATTGAAGATGTTGTCCGGCAGTATGTTCAGTTGAAAAAAGCTGGTCGGAGCCTGAAGGGGCTTTGTCCTTTCCATGCTGAGAAATCTCCAAGTTTTGTTGTTTCACCTGAGCGGGGGATTGCCTACTGTTTTGGATGTCATAAGGGAGGTGATATTTTTGCTTTCATCCAGGAGATTGAGGGTGTCGATTTTGTTGATGCCCTGAAACTTTTGGCCGAACGAACCGGTGTTGAGCTCCAGCAGTATGAAATGAAACACGCACTTCCAAAAGGGGAGAAAGATCAGCTGCTTCAGGTTCATGAACTTGTGACGAAGTTTTACATCCGGCAGCTGTGGGAAACGCCCGATGGGAAAAAAGTTTTGGATTATCTCCATACCCGCGGGCTTACGGATGAAACGATCCGCCGTTTTCAGATCGGGTTTGCTCCGGATTCTTTCGATGCTACCCATTCGCTTCTTCTCAAAGAGGGATTTTCCAAAAAAATGCTGGTTCTTTCCGGTCTTGCCCTTACGCAGGAAACAACCGTTGATAGAATCTATGACCGTTTCCGCGGCCGGCTGATGTTCCCAATTTCTGATCATATGGGAAGGGTGGTGGCGTTTGGCGGAAGGGCGCTCAAGAAGGATCAGGAACCCAAATATCTCAACTCTCCCGAGACGGCGATTTACCACAAGAGCAATGTGCTGTATGGTTTTTCCTTTGCCAAGCCCTCGATCAAGGAGCACCAGGAGGTTATTCTGGTGGAAGGGTATATGGATATGATTGCCGCGTTTCAGGCCGGACTTACAAACGTTGTTGCGACCTCAGGAACAGCTCTTACGGTTCAACAGCTCCGCCATGTTCAGCCTTTTGTACGTTCAATCGCTCTGGCGTTTGATATGGATAATGCCGGGCAGGAGGCGGCCCGGCGCGCCTTTGATCTTACCCAGGAGTTTGATTTTTTCGTAAAGGTTATTACGTTGCCGGAAGGCAAAGATATTGCCGAATTTGCAAAAACGAGGAGTGTCGAACTCCCAGCGATTGTACAGTCTGCGCAAACCTACGGCGACTATTTTTATGAGAAACTTCTGCAGACGTAAGGTTCGGGTGATCTGGCGAATAAGCGGAAAATTCTCCAGGAGTTTCATCCTTTCCTGCAGTCACTTAAAAGCACGATTCAGAAGGATGATTATGTCAGACGTTTCGCTCATGATCTCCATCTTCAGGAAACCCAGATTTATGATGAGATGAAGAATTTCCGGCTGCCGATGAACCATCCTGCCAGACGTTTTGGCGGGCTTGATGCTCCTCTTCAGCCCAAAGGGAAAAAGTTTGCAGCTGATGCTTTATTGATGGGCTTCCTTCTGGAATTTCCCCGCATCGGGCAACTCCAGTTATCGAGATTGACTGATGAGTATTTTTCTGACGATTTAAAACCTATTTACAAGGTTTTTTGTGATCAGTATAATGGCCAAGGTGTTCAGGAGGTTAAGGATTTTTTAGCTTCTTTGCCTCATGAACAAGCCGAAAAAGCCTCGCTCCTTTCCCTCTATATTCGTGAGATTTATGGTGAGGTAGGGGAGGAAGCTGCGGAACTGGAGATGAAAACGTTGATTGACAAAATACTGAAAAACACTGTTCGTAGTAAACGAAATGAACTTCAGCGCCAGTTGGAAATGGCTGAAAAAGAAGGTAAAAAAACCGACTATCTCAAGCTCCTTCAGGAGCTCCATGACCTCAATCGTACGTTTTTGTCCTAACCTCACCCCCTCTTTATGGCACGTACCAAGAAATTCATTGTTACCCCGACAGACGATAAACTGAACCAGTTTCCACCCGAAGTTCGTGAGCTTGTGAAAAAAGGGCGTGAGCACGGCTTTGTGACACAGCAGGAGCTTATGAAGGCAATTCCTGCAATTGAAGAGGACCTGATGCTTCTTGATGAGATCTACGGTCTCTTTTTGGATTTGGGCATTGAAGTTATTGATGCCAAGGATGCACTTGCTTATAAACCTGAGAATAAGGAAGAAGAAGAGGTTGTTGAGGAGAAGGTGAAAAAAGCTTCCACGAAAACCGTTGAGCTCCGTGAAATTGCCGGAGACTCTATCCGTCTTTATCTTTGCGAGATCGGTAAGGTTCCTCTTTTGACCGCAAAGGAAGAGATTGACCTTGCGAAACGCATCAAGAAAGGTGATCAGACCGCAAAACAGCGTCTGGCTGAGGCAAACCTGCGTCTGGTGGTCAGTATCGCCAAGAAATATATTGGGCGTGGCCTGTCTTTTCTTGATCTGATTCAGGAAGGTAATATTGGTCTGTTCCGTGCAGTGGAGAAATTTGATCCGGAACGTGGTTTTAAGTTCTCCACATATGCAACCTGGTGGATTCGTCAGGCGATTACCCGTGCGATTGCCGATCAGGCCCGTACGATTCGTATTCCGGTCCACATGGTGGAGACCATCAACAAGCTTACCCATGCCCAGCGCCGTCTCGTTCAGGAATTGGGACGTGAACCATTGGTTGAAGAGCTTGCTGCTGAAATGGATATGGATGTGAAGAAGGTTCGTCATATTCTCAAAATTTCCCAGGACATTGTCTCGCTTGAAGCTCCGGTTGGTACCGAAGAAGACAGCAAGCTGGGTGATTTTATTGAAGATGATGATGCTTTGTCCCCTTCAGAAGCGACGAACCGTCAGCTGATCAAGGAAAACATCCATGAGATGCTTCAGTATCTTTCTCCCCGCGAACGCAAGATTATTGAGATGCGTTTTGGTTTGAAAGATGGGGTTGGTCATACGCTGGAAGAGGTTGGTCATGAGTTCCGCGTTACCCGTGAACGTATCCGCCAGATTGAGGCTAAAGTTCTCCAGAAACTTAAGGAACATCCGACATCAGTGAAGATCCGGCCGTAGTCCATTTTTCGTCAATTATTTATCCTTATTTCTCCTATTCTTATGTCCGATACTAAAACTGCCCAGACCGATGATAAGTCCATTCTGGTTACGAAAGAGGGCCTGAAAAAACTTACCGAGGAACTGGATCATCTCCGGAACGTGAAACGAAAAGAGGTGGCTGAACGCATCAAGGAAGCCATTTCTTACGGTGATCTTTCAGAAAATTCTGAATATGAGGAAGCCAAGAACGAGCAGGCTTTTGTTGAAGGGAGAATTATTGAACTTGAGGAGAAAGTTAAATACGCAAAGATTATTTCAGAGAAGCACCAGGTCGCTTCTGTTCAGCTGGGAACCAAGGTCGTGGTCAAAAATTTGAGCAAGCGCAATGCCCAGTCTGAAGAGTACACTATTGTCGGTTCCACTGAGGCTGATCCTGTGGCTCACAAAATTTCCAATGAGTCACCGGTTGGCCGTGCCCTTTTGGACAGGAAGGCTGGTGAAAAAGTGAAGGTTCAGATTCCTGCCGGGGTTGTGGAATATGAGATTCTCAAACTCGAATAATGGCTTCAAAAACTTTCGGTCGTTTTCTTCTCAAAACGTTTGGTGTTTTGTTGTTTTGCGCCGTATCAGGCTACGCTCTTTTTTTAGCTTACGGGTATAATCTGGATCTGCAGAACCGGCATATTGAAAAAACGAGCATTATTGATGTTGTCAGCCGCTACCGCGATATTCGGGTCTATATGGACGACAGAATTATCGGCAACGCTCTTCCTTTGCAGATTAAAGACCTGTTACCTGGTTCGTACCGGCTTGCGGTCAACAAGCTTGGTTATTTGCCCTGGAAACGTCTTCTTTCCGTTCGTACCGATATTGTGACGAAAGTGGACGATGTTGTTCTTGTTCCTGAGAATCTAAACGATTTTACCCATCAGCTCGTTCATTTTCCGGAGGAGAGCAGGTATTTTTCGGGAAAAGATTTTTTTATCGTCCAGAATCCCAATCATGATTATTTGACCCTGGTGTATCTTCTGGAAAAAGGCACGATGAAGGAGGAAGAGTTGAAGCTCTCACGTCAGGATATTGAGGATATTACTCATGTGACTCCCCAGAGTTTTTTGGTGACGTTCCAGGATGGTTCGTATGAGTGGGTGGAGTTTTCGGGTCCGAGATTTGTCGATTTTCGTCTTCCCTCCGGAAGCTCGTCGTTGCAGATTCTGCCGGGGCAGGGAATCGCGTATTTCCTGAAATCCGGCAACCTTTATCGTGTGCCGGTTTCGGATCTTGCGACTTTGAATGAGAAAACGCTTCCGCAGTACCTTCTTGCCGAAAAAATTGATCAGTTTGATGCCCATGATCACCTCCTGGTGTATTTGTCCCGTGGCAAGGCTTTTGTTCTTTTGAATCAGGAAAAAACTCCATTATTGATCGACCGCTCAGGAAGGTTTTCGTACATCAAATTCATTCCGTCCGGCCGGGGGAATTCCGGGGTTTACGTTGTCAGGACGAAAGAGGATAAAAGACTGGCGTATGCCGTGAATGATAAAGGTTTTTCAACTCTTTTGACGCCCCAGCTTTCAGGAGAGGTTTTTGGTGACGGATCCGGGCGGTTTCTGCTTGGTGATGGCGCCGGCAATGTTTTTCTCTATAAATCGCTTGTTGATAAAAAGAGTCTTGTAACAACCCAGCCGGTGAGTATTGTTTTGAGGGGATTTCTTTTGAACGACGGACATTTTCTTTTTGAACGCGACGGACAGGTTCACCTTGCCGATGCAACATTTTCCAATGTTTATCCGCTTTTTGCAGCTGTGGAAAAGGCCCAGTACTTTTTACGGGACGGGGCCTTGTTTACTCTTGAAAATCATAAGCTGAAGTCTCTCTTTTTTCTTCCGGTAAATTAACGTTTTTTCCCTCCTTTTCTTGGAAGGTATTTGTTGAGTTTCAGCTGTTCAGCGTGATGTTTTTTTTCTGCAGGGTAAATGGTGAGGTAGAGCTGGACGTACCGGACTGCAGTGTATGCTCCGTACGCAAGAATGCAGTAGTTGAGAAAACGGATGGAAAGGTAAGGCATTCTTTCCAGGCGCACCAGAATATACAGGCCTTCCATGATGGCAAAGAGTTGGAGTTTTCCCGGAAGATCGCGGAAAATTTTCCTGAAGATCTTGTCATCCTTTTGCTTTTTGAGGAAAATCCTCAGAGCAATGGAAGCGATAAACGCCAGGACTGCCAGTGCTATGAAAAAATACAGATATTTGAACTGGCCGGACGGGAGCGGTTCAAAAAAATATTGGATGAGAGTGAGGAGAAACTGCATTGCTTGGGGTGTAAGAAATTATGATTTTGATTGTTCGGTGCTGGTGCGGGGCTTTTGTCTTTGGTAAAGAAGAAATCCGGAGACGAGGAGCGCGATGATGCAGACGATTTGTGCTTCCCGGAGTCCCAGAAAATATTCACTTTCGTCGCCGCGGAGAAACTCTTCCAGGAAACGAAACCCAGCATAGCACAGAGTTCCGGTTAAGGTAATATTTCCTTCTTTTTTCGCGAAAGATGTGTTCCAGAGGTTCCAAAGCAGTACGGCGATGGCCAATGTATAGATCATTGCGTAGATCTGAGTGGGATGGATTGGCACTGCGAAACGTGAGTTTTCAATAATGACGCCCCAGGGAAGGTCGGTTTCGTTTCCGTAACTGCTGCCGTCCAGGAATGCACCGAGGCTGCCAAAAACAAGTCCTCCCATGATTCCCATCGTCATGATATCCATCCATTTCCAGATGCTTTCTTTGTGTTCCCTGCAGAAATAGGCGAGTACACCGATGAGCCCGGCTACGCCTCCCCAGAATGAAAGCCCCTTGTCCCAGATAAAGAAGATTTCCAGAAGATGCTGAAGATCAATTTTTGCAAAGTAGAGTTTGTAGTTTTGCAGGACAAAGGCAATACGTGCTGCGATGATGGATCCAAAGAGAATTGCCAGACTATGGTCAGCCAGGAATGTTAGTCTGGAACGGTCTTTTTGCAACAACCGGTAGACGATGAGAAACGCGATGAAAAAGCCGATGGCGGCACAGACCCAGAGGGCGTAGATGGTCATGGGGCCAAGTTGAAGCAGAATCGGGTACATATTCGTCGAAAATTCGAGTGGATTGTACCCAACTTGCGACTCCTAAACAAGCATTCTCACTAGAAATTGAGAGCAACAAGGGCTGTTGCCAGGATGAAAACCGGCGTGATAATCAGGGTTGCCACTTCGTTTCTCCGAAAGAAATTGATTTTGATACTCAGCGCTGAGTGGAAAAGGAACAGTGTTGTCAGGAAGTATTTGAGGAAGCTTGTTTTGTAGATGGTGAAGGTCTGGGGAAGCGCCATTCCAAACTGTTTGGTGCTCAGGTAGATTGAAACAAAATAATACACCAGATAAAAGCCGAGAAGCCACCCCGTAACCCCCTGGAGCTCTTCGGTAAAGTTTTCAAACTGTGTGGTGTTTCCTGATGCTTTGAGTTCATTCTTGAGCTGTTTCCTCATCTCTTTCAGCTGTTTCTTGAGTTTATTTTTTTCTTTTCTGAGTTTGAAAAAACTGGTTTTTGCTTCATTTTTGTACTCCGGGCTGCTGGCCTGGAAGTAGAGCATCATGTATTGGCGTATCTGCTGGTTTACGATATCTATCTGGTGCTGAAGCTCCTTGATGGCGTCATTTTCGGGCATGAAGCCGATCATGATGCCAACAAACATGTCTGCAGCCTTTTCGAAGAAGTTCGGTTTGTCATTTTTAAAGATGTGTTTGTCCCTCCAGCGGCTGAGCAGTTCATGGATGCTCATGTTGGCTGCGCCCTTGGTACTGTGCAGCTGCATCATCATGCTTTTGGCTTCCAGTACCATTTGGGTCCGTTCTTTCATTCGGGCCTCTTCATGGAGGAAAATCTCTTCTTTCTGCAGGAACGTCAGGAGTTCTTCGCAGCTCTTTCTGATGTAATCCAGGTTGGTACTGCTTTTAATGCGCAGGATTTTGTCCACATATTTTCTGATTTGTTCCTTGGTTTCGCGCTTCATCTCGTTTTCGTAAAGATCGAGCATCTCTTTCACTTTTTTCAGCACGAAATCTACCTGGAGTTTGAGGGTTTCCTGTTTTTCTTCAAACTCCTTGAGATCCTGATTCTCACCCTGAACTTTCTTTTGGAGTGATATGGCTTCTTCATCCATCAGGTTTTGGAGCTCAAACACACCTTTTGCTCTTTCCGGGGCTTTTTGATCTTCTGGAAGGGCCTGGTCAACAAGGTATTCCACTTCAAACGAATATTCGTTGATCAGACGTTTATAGGCGTTGTAGCGGTCTTCAGCCTGAATGGTTCCCACAACGCGTTTCAGTGTTTTGTCGGTTGCCGCAAATTCAAAGGTTGGGAGAACCGGACCCTGCTGTTCCTCCACTTCGTTTTCTGGAATCTCGTTGATACCGATGACAGAAAAACCGAGCTGATTCAGCTCTTTTCGCGCACTCTGTTCGTCCGGAGCACTGATGGTACCGTTGAGCGCTTTATTCTCCTGGTTGATGACGTTGTATCGGTATTTGGGCATTGATCTTTGTGTGGAGGTTTGTTGGGGGCTCTTTATTCTTATATTTTACCAGAAAACCCCGTTTTTGGCTACCAGCTTTTCACAACACGAAACCAGGAAACATTCTGCCGATCTCGCAGGGATCTTATCTCTTTGCGCTTGCCTCAATGAGCCCCTTAAAGAGTGGATGAGGCTGATGAGGTCTGGAGAGGAATTCCGGATGGAACTGGCAGCCTACCATGAAGGGATGTCCCTTGAGTTCAACAATTTCCACCAGGTTGCCATCGCTGAAGATTCCTGCTGTTAAAAGACCGGCTTTTTCGAACTGTTTGCGGTAATCGTTATTATATTCGTACCGGTGGCGGTGACGTTCATGGATAAGGTCTTTTCCGTAAAGATGGTGGGTTTTTGTACCTTTGGTCAGTTTGCATGGGTAGGTTCCCAGGCGGAGTGTTCCTCCTTTATCACGTTCTTTATACTGTCCTGGCATGAAGTGGATGACGTAGAAGTCAGGGCTTAGTGTATTCTGGTCGTCGAACTCTTCGGAAGTAAATCTTTCGTCTTTCAGGATGTGACGGGCGAATTCAATGGTCTGAATCTGCATGCCAAGACATAGGCCCAGGTACGGCACTTTGTTTTCGCGGCAGTATTTTGCAGTCATAATCATTCCTTCGGTTCCGCGCGTACCAAAGCCGCCCGGTACGATGATTCCCTGAGCGCTTTTGAGTTTTTCCCAGGTGTCTTTCTCTTTTTTCTCCAGTTTTTCAGAATCGATCCAGATGAGATCCAGATCTTTTTTCTGATGATAACATGCGATTTTCAGTGATTCGATGACGCTCAGGTAGGAGTCATCCAGGCCGGTGTATTTCCCAACAAGTGCTATGGTCAATTTGTCACGCTTTGCCTTAATCTTGTTATTGAGCTCAATCCAGTCCTTGAGTTGCGGCTTTATTTTTCCAAGATGGAGTTTTTTGGCGATGAGTTCGGCTAAATTGTGCTCCTGGAATTTAAGCGGAACTTCATAGATCGAATGGACGGTTGGTGCTGGAATAACACAGTCTTCGTCAACATCACAGAAAAGGGCAATCTTCTTGAGAAGATCTTTCGTGATCGGATGATCGGCGCGGGTCAGAATGAAATCCGGCTGAATACCCGTGGCACGCAGGTCGCGTACGGAAGCCTGGGTTGGTTTTGTTTTGAGCTCTTTTGACCCTGCAAGGTAGGGGAGCAGGGTGAGATGAACGAAGAGGGTATTGGTATGTCCAAGTTCGTGTCTGAGCTGCCGGATGGATTCAAGATAGGGAAGCCCCTCTATATCGCCGGTTGTGCCTCCGATTTCAATCAGAACAATATCGGCACCGCTTTGTTTTCCGGCGTCCTTGATTCTTTTTTTGATGGCGTTGGTGATGTGGGGAATAATCTGGATGGTTCCTCCCAGATAGGTTCCCTTTCGTTCTTCCGAGATAACATGAGAATAGATTTTTCCTGTTGTTACTGAGGAAACCTCTGTGAGGTTTTCTCCAACAAATCTTTCATAATGCCCCAGATCCAGGTCGGTTTCGGCTCCATCACTTAATACGTAAACCTCCCCATGCTGAAACGGGTTCATGGTCCCGGGATCCACGTTTAAATAAGGGTCCAGTTTTTGAGTGAAGACCTTAAATCCCGAAGCTTTGAGGAGAGCACCTATCGAGGCAGTTGCAATGCCTTTTCCTAATGACGAGCAGACGCCGCCAGTTACAAAGATGTATTTGGTCTCCTTCATAGATTGACTTAATTTTTCAAGGAGAGCCCCGTTTTTTCTCTGACTTTGCCCATCATTTTTCTTGCCTCTTTTTGGGCTTTTTGGGCTCCATTTTTCAATACCTCCGTAACATATCCTAAATCTTTTTGGAGTTCAATTCTTTTTTTCCTGGAGTCGCGGAAATAGTCCAGAATTTTTTCCAGGAGGATCTTTTTTGCATCACCATACCCCATACCTCCCTTGGAGAATTTATCGGCAAACGCCTTGTTTTCTTTCTGAGTTCCAAAATGGCTGTAGAGTTTGTAGATGGCTGATGTATCAGGATTTTTTGGGGCTTCGACCGGGCTTGAGTCGGTTTTTATTCCCATGACCTGTTTTTTCAACGCCGCTTCATCGGCAAAAATTTCTATGACGTTTCCGTAGCTTTTACTCATTTTGTGTTCGCCGTCAGTTCCAACGATGGTGGCAACCTCTTCGGGAATAAAAGGTTCAGGAAGCTTGAAAGTTTCACCGAAAGTTTCATTGAACTTTATGGCGATGTCCCGGGCGATTTCGATGTGCTGTTTCTGGTCTTTTCCAACGGGAACAAGGTCTGGCTGGTACATCAGGATATCTGCAGCCATGAGGACCGGGTAGGTAAAGAGTCCGGCTGTTGAATCTTTTGTTCCTTTTGCCAGCGCGTCTTTATAGGCGTGTGCACGCTCCAGGAGTCCCATGGGGGTTATGCAGTTGAAAATCCAGGCAAGTTCGCTGTGATCGGCAACATCGCTTTGTCGGAAGAACACGGTTTTTTCCGGATCGAGCCCCAGTGCCAGATAATCCATGGCCAGTTCCAGCGAAAGTTCATGAAGTTTTTTGGCATCTCTTACGGTTGTGAGGGCATGGAGATCGGCAATGAATATGAAAGATTCGTACTCATCCTGCATGGCAATGTGGTTTTTCATGGCGCCGAGGTAGTTTCCCAAATGGGGATTACCACTCGGTTGTACTCCGGAAAGAATTCTTTTTTTCATGGTTGGAAAATATAACGTTTACCAGTATAACAAACTTTTTTGTTGGTGAATGGTTTTCTTGGTCAGAGGCTCTTAAGAGGTATTGACATTCTCTTCATATATATTAGAATGCGCGTCGCTCATTTTATTGTCACAATGTCTTTTCAGGGTGAGAGAAAATTCGGGGAAGCAATCGACCAGGATTTTGATCAGGATTCTGACCGGTTTGATAGCCGGCCCGTGTCGGGTTTTCGCAAGATTGCTTCATCAGGTCGTCAAAGTGATGATCTTAATGGTGATGAGCTCGATGGGGAAGATGATTTTTTGGATTTCCCTCCGACAGTACGTTCGTTTGAGCTGCCACAGATACAGTCACCGGAGCTTACGGCACCTTCACCGTCTCCATCGTGGTGGAACAATCTGGTGACAAAGCTGAAAGCACGTATAAGTACTCCGCCACCGGTTTTGACACCCAAGGAGTTTATTCCATCTGATGAACAGGACCTTCTGACCACAATTGAACTCGAGGAGTCGTCGCTTACCATGTATCGAAAGATTGTTGAAAACCGCAGAGCATTGCTCAAAAGTGAAATGTCAGCGGGGAGAACGGAATCTGAGCTTGCTTCAGGCGAAGATCATCGCCTTTCGCCGGAGATTACCCGGGCCTGGGAGGAGAGGGTGCGGGAAAAAGAGCGTCTTATTGAGAACTTGAAAGTTCAGCTTACTACAAAGCGTTTGGGTCGTGCGTTTCAAAAAACTGTTCCGCCTGTCCGTTGATGGTTTTTAACTGGTTGCGAGGGGATCGACGTCGATCCGGATCATGGTATCTTCAAAGAGTTCCGGTGAGTTTGTTCTGCTCGCGTGGAGCAGTGATGATGGGGTTGCTCCTTTGATGAGAATGTTCCACCGGTATTTGTTTTGAAGTTTATGAATGAAAGCCGGGTACATGGTGACGGCGTATGCTGCCCCACCATCTTCCTGTTTGGATTTTTCTTCGTTGAGCGCTTCAAAGATCTTTTTGGCCTTCTGGGCGGCTTTTTCAGATTTTTCGTGTACAATCGTCAGTTTGATCAGTCGGGTAAAAGGCGGGTACTGAAAAGCTCTACGAATGGCCAGCTCCTGTTCGAAAAATTTTTGGTAGTCATGCTGTGCTGAGGCCTGGATGGCGTAATTGTCCGGCAGGTAGGTTTGAATGATGACTTCGCCTTTTGATCCCTGCCGACCGGATCTCCCTGCCACCTGGGTCAGAATCTGAAAAGTACGTTCAGCACTTCTGAAGTCAGGGATGGTCAGACTGAGGTCCGCCAGTACGACTCCCACCAGGTTTACCTGGGGAAGATGGAGCCCTTTTCCGATCATCTGTGTACCGATGAGAATATCCGCTTCGTGGTTTTTGAAGCGGTTATAGATGTCCGCAAAATTTTCATGATGCTGTACGGTGTCACGATCGGCGCGGATGACTCTTGCAGTTGGGTAGTCTTTGACAACAGCTTCTTCAATTTTTTGCGTACCGAGTCCAATGTAACGGATAAAGGCACTTTGACAGTTCGGGCACTCCGTGGGAACCTTTTTTATTTTTCCACAGTGATGGCAGATCAGCCTTTCAGCCGGAAGACTCAATGCTTCCACGTTGAGATGTTTGTGGTAGGTGAGTGCAACGTCGCACTGTTCACATTTTTCGATGTGTCCGCATTCACGGCATAATACGGCGGACGCTGCGCCTCTGCGGTTCAGGAAAAGTATGGTCTGTTCCTTATGCTCAAGTTTTTGCATCATCCGTTCCGCCAGTTTTTCACTGAAGATTGAGTAGTTTTTTTTCTTTATTTCTTCACGGAGGTCAACAATCGTAACCTGGGGCAGTGATGTCGGTTCCTGGTGCTGGATGCGCTGTTTGAGTTCTACAAGTTCATACTCACCCTGCCGGGCTGCATGGTAGCTTTCTATTGTTGGGGTCGCGCTTCCAAGGATGACTTTAATGTTGAGCAGTTTACTGATGGTAAAGGCGACTTCGCGGGCGTGGTACCGCGGAGCCTGATCCTGTTTATAGGAAGGTTCATGCTCCTCATCCATGATAATGGCCCCCAGGTTTTTGAATGGCGCAAAAAGGGCTGACCTCGATCCGATCACAATTTTCGTTTCACCGTGGTAAATGCGGTACCAGTAATTTTCCTTCTGCTTTGAGGTGAGCTGGCTGTGCAGAATGGCGATGTTGTTGCCAAACTCCTGCTGAAAATTCTGGAAGGCCTGGGGAGTCAGTGTGATTTCCGGTACCAGAATGAGAATCTGCTGATCTTTTTGCAGCGTGTTTTCGGCAATTCTCCTGTAAATTTCTGTTTTTCCGGACCCTGTAATTCCATGGAGGAGGATCTTCTTTTTTGGTGTTTCCAGAATGGTTTTCAGTACTTTTTCCTGGTCTGGCGTGAGTGTCAGTTTTCGGGTTTCCCAGTCCTGGTCAATTTCATGGGGGATCCATTCCTGCAGTTTCTTTTTTTTACTGATGCTGGAAGGGATAAACAGCTTTATGGTTTTATAGAGCGGGGCAAAATATTCATTGCTTAGCCAAAAAAGCAGGTCGATCTGCCACGGGCTCATGTGGGGAGCTTTTGTAGCGATATCGATGATTTCCTTGGTTTTGTACTCCGGTTCATGATGATGAAACCCTGTGATAATTCCCCGGGTTTTCCGGTTTCGAAGTTCAATATCAACCATGGTTCCGGGCCGGAGTTTCTCCGTGAGTCCCTGTGGAACTTTATAGGTCAGCGTGTCTTTATCTTTCCCGACTTTTTGGGGGAGTAAAATCTCGGCAAACATGGCTTTGGGTTAGTGTTTTTACTATAGGATCCGTACCTGAAATGTCAATCAAGAAGCGGTTTTGTCGTTGGTAATCGGTCATATTTCTTTCCCAAAGAGCGCCACTTGACAAAACTTGTAAAATATGTAAAATTAACACCTTGTTTTTGTTAGCTGTATTCCTACTATGATGCGATTTGATCAGTATGCTTCTGAAGAGCAGGCAATACGTGAAGTGGTTCACCATGAACTTCAGGGATATGAAGAAAAGCTCATGATGCTCTTTATTCAGCAGGGACCACAGGCGTTGCGGTCACAGCTGAAGGTTTCCAGTGATTTTGTGTGGGGCGTTGTTTTTGATCATCTGGTTTTCGATCTGGATGTGCTGAAACGCTGTGTTGATATGTTTTTTCCGTTCTTTAAAGATTACGTGCTCCAACATGGTCCAGTGGCTTTGCGTGAGGTTTTTGGAATCCAGGATGAGGCATATGATCCTGTTTTTGAAAAACTCATGGATGACATGGTCATAGCCCGGGGTCTGCTTTTTGAACATATTCACAAGCATACCAGTGATTACCTGCTGGCATTGGAAAAAGGCTACAGTGAAGGGATCCGTCGTCAGCTCGGAATGATGAACGCAAAATACGACCCATTGTGGAAAGAGGTGGTTGATTTTCTCCTTGATGCCTATACCCGTGAGAAATTGAAGGAGAAGCAGAAAACTCAAACCAAGTCGCTGCTTAGTTTATTGCAATCCCTTCTTTCAGAGTAATTTGAAAATACACGTCCATGTTTGATCCGTTGGCATGGATGAGTTTGACGTGGTAGGCGATTTTTCTTTCAGGCAGAAACTTGTATTTGCAGACATCAATCACCTGGGTATCTTTTCCGAGCCTTTCTTCATTCAGATGGTTGTCGCTGTCTTCTCGTTCGCTTCTTTCAATTGTTGCGTATTCGTGTTCTGTGAGATCTTTCCAATCTTCGGCACGGTCCTTGTAGATTCCCTTCAACTCTTTCCAGTACGACTCGATGGTGTCTGATTGAATATATTCTCCTGCCATACATCTTTGGGGTGAAAAAGTATTGTACTGGTTTCATGGTGCGCCAAGAAGGATTCGAACTGACACTCGGTTCCCGAAGACGTCTCTATCCAGCTGAGCCCAATGGCGCTTATGGCGGGAGTAGGAAGTTTTCCCGTTCACTTCTAGCAGTTTCAAAAAACATTTTTGCCGGACGTACCGAAACGTTTTTACCATAGTCTGAGCTGGTCATGAGCCCGAAAGTGGCAACAACTTCCTCGAGGGTTTCACTCTGGTGTCCAATGCCGATAACCTCGTATTCGTTGCCTTTATAGTGGCGATAAATGCGGAATTATGGGTGTGTCTGTTTCTTTCATGTCCTTATTATAGCCTGGCAAACGCAAAAATCCCGCCTTTTGTCAGGCGGGATTTTGGTCTTTATTATAGGCCACGTTATTTATTTTTCTGCTTCTTGCTGTATTCGTGCCAGTCTACGAGTTGGGCTTGACGAAGATGGAAGAATACGTTCCGGCCACGATACCTACCATAAGGGGAAGACAAGAAACGGATGGTTTCATACCGAATACAACAAGGGCGAAAGGCTTCAGAGATACCGAGGAGGAAGTGATTGAACGGGCGATGGTTACCGTTTACCGCCTGGTTTGCAACGTCAGCGAATGTTCATCGCGCTTCTGATGTTGAGTTTCACGGATACGGTCGAATACCACGATCGTGTCATGGACTGAAAACCAAGGACGGTCAACATGGCCGTGATAAAGAACGTCGTTCAACACCGAAAGACGCCAAATAGACGTAGGTCAAGCATGATACCAAGATCATGAAGCATGGCGATGATGGCGGGCGCCAAATCTCCTGTCGATATGACGCGGTACTTTACGGAAGGCAAAGGCGATATAGGCACAATCATAAGGCTTGCGATTCAGGCGCGAACAGAGCGCGGTAGCGGGGCTTTCACCAACGGTTGGGCCAACTGTGGAGAAGCCGGTCCTCCTCAAAGTCGAGGACCTTTCCAGTTCCGGAAGAGCTGATCATGTGCTCCGGTGCTGATGTGTTTGTTTTCCTGACCAAGCCGTTTTCGCTGGCAGTACGTGAGCTGTTGAAAGGTCGGGTTTGTTCTCTTCTTCACCTTTAGTGCAGGGGTTTCATCAGATTTTTGGTGCTTCTGCTGTGACTTTGGTTCCTCGAACTGCTGGGTGGTGACGGACGGCGAAGTTTTTACTCCTTCCTGATTGATTTTGTCGCCAGCGTCGTGGAAAGCTTTTGGATCTGTTCAGCGGTTACGCCTGGCTTGGCGAACAGGTTCCATAAGGTACCACCGGTGAAGTCCATGCCAGTTGCAATCAAAGACTGGAATACCAATGATGGCGCCAATCGGCAGACCTCCGGAGATGTAGTAGGTCAGTTTGCGTTGTGCAATGATCGGGAGAGCTTTGCTGCTGTAGGTGCTCAACAACCACAGGGTGCAAGTTTTGTCTTGGTCAGTGCGGCAAGCAGTGTTTTGGTTACGGTGATCATGGCGTGAACGCGGAGACAAAATACCAGCGGCAAGGTTGAACGCGAAACCCTGAATGATGGAGCTTCAAAGTAGAAGAGAATGCCAGAGTAATGGTGAGGAGAAGTTCGAATCACGGATACTGTTCAAGGCGCGATCGAAACCGATTTCGATGGCTGATCCCAGGGTGCGTCCGTCCCGAAGCTCTTCTTTTACTCTTTCAAAGATCAGGATGTTTGCATCCACCGCCATACCAATGGAGAGGATGACGCCGGCAATACCTGCGAGTGTCATGACGATTGGTGTAGAAAGCAGGAAGGTAACAAAGAAGAGAATGAACGCTGAAAGCAAAAGCCCGATGGCTTTTTCCGGTCCGGAGTCATGCGAGTTGATGACTTTCATGACCAGGACAACAAAGAGGGCGAGGCCTGCAGCAATGGAGATCCAGAGAGGAGAGCGATCTTGATGAGGAAGGCACTGATCATTGAGTAGACCACCAGCGCAGAGTTGCCAGCAAACCAGGAGTCTGTAGTAAATGATCATGAAGAGGGCAACGAGGATGAAGCCGATGAGGCCGGCCCATAAACTCTTGCTGAGGGCATCCTGACCCAGGGTTGCACCGATGGTGTATTGTCCTGCAAGGACGATTGGTGCAGGAATGGCCCCGGTGTTGAGGTCGCGGGCAAGGTTTCCGGCTTCTTCTACCGTGTAGCGGCCGGTGATCTGGGCTTTGCCTCCGCTGATTTTTTCATTGACGTTTGGTGCAGAAATAAGCTGTCCGCCTACGAAAATGGCGATTGGCTTATTCACGTTGCGCGCAGTCAGAGTTTCGAACAATTTGGCGCCTTCGTCATTAAACTGGATGGAGACGTATGGCTGGTAGAGCTGATCGAATACCACATCGGCATGAACAAACTGCTGACCGGTCAGGCCAGTATCCTGCCACTGGTCCGGTGTGGCATCGAAGAACACTTTCTGGTATTTCACCTGGGCTTCTATTTTCTTTTCAGTGGAAGCTTCACGGACGCTGTTGGCTTTAATAATGTGGAAGCCAAATTCTGTCTTGGTTACGGCGGAAATGTCGCCGGCTTTTTGAAGTCCAAGGGATGCCGTTTCAAACTCTTTGGCATATTTGCCATCACCGTTTACCGGCTGATCAAGTTTTCCACCGATATCTTTGTCGGCGGTGTCATCGGAATACTGTTTGGCGAGATCTTCAAATTTGGCTCCGCCCTGGATTTTTTTCAGGACATCTTCGGCAAGAGTTTTGGCTTCTTCCTGGCTGCGGGTAATTTTCGCATCGGCGCGGGTTGCTCCGGAGTATGCAACAAGGATGTGGCTCACACTGACCTGGCGTTTGTTTTCAACAACTTTTTCCTGGTCACGTTTGTCGACAAGTTTGACGACATAAAAACCGTTGCTTTGAGTGAGGGCTACGCAGGCATCTACGGTGAATTCACCGCTTGCGGTCGTCACGTCGGAGACATCACCGGTCTTCAGCTTGTTGAAAAGGAGGTCCGTGAGGCTTCCTGGGACCTGATCTTTGAACTGATAGTCCACTTCATCAAAGGTGACTTTTCCTGGATTGGACAGTTCTTCTTCTTTTCCGGCTACTGCCAAGTCTTCACCTTTTTTCACTTTGTCGAGGAATTTTTTGGCATTGGCTTCTACGGTTTTGGCGGCATTTGGGTCAACCTGTGAGCGAAGTTCCTTGAACTCCAGCTGAATGGTTTTTCCCACGACTTTTTTGGCCTCTTCAAGGTCTTTGATACCGGCAAGTTCAACAATCAGATGCTGTTCTTCGCCGACATTGGAAAGGTAAATATTTGGTTCAGATACGCCAAGTCCGTTGACGCGGGTGTTGATAACGTTCACGACACCATCGATGATGGCTTTCTGGTCTTTTTGAGGAACTTTGCGCAGGTCTATTTTGTAATCCAGCTGTGAGCCACCCTGGAGATCAAGTCCCAGATGGTATTTGCTGTCTAAAACTGCTTTCGGGGTTACCGGAAAAATAGACTGCTGCTTTTCGGCAGGGAGGTTAATAAATCCCAGGATCAAAGCGGTGAGTAGGATCGCCCCTACCTGGAGAAAATGTCGGTTCTTCATAGAAAGTTAAAGAATAGTATTAAAATTATTGTTGTTGTTGGGCGAGCTTGCGATCAAGCTCTTCATTGTTTCCTTTGCCTGTTCTGCCGTAGTCGTCAGCAAGTTTTACGACATCATCAAGCTCTGGGGAAGACACTTCAAAGATCTTTGAATCTTCAAGTCCTTCAATGCGGTGGATAGTATAGGGATAAATGTCGAATTTGTCACCAGGGCGCATGATCATTTCCGACAGGTTTTTTTCATCGTTTCCGTACGTCAGTTTGACCATTCCTTCATAGACATATTGGGTTTCTGTCTTTTTTTCGTGATACTGCAGCGAAAGTCTTGCTCCTTTTTTTACCTCAAGAATTTTCCCGGCATACTTGTCGGTATGAGCAAACCAGACTTCGCGTCCCCACGGTTTTTCTTTGATTTGAACTGGAATTTGTTGTGTCACAATACTTTGGATAGGGAGTAGTTGAGCTAAAGCAGTTTTTTCAGTTTGGCTTTTTGGAGTTTCTCGACAATTTTTTTGACGTCGTGGCTGCGTTTTTTGTCGCAGATCAGGATGGCATCATTGGTTTCAACTATCACAAGATCTTTGACCCCGATGGTTGCGATGAGCTTGTCTTTTGTACCATAAATAAGTGATCCCTGGGTGTCAATTCCCACGTGTTTTGCCTTGATGAGATTGTTGTCGTTGCCCTGAACCAGTTCACTGAAAATGGAGTCCCATGTTCCCACATCACTCCAGCCAAGCTCCGCCGGGATGATCCGGACCTCTTTGGGATCGATTTTTTCCATGATCCCATAGTCGATGGAGATCTTGTCGCAGAGCGGATAAAGTTGTTGAATAACCGTTTTTTCGTTTTTGGTACCAATGCTTTTCTGGATTTTTTGCAGATTGGCATAGGTTCCTGGAAGGTGTTTTTTGAACTTGTTCAGGATGGTCTCAATTCGCCAGACATAAAGTCCGGTATTCCATAAGTATTTGTAGGAGTTGAGGAAGGCGATGGCCGTTTTTAAATCTGGCTTTTCCGTGAATTTTTCAAAGGCGAAAACTTCCACTCCGTTCAGTTCCCTGAGCATTTTTCCAATTTTTACGTAGCCCAGGTTCACGTTGGGGAATTTTGCCTTTACCTCAATGATGTTGAGACTGTTTTCTTCTCTGGCCAGTTTTTCGGCAACCTTTATTTTTTTGATGAACTCCTCTTTTTTTTGAATGAGATGGTCAGCGTAAATGATGGCCATGACCTCTTTCGGGTGTTTTTTTGCCAGATAGGTTGCCGCCAGTCCGATAGAAGGTGCGGTATCCCGCAGCGCCGGCTCAAGAATAATGTGTGATGATGGTATTTTCCCCGCGGTCTGTTCACGTACCACCGATTCATATTCCGCATTTGTTGAGACGTAAATATCTTCGGGCTTCAAAAAATCCAGGCGTGCCAATGTGTCCTGGAGCATGGTTTTTTCGCTGACAAGTTTTTGGAACTGTTTTGGTTTGTTGGTTCTGCTGAGTGGCCAGAGTCTGGTTCCCGTTCCGCCGGCCATGATAACTGCTTTCAAGGTGGTGTGAGGTAGGGGATAGTAAAAGGTTAGCCGAAGAGCGATTTTCCGGTCATTTCTTCGGGCTGCGGGATATTCATCATGCTGAGGACGGTTGGAGCAACATCTTCAAGTGTTCCGGATGCTGCCAGTTTTTTCCCTTCATATTCTGGTGATACAACCAGGAAAATAACCGGGTTCCTGGTATGTGATGGACATGGTTCTCCATTCTCCTCATACGTCATGTATTCCGCGTTGCCGTGATCGCAGGTGATGATGAGCGCATAACCTTTTTCGAGCGTCTTGGATGCGATTTTTCCGATACATTCGTCGATGACTTCACAGGCTGTGACGGTTGCGCTGTAGTCTCCGGAGTGGCCGACAAGATCCGTGTTTGCAAAGTTCTGAACAATGAGGTCGTAACTGTTTTTGTCGATCTCTTTGAGCACGCGGTCTGTGACTTCACGTGCGCTCATTTCCGGTTTTTGGGCGTATGAAGGTGTTTTGGGTGAATCGATCATGATCCGGTCTTCATTTTTAAACGGAGTCTCAACCTGACTGTTGAAAAAGTAGGTTACATGAGCGTATTTTTCGGTTTCAGCTATTCGCAGCTGATGGAGCCCCTGCTGTTCAATAATGCTCCCGAGATTATTTTTGACAATGACCGTTGGGAAAACCACCGGGGCTGTTTTTGAATAATCACCGAAGCAGACAAAGAACGGGCGGACGGTTTTTTCCGGTGTAAACCCAATGGTCGTCTCACCGGTAAACGCCTGGGTGATCTGGCGGGTGCGGTCGGTCCGGAAATTCCAGAAAATAACTGAATCCTCGTTTCTGATCTTTCCGTTTTCGTCAAAACAGATGGCGTCAATGTAGTAGTCTGTCTTGGCTCCGCGAGCATAGGCGTTCTGGAGTGCGGCAAGTGGCTCGGATTCCTGGATGCCTTTTCCGAGAGTGTAAAGGTCATAGGCTGTCTGTGTTCTGTCCCAGTTTTGGTCACGGTCCATGGTGTAGTACCTTCCGATCATGGTTGCTACTTTTGCCTCAGTTTTTGATCCTGGCCCCATGCCCAATTCCTGAATCTTTTTCTGAATAAGTGTGAGGTACTGGTCTGCAGATTTTTCCGGAACGTCGCGGCCGTCTGTGATCGCATGAATGTATGTTTTGGCGATGCCTTCATCTTTGGCTATTTTCAGAAGCGCAAAGAGATGATCAGTATGGGCGTGAACCCCCTGATCGGAAATCATACCCAGAAGATGGAGCGATGCCCCCGGTGTTTTTTTGACACGTTCGCAGGCTTCCATCAGTGCTGGTTTTTTGGAGAATGAACCGTTTTTTATTGAGCGGTTAATCTCTTCCAGAGTCTGAAAGATGACTCTTCCGGCGCCGATGGTGAAATGGCCGACTTCCGATCCGCCCTGCGTTCCTTCAGGAAGTCCAACGCTTTCTCCGTCAGCTTTGATGAGTGTCCAGGGATATTTTTCCTTCAATGCCTTCAGGTTTGGCATTTTGGCGTGGGTGACGGCGTTTCCGGAATAATCTTTTCCTTCGCCGAACCCGTCCAGAATCATGAGATATACTTTGTTGCCCATGGATTAAATATTGATGAGATTCAGATACCAGCTCAGAATTTCATTACCGTAGAGGATGGTAGCAAATGTTCCAAAGACCAGAAAAGGAGCGAAAGGGATTTTGGATTTTACTTTCAGGGCTTTTGTTGTCAGAAGGACAATGCAGAGCACGGCCCCGATGATGTAACTGAGACTTACGGCGATGATAAAAAGTTTCCATCCAAACATGGCAGCCATGCCGATGGCTACGTAAATGTCTCCTTCGCCAAGCCACTTTCCCCTGGAAAGCAGTCTTTGCCCTCCAAAGAATACTATCGCTCCTGCGATGGCGATGATGATGCTTGGAAAATCCGGTGTTCCGGACAGGACAGACCCGAGCAATGAAAGAGCAATGAAAGGGTAGAGGAGCAGGTTTGGTACTTCCAGGTACTGTAAATCAAAGAAGAACATTCCTACGAGCAGTGTGCCGTTCACAGTTGCAAAAAAGTATTGGAGAAATACTGACCAGTCCATCCCGTAGTCATTGAGTATGCCGCCTTCCATGATGAAAGGAAATCTCAGATACATGAGCAGGAATACGAGCGCCGTGGTGATTTCCAGAAAGAAATAGTAGATGGAAATGGGCTCATTGCAGTACCGGCAGTGTCCACCGAGCAGGATATAATTCAGTACGGGAATAAGATCATAGGTTGCCAGATTCTTTTTGCAGTGCGGGCAACGGGATCTACCGCCAAGAGCGCCTTTTTGCCTATGTTTAATCCGGTAAATGATGACACTCAGGAAGCTGCCGATGCTGGCACCCAGAACGGCCAGAAAAATCATTACGATTGCGGTCATGAAAAGAGGGTTAGTAAGTATTTCTATTTATTGTCCAAAGAGATTTGCCGTACCGGTGTTTCCGTTTGTATTGCTGTTTTTTACTCGTGCGATCAGGATGTTGTACTTTTCGGCTGCGGCGTTTCCAATCGGATTACCCTTGCCCATCTGATTGGCTTTGCCGTAATAACCGAGTGCTTTATCAAACTGTCCGCGTTTTTCCCAGAGCGAGCCAAGATTCAAATAAGCTGCATCCAGTTGTGGATCCAGAGCGAGCGCTTTCTGCAGATTTTTTTCAGCGTCTTCCAGCTGGTTGTTGCCAACCTGTGCCCAGCCAATGAGGTTAAAACTCATGGGCTGATTGGGGTGGCTCCTGAAAGCTTTTTCGGCCAGGGTTACAGCTTTTGAAGGTTGGTTGAGTTTCTCAAGATAAATCCACATTGGCCGGATGTAGTAATTGATATTTTCATCGTTGAGGGCTACCACGTTCTCATACTCTTGTGCGGATTTATCATACTGTTTGAGTTCGAGGTAAATTTCTGCCAGTTTCTGGTCGATCTGGATGACGGGCTGGAATCCAAGGTTTTTGGCCTGTTCCAGATTTTTTGCCGCCTGCTGAAGGTTGTTCTGGCTGTAGTAGGCCAGTCCCAGATAGAAAAAGGTTTCAGCTTTTTGAGGATCCAGTCTTTTGGCCTGATCGAGGGCCTCAATGGCTTCCTGGTATCTTCCGATGTTGATATAGCTGTACCCAAGGATAATCCATGCGTCGCGGTAGTCTTTTGCATCCTTGATGACCTCAAAGAGCAGGGGAATAGCCATCTGATATTCTCCAGTTTGAGCATAACTTCTTCCAAGGAGTGTTTTGAGATGTGCTGCCTGTCCTGACTGGTTGAAATCAAATTCACTGAATGCTCCCAGATAGTTCTGGGCTTTTTTTGAAATATCCTGTGATCCCCCAAGTTCTATCGCCCGGGTCAGCAGCTTTTTGCTGTTCTGGTAGTCCCCAAAGTAAGCGGCGAGAATTCCCTGGTAGTATTTTACCGTCTGGCTTTCCGCGGTGATCTTGTTGAAAATATTTCGGGCTTCATCGATTTTTCTTTGTTGGAGGAGAGATCTTCCGAGATATACCTCAACATCTGCATTTCCTGGAACCAGCTTTAATGCCTGTTCAAAATTTACCTGGGCCTTTGGATAGTCATTGAGCAAGAGATGAACTCGGCCGATCTTGATGAAAGGTTCGGCGTTGGTTGGCGCCAGCTGGTTGGCCTGCTGGTATTCGGCGATGGCCAGTGTATAAAATTTGTTCGTTTCCAGCAGTGCTCCGCGGCTCATGTGTTCATCGTAGGTTTTGGCGCGGTTGACCTTTTCTTCATTGAGAAAATCTGGAAGAGGCTGGTCGATTTGCTGGGTTGACTGCTGCTGTGCCGCCGGGTAAAAAGGCCCTCCGGCCTGAAATGGGGGGATGCCAAAAACGTAGAGTCCCGCGGTGATGAAGCAGAGGACAAGCAGTGTGGTCAGAATGGTGAGGATTTTTTTCATGGGGATTCTGTGTTTTTTTGATTAGATTTGTGCCACGAGCAGGTTTTGCATTTTGAGGCTGTTGGCATGGCAAATGGCCAGGGCCAGAGCGTCCGCGGCATCATCAGGATGAGGAATCTCTTCCATCTCCAGGATGAGCTGAACCATTTTCTGGACCTGTTTTTTTTCGGCATTGCCATATCCGCAGACAGCCTCTTTTACCTGTTGTGGTTTGTATTCACTGATCTGATGCGGTCCGAGGGCCAGTTGCTGAATCATGGCTCCGCGCGCCTGGGCGACCTGAATGGCGGTTTTGACGTTTTTACTGAAAAACACTTCTTCGATGGCGACGGCTTGGGGTTTCCATTCGCTTACAATCGATTCGAGATCTTCATAAATCTGTTTGAGTCTTGCAGGGAGCGGTGTTCCCGCTGCTGTTTTAATACAGCCGTAATCAAGGAGCCGGTGTTTTTGATGTCCGGTTTCTATGACGCCGAACCCAATCGTTGCCGTACCTGGATCAAGACCTAAAATGCGCATGAGGACACGTCAAAAAAGTTACCATTATTGTAACGAAATCCTCTAGAGTTTAATAGTGGAAATGACTTTTTCTTCGGTGCTGGCATTGCTGATGATGACAACCTTGTCGCCCCTTTTTGCCAGTTTGTGTTTGACCAGCAGATTTTTCAGCTGGGTGTGGGTGAGGTTCATGCTGTGAACAATGCTGTGATTGATGCCCCAAACCAGTGAAAGCTGTTGCCGTACTTTTTCATCGGGAGTGATGGCAACAATTGGAATGTACGTGCGGTGTTTGGCGACATGCTGGGCCGTGAAACCTGATTCTGTCATGCAGACAATGAGGTTTGCGCCGATGTCGATTGCCAGTTTGGTTCCGTTCATGCAGGTCGCATAGGAAACCGGTGTGTTTTCCAGGAACAGCCGGTTCACCTGGAAGGCTTTGTGTTTTTTGAGAAATCCCTCAACGGAGTTTGCAACTCTGGTCAGTGTCTGTGTTGCTTCAATCGGAAATTTCCCCACAGCAGATTCGTTGGAAAGCATGAGTGCATCGGTGTGATCAAAGACCGCATTGGCAGCGTCACTCATTTCAGCCCGTGTTGGACGTGGATTGGTTACCATGGACTGGAGAATCTGTGTAGCGGTAATGACAGGTTTTCCGTGGATGTTCGCCAGGTGGATCATCTGTTTCTGAATCAGCGGAACTTTTTCACCTGCAACTTCAACACCAAGATCACCGCGGGCGACCATGACGGCGTCACTTTCAATGATAATGCTTTCAAGATTTTCCACAGCTTCGTGACGTTCAATTTTAGCGATGATTTTCGCCCGCCCTCTTTTCTGTCTGATAAGTTCACGGAGTTCAATGATGTTTTTTGCGGATTTGACAAAAGACATGGCAACGTAATCGACATCGTTATTCAATGCGAAAAACAGATCCTGCATGTCTTTCGGTGTAATCGGATTGGCACTGATTGATGCCGTTGGCACGTTAATGCCTTTATGACGGAATACAGTTCCTCCGTTTATGACTTTGCAGGTAATGTCTTTTGCAGTGACTTTGATGACTTCAACTTCCAGCAGGCCGTCATCCATGAGAATGCGGTCGTTTTTCTTCACATCACCGGGAAGCCCTTTGTATTGGACGGGAATGACACCTGCTTTCCCCGTAACAGGGGATATGGTGAGTGTGATGATTTCACCTTTTCTGATGTCGACACCCTTTTCCGGCATTTCACCAACCCTGATTTTTGGCCCCTGAAGATCCTGCATGATGGCAACCGGAACGCCAAGTTTTTTGGCAATTTTCCGGATGTTTTTTATGAGTTTTGCAAACTCGTCATATTCGCCGTGCGAAAAATTCAGCCGGGCAACGTTCATGCCGGCTTTGATCATTTTTTCGATCATGGCTTCGCTTTCTGAGGCGGGGCCAAGTGTACAGACAATTTTGGTGTTTCTTTGAATCATACCTGTCTATTTTACCCTACTTTAAGATTTTCAAAAATGGTCAGTTTATTTCCTGCCGAGGCAAGAGACTGTTTGCCCTTCTCTTTGTATTCGGCGCTGATGGATTCAGGTGTTGCTGCAGGTTTTTCCTTGAGCAGTTCAGCAGCCTGGGGAGCACTTTCCTTGGCAGCTTCAACCGGCGGCTGTCCCTGGAGTTCCGGTCCCGGCTGGTTCTGTTCAAAAACGAATCTTTTTTTCCTGAGTGATTTCATTCTGGTGTGCTTAGAGATTTTTCATGTCATTTTCCAGGTTGGCGATGACGTTAACCTCTTTTTGTGCGTGGAGCTCTTCAAGTTTTTTTCTTACTTCGGTGCTGCTCCGGTTCACTTCGTTCTTAAGCTGGTTCAGTGCCTCATCCAGCAGACGTTTTTGCTCGTCGAAGATTTTTTTGCGTCCCTCAATGTCAGTTTCAGGGGTTACGGCCAGTTTTTGATTGGTGAGTGTGGCTACTTCGTCACACCGTTTGTTGAATGCATCCTGCAGCTTGGCGAGATATTCCCGCTGAGCCTGGATGGTTTGTGTGTAGAGTTCGTTGATGGTTGCCATATCAGTGGTACAAAATTATTATTCTTTTTTGAAAAGTTCGAGCTGTTCAATTTTTCCATGGGTTGTTTTTGCTGGCTCTTCAACGGGCGATTGCTGTTTATGTTTGGTCAATTCCGCTATTTTCCCCAGAATTGCCTGTATGCCCCGATTGATGGCCATAACCTGTTCGGTTGTTTTTTTCTTTTTCATGAGTGCTTCGGGGTTTTTCCTGCCAAGTTCCTTGTAGGTTTCTGCAAGATCCGTCTGGCGTTCGTCATCGAGTTCGTTCGCAAATCGTAATGGTCCGGATGAAAAACTGGCTTTCAGATTTTCCAGGTCATCAATGTTCATTGCAGGCAGTCTTCTCATTATTTCCTGGATAATTTCGCGGGCCTCCATGTTTTTTACAGGATCGATGTAGGACATCGCCGGTGATGCCATGCTCTGGTTAATGAACCAGCGCATGTCGCAATTCATAAGTTTTACTTCAAGTGAATAGGCCAGATCTTCTGTTTTTCTCTGGCTGAGTTCTTCTCCTTGTTGTTCCTGTGGTCTTTCTGAACCCATTTTTTTTTGGTGTTAATTTCTTTATATTATACCAAAAAAACCTTGTTTTATAAAGGTGAGATTGCTTCTAAATCAGAAGATACATTCAGGCCTGTTATTATTTCACGGTAACGCTTTTTGCCAGATTGCGCGGCATATCCGGATTATTTTGACGCAGGATCGCCAGATGATAGGCCAGAAGCTGAATTGGAATGATGTTCACAATCGGTGAAGCTATTCCGACATCCGGTACTTTGATCCAGTAATCAAAAATGTCATCGTGCTCAGGAGAAATGCCAATAATGAAACCCCCGCGGGCTTTTACTTCGCGGGCATTATTGAGAATATCTGTCCGGGTGTTGTCATTGGAAACCAGAACAATGCACGGCGTTCCTTCACTGATGAGGGCGATGGGTCCGTGCTTCAGTTCTCCACCCGCGAACCCTTCAGCATGAATGTAGGAAACCTCCTGAAGCTTGATGGCGGCCTCCAGGGCGATGGCGTAGTTTACGGCCTTTCCGATAACATACATGCTTTCGTTATGCTGAATTTTTTCGGCAAGGGCATGAATGTGTTCTTCGTATCTTGGATTGAGCATATCGTTGATTTTTCCTGCGGTATCAATGAGCAGAGTTTTTCCGTCCTTGAGCTGTTCTGCACAGGCATAAGCCAAAAGCGTCAATATGGCGATCTGTGAGGTGGTAGCTTTTGTGGAGGCGACAGCTTTTTCCGGACCGGCTTTGATGTGCAGTGAGTAGTCGGATTCACGATCCATGGTTGATCCTTCAACGTTCACGATGGACAGGACTTTTGATCCCTTCTTTTTTGCTACACTGATGGCTTCAAGCGTGTCAGCCGTTTCTCCGCTTTGGGATACGGCAATGACGAGGCTTTTTTCTTTCAGAAAATCCTGATGGCTGGGGAATTCGGAGCCAACAACCACGTTGACGTGCCGTTTGGCAACTTTTGCAAAAATGTATTCGGCGGCCAGGCAGACTTTTCCTGCCGTGCCACAGCCAATCAGGAAAGTTCCATAAGCTTTTTTGATTTCGTCCGCGATCCTCTGAATCTCTTCGTCGGTCTGGTTAATGGCCCGGTAAATGGTGTCTTTCTGCTCCATAATCTCCTTGATCATGAAGTGTGGGAAGTTTCCTTTTTCGGCAAATTCGGCTTTCCAGTTGATTTCAACGAGACGCTTTTCGATCTGTTCACCAGTGGTGATGTCAAAAAAATGTGCTCCATCATTGAGGACAACAATTTGGTTGTCATCCAGGTACATGACATTACGGGTGTATTCAAGAAATGCCGGAATGTCCGAGGCGACAAAATACTCTTTTTCACCGATTCCAATGATCAGCGGAGATCCGCGGCGTGCAGCGATGATTTTCCTTTCTCCGGCTTTCATGGCCAGAACGGCATAACGTCCGTCGAGCCTTTTCATGGCCTCTTTGGCAGCCTCTTCAAAACTCATGGTTTTGCAATAGTCGGTGATCAGATGGGTAATCACTTCGGAGTCGGTCTGGGACTTGAAAACGTATCCCTTTTTCATCAATTCATCCTTGAGTTCCTGAAAATTTTCAATGATCCCGTTATGGACAATGGCGATGGTTGAGTTCTGGTTGGCGTGAGGGTGGGCATTTTCGACCGTCACTCCGCCGTGCGTGGCCCAGCGTGAATGGCCCAGCGCCATGGTGCTTTCTGGAAAGCTGACTTTTTGAGGATCATAGTCGCTGATTTTTCCTATCTGGCGATAAATTCCAAGCTTTGATCCCTGGTCATAGGCAACGCCCCAGGAGTCGTATCCCCGGTATTCAAGACTTTTTAATCCCTGAATAATAAATTCAGCGGCGTTTTTTCTTGGGCCCAGGTAGGCAAAAATTCCACACATGGCTAAACGGTAAGGAGTTTCATGGAGTGAGGGTTGTGGAAGATATGCGTTCCAATGACATCTTCCACCTTTTTGGTGCTTTTCTGACGGATGGTCCAGTGAATGCCACGTTCAATTTTCTGGATTCCTCTGAGGTGCTCGTGATTCTTTATGCTGTTGTATATGCTTTTCCCAACGTAATTGTCGTACTCCATGGCGATGAAGTTCCGGCCTGCCGGGAGAGGGTTTTTTACTTTGATAAGGCCTTTTTCTTTACTGTATGCGTAAGCCTGGTTCTTTATGTAGACCGTTGGGATCTCTTTATTCAGGTTAAGAATTTCCCCGCTTTCAATGAGTTTTTCTGCCGTTTTGAGGAGATCTTTTTTCCCGGTGAGGGATACCCCCAGATATGTTTGGCGGTAGAGTGTTGTATCCGGATACCCCATCTGATGAAGGGTGTTTTCCAGCGTTCGTTCTTCGTTGTCGGTAATGATGAGTCTGATGAGAATGGTGATGTCAGCGGCAGTTTTTTGCTTTTCGACCGCTTCCAGTTTTTTGCGGGGCGCAGCTTTTTCCGCCTTGATGATATGCGTTTTTGTTGAGCTCTTGAGGTGTGCTGCAAGTGAATCGAAAATAGGCTGTCCTTTCACGGTTCTTTCCGGATGTGGCATAAGAGCCATGACGTTTCCTTCCGGATTGCAAACACCTGCCAGGTTGTACATTGCTCCGTTTGGATTGACCGGAAACTCGTCGGTGAAATTGCCTTTGGCGTCGCAATAGCGGAAGAGGGTCTGGTCGTTCTCGATCAGTCTTTTGAGAACCGTTTTGTCTTTCGTGGTGAATCGTCCTTCTCCGTGTGCTACCGGTATATGCAGGAGCGTTTTGGCACTGAATCTGTTATAAACACTGCGGCCTGGTTTTGAGTTGTGGCGCATGGTTACCCAGTCGTTGTAAAAACCTACTCCAAGGATCTTTCCGTTTTTGATCCGTTCGTTCCAGGCAAGAGCCATCTGGAGGTCGTCTGCGGTCAGTCCAGGGATCATGCCTGTTTCCACAAGAATCTGCGCTCCGTTGCAAATACCAAGCACGGGCTTCCCGTTCATGGCCTCTTTTTTGACCTGCTTCATGATAGGGTCCTTGGAAGCGATGATGCCTGATCTTCCACGGTCTTCATAGGAAAACCCACCCGGGAGAATGAAGGCATCGTAATTGCCAAGTTTTTTTTCGCGATCGTTCCAGCGGACAAGTTCAGGCTGGAGCTGTGAACGTTTTACTGCACGGATGGCTTCGAGTTCACAGTTGCTTCCGGGAAATAAAATGACGGCTACTTTCGGTGATTTCATTGATTAACGAAGAGGAAAAATGGAATCCTGGATTTTCTTGGGGATTTTTGTGAGATTCATAACATTGTCACGCTTTACTAATACCATATCTTCTATGCGAACTCCAAAAGAATTCTCAAGGTAAATGCCAGGCTCAACCGTGACGATGGTTCCTTCAGGAATTGGCTTTTCGTAGCCGCTTGAGAGGTTTGGAGCTTCATGGACTTCAAGTCCAATGCCATGCCCCAGGCTGTGGCCAAAAGTTTCTCCATATCCGGCCTTGGTGATGACGTCTCTTGACCATTTGTCGGCAATGTTGCCTTTTACTCCTGCTTTGAGTTTTTTGATGGTAAGTTCCTGGGCTTCGAGGACGGTATTATAAATGTTTGCCTCAAAGGCTGAAGGTTTTTTCGTAAAAATCATTCGTGTCATATCGGAACAGTAGCCCTGATACATCATACCCATATCAATGAGGACAATATCTCCTTTCTTGAGTTTTCTTCCTGAATTCTGATGGTGAGGACTGGCGCTGTTCTGTTGGAATCCAACAATAGCGGGGAACGAGATGGTGTCGGCGCCATATTGGTGTCCGAGCTGTTCAATTTCCCAGGCGATCTGCTGTTCAGTTTTTCCGGGTTTGAGATTTTTCCGCACATCCAAAAAAACTTTTTCGGCAATTCGTTGCGCCCTGGTAATCAGCCGGATTTCGTCGGGAGATTTCAGGACGCGAAGCTGCTCAACCATACCTCTGACCGGTGTGAGTTTTACACTTCTGAGATGTTTTTTTAATGCAGTGTACTTCAGGTAACTGACTTCCGTTTCTTCAAACCCCAGTGTGGAAACCTGGTTTTTTACTGACATCATTTGCAAGGAAGCGATGAGCCCGCGGTTCATTTCGACGAGCTTGATGGACGGAGGCAGGATTTTTTTTGCCACGGCCATGTATCTGAAATCCGTGATGAGGTAGGCGTTTCGTGCGGTGATAAAAAGCTGGCCGTTGGATCCGGTAAAACTGCTCAGGTATCGCACGTTGAAACGGTCGGTCACCAGCAGCGCATCAAGCTTGGAGGAGGGGAGAAGTTTTTGGATTTTTTTGATGCGGGCGGTGAGTTCTTGGTTTTGCAAGCTAGTTGTTTTTTAGAAAATAGGTGACGATTTCTTCAGTCGTGGTGATGCTTTCCGGCATGTTTTTCAGTATTTTGCTGATTTCAAATCTCTGGTAACCCAGGCCGGTCAGTGCTTCGATGGCTTCTTCGTTTGTTTCGTTGTTCTGAAGGTCCCCATGGAGTCTCATGGAATCTACCCAGTCGAGTTTATTTTTGAGTTCAACAATCATTCTTTCGGCGGTTTTTTTGCCGATGCCCGGGATTTTGCTCAGGAAGAGGATGTTGTTGCTCAGGATAGCCGCCTTGGTTTTTTCCATATCCTGGGAAAGGATTTCCAGGCCGATTTTTGGGCCGACGCCGTTGACGTTGAGAACTGTTTTGAAAAATTCGAGTTCTTCAATTTTTATGAACCCATAGAGGCTGATGTCGTCTTCACGTACTTTGGTAAAAATGTAGAGTTCCAGCAGTTTTCCTTCGCTGCATTTTTCATGCAGGGGAGTTGGAACATTCACGAGATAGCCAACATTTCCCGTATTGAGAATGATGGATTTGGGAAGTTTTTTCTGGATTGTTCCCTGGAGATAACCGATCATGATGGTGAAAATTAATAGCCGACGTCGATTTTTTTCAGTCCCTGCCACCAGTCTGTGAACTGTTTTTTCTTCATGGCTTTCAGGAGTTTTTTTGCGGTAGCTGTTTTAACGCATTTTTCCACGTTGCTGATCCAATCGTTGCACGCTTTGTGGCCAATATCAAGATACTCTTTTGCCTGGAATGCGGTTTCCAGCATGTCGGCGTCTTTGGCAATAATTCCTTCTTTGCTGGTACCGTCTTCGTATTCCAGAAAGTTTTTCCAGAAAAGCTGGGCCAGGTCTTCAGGAAGATTTTGGAGCTGTTCCTGATAGGCTTTTTTTTCCGGTTTTTTTGAGTCGATGTAACGTCTTGCAACTTTGTGCAGATCTGTGATTCTGGCTTCGGCGTTATCGTGCATGAGGCAGATAAGTGCTACTTTGTCTGGATTGGCTTTTTCCGCTTTTGCCAGAATGTATCCAATGACGGCGGTGCGGTAGGCGTGTTCAGCCACTGTGTCCGGATCGTTGACTCCCGCGAGTTTGGTCCCGCTGTGGCGGAATTTTTTGAGAGTGTTCAGCTCAAAAATGTAATCACAGATTTTTTCAAGATTCATACGAGTGCGGTAAATTTGGTAAAAAACTTTTTTTTGAACTGAAGAAATTTCTGCGCCCTGATGCTTTTTCTGATTTCCTCCATGAGATTTAAGAGAAAATGCAGATTGTGGATAGTCAGAAGTCTGCTTCCGAGCATCTCTTCTTCCATCATGAGGTGGCGAATGTAGCTGCGGCTGAAATTTTTACAAGTGTAGCAGGTACAGCCTTTTTGTAGCGGACTCCTGTCTGTTTTGTACTTGCTGTTTTTTATGTGCTGCCGTCCGCGGTCATCGTAGTAGTTGGCGTGCCGGGCGAGTCTGGTGGCATGGACGCAGTCGAACATGTCGATGCCCCTTTCAACAGCCTCAAAAATATCTTTGGGAGTTCCCACACCCATGAGGTATCTGGGCTTCTTTGAAGGATAATGTGGCTCAAGAACATCAAGGAATCGATACATGTCCTCTCTTGATTCGCCAACACTGAGTCCGCCAATGGCCACACCGGGAAGATCCGCTTTAGCGCAGAATTTTGCCGACTCAACTCGGAGGTCTTCATAAAGAACCCCCTGGATGATCGGGAAGAGTGCCTGTTTGGGGTTGCCAGTTTTCTTTTGGAGCAGTGCATGTTTTTTCATGCAGCGTGTGAGCCACTGATGGGTGCGTTCCATGGCTTCACGGGCGTAAACTTTCCCTGAATCGTGGGGTGCACATTCATCAAAGGCCATGATGATATCGGCCCCCAGGGCCTGTTCAATCTCCATGACTTTTTCCGGTGTCAGAAAATGTTTGGATCCGTCCAGGTGTGATCGGAACTCCACGCCGTCTTCCCGTATTTTTACCATGCTTTTGGGGCTAGCATGTTTTTTGCCTGCGCCGAGCGAAAAAACCTGGTATCCGCCGGAGTCGGTCAGGATGGGGCCTTTCCAGTTCATCCACCGGTGAAGTCCTCCCATTTTTTTGATCGTTTCATGGCCCGGGCGGAGGTAGAGATGGTAGGTATTCGCCAGAATAATCTGTGCTCCTGCGGCTTTTATTTCCTCCGGGGAGAGTGATTTGACCGTTGCCAGGGTCCCCACGGGCATAAAGATCGGTGTTTCAATGTTTCCGTGAGGTGTCTTGAATATTCCGCTTCGGGCCCTTGTTTTTTTGTCTTCAGCGATGAGTTTAAACTCAAACATTGTTCAGGAACTAAAATGCGTTCCTACTATACCATTTTTGTGGTATAATAAAGAGATTATTTGTTGTCTATGAAGATCAATAACCAACAACTTGTTGCGCTCATCGATTTTTCTCCTTCCCTGGATTTTCAGGCAAAACTGCGATGGAGAAGTTATGTTCCTTATCTTGCCCAGGATGAAAAAGAGCGTTTGTTTAAGTTTTTAAACGATGAGAAACAGTCTATTACCGATGTCCTGAAACAGAAAATGAAAGGTTTTCGTGCCTATTTTTTTGCCAGGGGCGTGGAGTCACTCGAGCAGGAATTCATTCAAAAATATCAGTAATTTTTTGTTATGCCGGTGAATGATCAACAATTCAATGTTCAGCAGGACCGGGTGAAGAAGCTCGCCGAGTCTTATGAAGGCGCAGAGAAGAAAGAGGTTGCTGAACTTTACGTTGAAAGAATTGCCAAATTGAAGTCGGCCATCATGGAGTCGTCGTTGACCGATTCCCAAAAGGAAGATTATCTCAAGCGTCTTGATAACTATCTGAAACTTGTTGATGCCAATAATCTTGAGCGTCTGCGCAAAGAGTATGAGCCGCTTTTGCGGTCAATGGAGTCTACGTTGGGTCCGGAAGTGAAAGAACCGGCCAAAGATGATCGTGAGGCGCAGCTTGAAGATGTGGTGGACCTGAAAATTCGTCAGGAACTGCTGGGAGAGTGGAGAGAAACAACAAAGTTCAAGGAGAAGTACGATTCAAAAAGACAGCAGATTGATCTGCTTATTAAAACCAAAAAACTGGCGATTGAGGGAACGGAGTTGCAGTATTACATGACCTCGATCGATTCATTTCATACTGATTTTATCAGCTCAAAACTCAAGGAGTATTACGCAACCAAAGATGTTGGTCAGAAGCACCAGCGGTTGAAAGATATCATGGAACAGAGTGAGCCGTTTTTTGAAGTTTTGACGGAGGTGGAGAAACGTTTACAGACCGTGAACAGTCAGGACGATTTGCGGCTTATTGGTTTGAACGACCGGAATGTCCTGGCGGAACAGGCCATGTTTATCAAACGTAAGCAGTATGAGTCTGCCAAGCAGGAGTTTTTGAAGAAGCTTGACGCCAAGAAGATCCCAAAGAACGATCCGGTGCGCAAGCGTATGGAGATGACCTTCCAGGCGGCAGATACCCAGTTTGAAACATTCAAGGAAACTGTGATGGTTGCCAAGGATCGGGAAAGCCGGACTGTGGCAGCTGAAGAGGCCAACCGGTATTTGGATCGGGCCATTTCTGTTATTGACGGGGCCAACAAGTACCTTGGCATGGTTGATGTCAAAGATGCTTCGATGCGTGGACTTTCCGCCACTAAAATTTTTGAGCAGGCTCCGGCCCTTAAAAAAATTGCGAGTACGGTTCCAATCTTCATTATGCCGCAATTTGCCGTGGGGCTTGGGTATTATGAAGCTGCCCATAAAGGGTCCAGTGGCACGGACACCGCGTTGGAGGTTGCGGATTTTGGGATCAGTCTTATTCCGTTTGCCGGTGGTGCCTATGATATTTTTGCGTCGATCCGCGGCAAGACTCTTTCGGGACGTGAAATGGGGACGGCGGAAAGAGTTGTTCGTGGAGTTATCGGCCTTGGGTCGATCGTTTTAGATATTTTCACTTTTGGTGTTGGAGGATCGCTCCTGAAGGCTGGAGGAAAGGCTGCCATTCAGGCGGGTGCGAAGATCACTGCCAAGGCTACGGCCAAAGCTGCCCTGGAAGCAGGAGGAAAAGTTGCTGCGAAGGAGGCGGCGGAGGCGGGTGGGAAAATTCTGGCCAAGGAAGGCGCGGAAGCTGGTGGGAAAATCGTTGCTGAAGGTTTGGCGAAAGAGGCAGGGGAAGCAGCTACCAAAGAGATTGTTGAAGGTGCAGCCAAAGAAGCTTCAGCGAAAGTTACGGTTGCTCTTACAGAGGCCCAGAAAGAGATTGTCTTCAAGGGAACCCAGGCTGGTGCTTCTGCGGCAGAACGTTCTGCTGCACGCGAAGTCCTCCGTGAAATGGTTACCAAGAGCCTTGAGTCTTCCGCCAAAGAGCTTGGAGCCAAACATGTGGCCAAACTAGCTGAACAGACTGCCAAAATTGCTACCCGTAAAACAACAGGTGTTGCTGGGTGGGCTTATGGGAAAATGGCCGGATTTACCGGCGGCAGGTTTGGTGAGGCCGGGGTTCGTGGGCTTGAAGCCGGCATTGTACGCGCTGGAACTGAAAAAGCCGGTATTGATGCAGCTCTTCAGGCTGGAAAAGAGGTTGGCATGGGTTACTACGTTCAGGCCAAGTTTGTGCGTGAGGGCGAAGTTTTATGGGGAGCCATGGGCAAGGAGATCGCCAAAGAGAGTGGTAAGGCATTTTTGCATCTTCATAATCCCCTGGAAATTTTACGTACACTCCAGCGTCCAGTGCAGTTTATGTCCAAACTGGTTCGTCGTGTACCACGCAATATGTTCCAGGATAAAGCAGCTCTGCTGGAGATTGAACAGTCGGCAAAAGCTACGCTTATTGCTGATGGCCATAGTGCCAAGGAACTGGAAGTGCTTTTCAAGGATGTGAAAGAGAAACCATGGCAGCAGTTTCTCAAAGAGAACGAGAATAACCCTATCCTGAAAGATCCCGATGTTCGCGAATTCTTCAAAGGGTTTCAGGAACAGTTTCCAAAATCTTTCTCAACCCAGGTTGGGGCCGTTACCGATCTTTATAAGTCGTTTAAGGAGCTTGAGCCTGACGCTGTTGCGTCTGCGCACATGGCCTATGACAGCCGCAGAATGGAATGGCCAGAGTTCTATAAGAAGTATCAGAATAATTTGAGAAACGCTACGCCGGAACAGCTGAAAGCTTTTGAGGACCAGTTCAAGAATCTTCATTCGTTGAACCGTGATATGCCGGTAAACGTTGCCCGGCTTAAAGAGGAACGCGCGGCAGTTGCCCTTACCGAAGAACAGGTGAAAAAATTACGTTCCGAACTTGCGGCCCTCGAAAAAGAAAAAGCTGAACTTGAAGGTGTGGTTCAGCAATATAAAGACAAAGTTGCTTCCGCTGAAAAAGGTGGAAAAGCTTTGACGGAGGCCGAGAAGGAACAGGTCTGGTATACGATGTTTGAAAAACTTCCGGATGGTCCTTTGAAGAAGGCTGCCATTGAAAAACGCGACGCTCTTATGAAAGACATGGGGATTGATGTCAAAGTTGATACTCCTGAGTTCAAGAAGTATTCTGCCCAGGCTTTGGAAGGACAAGTTGAGTTCAGACTTTCCGATGTTGAAAAACGGATGGCGGCAAAGATTGATGAGGTTGGGGTCGCGAAAATTGAACTTGATGCAAAGGCCGGTGCAGCCAAGTCAAAATCCTCTCCTGGGAAGCTTGAGCAGAAAGGTGATGTCGTCGCTTTGGGTGACAAACGTGCCGCGGAAGCCACGGAACTCATGGCACTTGATGCCCAGCGCAAATTGATCAAAAAAATTGAACAGGAAATGGCGCCTTTGCGTACAGAGAAGGCAGAAGTCGACAAGGTGTTGGCAAGGTATGAGGAGCTTTTGAAGAAAAAACAGACGGAAGCGGGTACGGAACTTTTAAGCAAGGAACAGGAGGCTGAAGTATGGTTTCAGGTCTATGGTTCCATGGGATCAGCATCTTCAAAGCGGGAGATTGATAAACTCATCAGAACGAATCTCAATATGCCTAAAAAGGGAACGGTTGAATATGAACGTAGGGTAGGTGAGATCTCCAAAGGTTACATGGTTGATCGTCATGATAAGGTTGAAACGCTCTATCGTGAGAAGGTTGATGAGCTGGCAAAAGCCAAAGGAAATCCGATCAAGCCCGATGATCTTCCTCCCTCACCACCGATGAATGACAACGCTGTGGATTCGAGCATTCCAAAGGCTGCTTAAACTATGTTTATCGCTCAAGAGCCTTCTTTTGCTGTTCCGATTTTGTGTGCATTTCTTACAAAAAAACCTCCCGTTCGGGAGGTTTTTTGTTTCAGTTTCGGGTGATGCACTATTTCTTTTTTGCTGCCTTTTTTGCAGGAGCTTTCTTTGGTTTCTTTTCTGCGCTTTCTACAGCTGCTTCATCAGCATTTTCAACAACTTTTACTTTCTGTTCCTTCAGTTCCTGCATTTTTTTGACGCGGGCGCGGAACTTATCAACACGGCCGGCGGTATCAAGGATAACCTGTTTGCCGGTGAAGAATGGGTGGGAATCTGAAGTGATTTCAACCTTTACGACGTTGTATTCAATATCGCCGATCTTCTTGGTTTCCTGTGATTTGCGGGTTGTAAATGAGATGAACTCAGCCCCGGTGGACAGGTCAACAAAAAGTGCCGGGTAAATCTTTGGGTGAATGTCTTTTTTCATGGCTTGTAGAAGTGATATTTTGGTGGTTTTTTGGAAAAACGCCATTGAACTATACAAGAAAACTTTTTTCAAGGCAAGAGGCTTTTTCTCGGGTCCGGAGGCGGATTTGCCATTAGGGGGACAAATGTATTATGGTAATGCATGTTCTTTTTCCCAACTTATGTCCCACATGAATAAAGTTTTTCTCAGGAAAGCCGCTTCAGCTGGCGCAGGACCGGCGTCTTTGTTTGTTACCGGCGTCGGATTTTTTTGTGATTTTGTGAAGCCTTTTATTAATCTCGTCCCTTTTTTCCTTATTTTTTCGGTTCTTGCGGCGGTTGGTATGTGGATGTTTGTTGTGGGAAAACGTTTTGATCCCAATCATCCCGACCATATCTTTGAAAAGCGTGAAGGGAAACTTTTTGGTATTACGGTTGTTTCGACTGTTTTTTGGGCCATTATGTTGCCAATTTTTGCCATTACTCCGGAAAAAGGTGTAGCCGCGACGGTTTCTCCTGATATTGGCGGGTTTCAGGAGGCTCTTTTTCAACGACTGGATGTCATGGAGTCCAAGATTGATAAGGGTTTTTCAGATGTTCTGGCGAAAATTGACCAGATCGATGCCAATGCTGGACTTATTGGCAATCCACAATCGCCCAATGATCATTATCATAACGCCAGAATTCAGGAGCTGAACGGCAACCTCATCCAGGCCAGAAAATCCTATGAAGAGTATTTTAAGAGCGGGCTTGAGTATCTTGATCCGTATCTTTCGTATCAGCTCATTCTTAAGAATCTTGAAGGGATGAGCACAACCCGTGAAATTTTTGCAAAACTGCGTGAAGACCATGCCCAGAGTCCGGCTGTGAATCTGGCTTATGTCCTTCTCAAAGCTGACATTGAGGACCGCAAATCGTTGCTTCGCGATCTTTCCACCCGCTTTCCTGATTATGGGCCGATTTTCTTTTCGATCGCCGAGCAATATTCCTACAAGGAAGGCATGCCAACCAATGAAGAGCGGCGCCTGGAACGTGAGGCACTGGAGAAAGTGGTTGCCCTGGAAAAGGACCAAAAGTTCAGCAAGTTTTTTGTGGATAAGAAGCTGGCTGATGAGAAACTGGCCTGGGTTGATCAGGAGATGAAACTCATGGCTGGAACAGTGAATAACATGCTCGACAACCCGGTCCAGTTTAAGATCGAAATGGTCAATAAATCCGCTCAGATATCGTTCGTACCCACTGAAGCCGTTCAGAAGATTTTTTATCGTGTTGATGAACAGGGTGAGTTCCGTGATACCGGCTCCATGGGGGTTGCCATGGCTGGTTCAACGACCCCGTTGCCCAACTACTATACGCTGGTTCCCATGACGCTTGGAGATCATGTGGTTGAAATGAAATATATTGATCAGAAAGGGAAGGAAAGTCCTGTCTATAAACATCAGTTTACGATTGACGGTCTCAAAATCCAGAATCCCCCCTACAAAATGATCGATCCTAAAACAGGCAAAGAACAATGGATGATTTTCTGGAGTTTTTTTGACGGGAGCAAGGAATATGATGTCTATTACAGTGTTGATGAAGATTCACTGAAGAATAGGGTTGAGTATGGAACTCTCAGTCTCACTGATCTTTCCAAGGGGCAGCATAAAATTTACATGCAGGGGAGAGCGGGCTCAGAAAAGACGAATGTTGCCGTGATGGAGTTTGAGGTTACCTGAGGAGATATTCGTAGTATCCCGCGTATTCACGCACGAGTGAGTAGATGTCCCGGATTTCAAAAAAATCTGCGTGGGCAGTGGCAATATTTTTGATGCCATTTTTGCTGAAAGCCAGTTCGATCCGGCTCATATGGTAGAACTGTGAAATGGCCATGATTTTCCCCTGGGGTTCTTTTTCAAGGATTTTCCTGGTGTTTTCGACGGTCTGCCAGGTGGTGTTTCCATCCGGATCGGTTATGATGATGTTTTCCGGGATGTTGTGACTTATAAGGTAATTTTTCATAACCAGGGATTCATCGAACCCTTCTTTGCCTTTTCCGCCGCTTACGATAATTTTTTGGAAAAACCCGGCCTGGTACAGTTCGACGGTTTTTTGAAGTCTTGCTTTGAGCCTTTCTGAAGGTTCTCCGCTCGGCTGGACTTCGTTGCCAAAGACGACGGCAATATCACTTTTCTGGAGGTTATCAGTGAGGCCGTCGTAGGTGATGATGGCGCAATGGATGATCAGCCATGATCCTATGGCTGCCCCGACCAGCAGGAGAGGTTTTGGAATGACCATAGTGGTATTTGGGTTATAAAGAAGCCCCCGCATGCGGGGGCTTCTTATTTTCTTTCCATACGGTGACAGCGCGGGACATCGGCTTATTTCTCTTCGCCTTCTGCAACCAGCTGCTGCTGATTTTCGTCTACAGGTTCTGCGTCGGCCTTTTCTTCTGAACCGTCGTTTTCGATCACAGTTGTTGAGGCAACGGTATCATTTTCGTTCATGCGCATGAGGTACACTCCCTGGGTGGTACGTCCCTGGGATGGAATGTCCTTCAGGTTCATGCGGATAATGACCCCCTGTTTTGAAACGATAATAAGATCGCCTTTGGTGTCTTCATTGATGATTTTTGCGCCGACGATTTTACCGGTTTTTTCAGTAATATTCGCAGTCTTTACTCCGGAACCGCCGCGTGTCTGCAAGCGGTAATCGGTTGTTTTGGTGCATTTTCCGAGGCCGTTTTCCATAATAACGAGCAGCTCGGCTTTGTCGATATCCTTGATGACGTCCATGTCCACGACTTCATCACCTTCATGGAGACGGATCCCACGGACGCCCATGGATGCGCGTCCGGTTGGGTTGACGTCAGATTCGTTGAAGCGGATGGATTTTCCTTCACGGCTGATAATCATGATTTCGTTGCCTTTGCTTGTCTGACGGACCCATTCAAGCATGTCTCCATCGCGGAGCTTAATGGCAATCAGACCGCTCTTACGGACATTTTTGAAGTCGGCTACCGGAGTTTTTTTGACGGTTCCTTTGTTGGTGGTCATGAAAAGATATTCACCGGTGAGCTGTTCGCCTGTTCCAAGAATTGAGGTGACGTTTTCCTTATCCTGGAGCTGGAGCAGATTTACGACGGCCTGTCCTTTTGCGGTGCGGGATCCAATTGGAATTTCGTATACCGGCAGGCGGAAGACACGGCCGAAGTTGGTGAAGAACAGTACTTCATCATGATTTTTCGCAGGAAGTACAATTCTGATTTCGTCTTCATCCTTGGTTGTTGCCCCAATGATGCCTTTGCCACCACGGTGCTGGGAACGGAAAGTGGATGGTGGCATGCGTTTGATGTAGTTTTCACGCGTGAGCATGACGATCATCGGCTCGTTTGGAATGGTGTCTTTCATGCCGATCTGTCCAAGCGCTTCTGGATGTACCTCAGTCTTGCGTTCATCAGCGAACCCTTTTTTCACTTCGACCAGTTCATCCTTGATGATTTTGAGCACCTTTTTCTCATCTTTCAAAATGGCTTCAAGCTCGGCGATCAGTTTTACCTTTTCGTTATATTCATCTTCAATTTTTTTGCGTTCGAGGCCTGCCAGGGTCTGGAGTCTCATTTCCAGGATGGCTTTGGACTGAAGATCACTGAGTTTGAACTTTTTCATGAGGGCTGCATGCGCGTCCTCTTTTGTTTCCGATTTGCGAATGGTTGAGATGATTTCGTCGATATGGTCGAGTGCGATCTTCAAACCTTCCAGGATGTGGAGGCGTTCTTTGGCAATGCGGAGTTCGAATTTTGTCCTATTGATTACAACCTCTTTGCGGTGTGCCACGAAATATTCCAGGATCTGTTTCCGATCGAGCAGTCTTGGCTGCAAGCCGTCGACCAGGCGATCATATTGAAATTGAAGGTGTCCTGCATCTGGGTCAGCTTGAATAGCTGGTTCAGGATCTTCTTTGGGTAGGCGTCTTTTTCAGTTCGATGACGACACGGATACCTTCACGGTTGGATTCGTCGCGGACGTCGGTGATTCCGATAATTTTTTTGTCGCGGACGAGTTCGGCGATTTGCTGACGAGGTTGGCTTTGTTTACCTGGTAAGGAATCTCATGAATGATAATTTCAAAACGGCCGCCCTTTTTCTCTTCAATAGACGTTTTTGCTCTCATGACTACGCCTCCGCGACCGGTGGTATAGGCCTGTTTAATGGCGTTTATGTCATAGATCATGCCTCCGGTAGGGAAGTCAGGTCCTTTGACGAACTTCATGAGTTCTTCCACGGTAGCTTCTGGATTCTGGAGGAGGTGCTGGATGCCTTCAATAAGCTATCCCAGGTTGTGGGGAGGAATTGATGTGGCCATACCGACGGCAATACCCTGTGAACCGTTCAGGAGCAGTTGCGGGATTTTGGTTGGAAGCACTTTTGGTTCCTGGAGGCGTCCATCGTAGTTTGGCTGCCAGGTGACAGTCTCTTTTTCAATATCGGCGAGCATTTCTTCGGTAATTTTTTCCATTTTTGCTTCGGTATAACGCATGGCCGCAGCACTGTCTCCATCAATGGAACCAAAGTTTCCCTGACCTTTTACCAGGGTATAACGCATGGCAAAATCCTGGGCCATACGAACCATAGATTCGTATACCGGCGCATCACCATGTGGGTGGTATTTACCAAGTACTTCACCAACCAGGGTTGCGGATTTACGGAATGAGCTGGTGGATTTGAGCCCAATGTCGTGCATTGCGTAGAGGATACGGCGGTGTACCGGCTTGAGTCCGTCACGAACATCCGGGAGTGCGCGGGAGACGATGACACTCATCGCGTAGTCCAAATATGAGCTTTGCATTTCCTCGGAAATGTTGCGTAATGTGTGATCACTGAACATTTCCCCAGAGGTTTGGGGTTCATTTTTCTTGGATTCTTCGTTGGAGGAGGAAGATTGATTTTCGGCCATAAGAAAAACAAAAAATAGAGTTTTGAGTTCTTGCTGAACGGTACTTTATCACAATTTATAGAAAAATACAGTATCTGTCCTCAATTTTTGCTTTACGGTTATTGAAGAATGAGCTGTTTTTTGGTATACTATTAAGAAATTCAAAAACAAAAAGCATGGCTGACGAAAACTCACAGAATCAAGCACAGCAGACTCAGACAACAGCAGCCGGTGTTCAACCGGTGCCTGCGTCTGATGCACAACCTGTCTCCGCTCAGGCACCTATGCCTGAATGGCTTAAGCAGGTTCAGGGTCTTCGGACCCATGAAGAAAAGGGGGCGCCGCTCATTCAGCAGGGGTATGATCCCGTCCACGGCAATTTTGGAAATCAGCCCGGTGCCGAACAGCCTACTCTGGCTGCTGAACCCCAGGAGACAGCAGTTGCCCCAGCAGCAACAGGCACATCAACCTCCTCAAATACCTCACTCACTCAGGCTGCGGCTGTATCTTCTGAAGCAATTGTTCCGAGCACAAACCCAAGTGAGGTTAAGGCTGCACTTCAGGGTGACTCACCATTGCCATTGTGGCTTCAAAAAGCCAGTGCCAAGCCGCTTTCAGCCCCTGGGGTTGCAGCGGAAAATACCGGCTTACCAGGTTCGGGCGCTGCTTTGACGCAGACCGTTTCTCAGGCTCCTGTGCCGACTGCAGCACAGCCGGCAGTACAGGCTCCAGCTCCGGCCCAATCAGCGCCGGTACCTGCAGCAGCTCCAGCTCCAGCTCAGCAACTCCAACTCAGACTGCTTCGTCTGAACCTAAGAAAGATGCTTTTTCACGGTTTGTGCTGCTTCCCAGCAGGTTCAGCAAGTCCAGGAAGCGCCAGTGCCATCAGCAGAAACACCAGCACCTGCTGGTGCAACATCTGTGGTGGCGGTTGCTCCTCAGCAGGTTCAACAGCCGGCAGCTCCCATTCCGGGACTGCTTGAAACCAAGGTGGCCCAGGATGATCATGGAGTATCTGCTGCACAGCCGTCTCCAGCTCTTTCTGCACAGCCGGCAGCTCCTGTGGCTGCATCGGTATCACCAGTGGGCTCACCAGCCTCATCAACGGTCGCGCCTGCTTCAGCACCAACCGTGAATCAAACTCCTGCTTCGTCTTCTGCTCCTTCACCTGCGGCTCCTGCCCCAGGTCAGGAGAAGAAAGCTGAAACAATGCAGTCGGTCAAGAAAGGTATGTTTTCATTCCTGGATTTTGGTAAAAAGGTTGCTGAAAAAAGTGCCGTGGCGATCCAGGCCGGGAAATCGGCTGGAGCACCTGAAGTTCCCAAGCCTTTGCCACCGGCAGAGGCTGCGAAAAAAGCTGCCGTTGATAAAGCGACAGCAGCAGAACGCCAGAAATTGATTGAGGCTGAAAAAGTTTACCAGCAGGGTCTGACCACGATTCGTGATCTCATTTCTCCATCATCCATGGAGATCCAGTACGATAAATTACGGGTGGAAGGTCTTTTTGCCCAGACCTTTTTTGTTCATTCCTATCCGCGTTATCTGGATACCAACTGGCTTTCTCCTGTGGTGAATTTTGATGTGACCATGGATATTGCCCAGTTTATTTATCCGATCGATTCGGCTGCGATCATGTCCGTTTTGAAAAAGAAGGTTGCCCAGATGCAGTCTTCGATCCGTATTGCGGAAGAAAAGGGGATTGTCCGTGATCCGGCGCTGGAAACTGCTCTTGAAGATGCTGAGGAGCTGCGTACCCAGATTCAGCGTGGACAGGAGAAATTTTTCCAGTTTGGTCTGTATTTCACTATTTATGGTGAGGACGACAAGAAGCTTGAGAAAATTTCCAAACAGCTGGAAAGCCTCCTTGGCGGGAAACTGATTTTAACTAAAAAATCTGAACTGCAGATGGAGCATGGCTTTAACTCAACGCTGCCGTTATGTCTTGATGAACTTGAGGTAAACCGCAATATGAACACTTCACCGCTCTCATCAACTTTCCCGTTCAGCTCTTCGGATCTTACCTCCAATGAAGGTATTCTTTACGGATTGAACCGTCACAACGACAGTTTGATTATTTTTGACCGTTTCTCTCTTGAAAATGCGAACTCCGTTGTGTTCGCCAAATCCGGTGCCGGAAAATCTTACTGCGTGAAGCTGGAGATTCTCCGTTACCTCATGCTTGGAACCGATGTCATTGTCATTGATCCTGAAAATGAGTACGAACTTTGGCTCAAACTGTTGGAGGAGCGTATCTCAAAGTATCGCTGACCTCTGATCGTCGTATTAATCCTTTCGATTTACCCGCCGCGTTGCAGGATGAAGAACTTCAGCCTGGTGATCTTCTCCGTTCCAATATTATCAACCTTCACGGTTTATTGAAGATCATGCTTGAGAGTGTACGCCGCTTGAAGAAGGTATTTTGGATAAAGCACTCAATGATGTTTATGCCGTGAAAGGCATCACCATGAATATGGTTGATCCTTCCAATCTTCCGGTTCCAACCATGGAGGATCTCTACAGACATTTTGAATAACATGGAAGGGGACAGAATCTGGCGCAGCGTCTGCAGAAATATACGCAGGGGACTTATGCCGGTATCTTTAATAAGCCAACGAATGTTGATCTGAATTCGGTTTGATGGTGTTCAGTATTCGTGATCTGGAGGATGCTCTTCGTCCGACGGCGATGTACATTATTCTGAATTTCATCTGGAATCGGGTACGCAGCAAACTCAAAAAACGTCTTCTGGTGATTGATGAAGCCTGGACGATGATGCAGTTTGAAGACTCGGCGAAGTTTTTGTTCGGCCTCGTTAAACGTGCCCGTAAATATTATCTGGGGATTACGACCATTACCCAGGATGTGGAAGATTTTGTGAAAAGTCCGTACGGAAAACCTGTTGTTACGAACTCGTCCATGCAGCTGCTGCTTAAACAGGCGCCGTCGGCGATTGAGGTTCTTTCAAAGACCTTTAATCTTACCGAAGGGGAGAAGTACATGCTCCTGAACAGTGGTGTGGGGCAGGGGTTGTTCTTTGCCGGTTTAAAACATGTGGCTGTGCAGATTATTGCTTCCTATACGGAAGACAAGATCGTCACGACCAATCCTGAAGAAATTCTGCGCGGCAGAACAGGGGAACAGCAGTTCCAGACAAATGTTTAAAGCTGACGGTTGTTCAGTATTTCCACCGCTCTGTTGAGCTGGTTGTCTTTTCCACTCAGCAGATCTGTCTGGTTGATTTCAACGATGAAGTCCGGAGTCAGTCCTTTGCCGTTGATGTCGCGGCCGTTTGGAGTGAGCCAGTGAGCGGTGCTGATTTTGAGCAGGGAGTCGTCGGTATAGTTGGTGATTTCTTGAACGCTTCCCTTTCCGTACGTGGTGGTTCCCAGCAGCTTGCCAACCTTTAAATCCTGGATGGCTCCGGCCATGATTTCTGCCGCTGATGCAGAACCTTTATCGACAAGGACGATGATAGGTTTTCCATTCAGTTCACCCTGACCACTTGTCTGAAAATTCCGGGTTGTTCCGTCGGCACTTTTAGTGGAAACAACCGTTTTGTCACCGGGAATAAAATGTCCGAGCATGTGGGTTGCGCTGTCCAGATATCCACCCGGGTTATCGCGAAGATCAAAGACATATCCCTGCGGGGACTGTTTGGCGAGTTCGGTCAGAGTGTTTGCGAACTCGGTTGGACTGTTTTCGGTGAATTCGTTGATGGAGAGATAGGCGATGGAGCCGATCATTTTTCCGTTCACAGATGCCAGGGTGATTTTGGCGCGGGTCAGATCAATTTCAAGAGACTGGCTGTTCCTGATAATGCTCAGATGGACTGTTGTTCCGGCATCACCGCGTATGAGGTTCAGCGCTTCGTTGATGGTCATGTTGTCCAGAGACTGATTGTTGATTTTTTTGATCACGTCTCCGGTTTTGGAGGTTGGCTTTTTCTGCGGGTGAGTTCGGGAAAACTTTCATGATGACGATGTTTTTGTCGATAACATCAATGGCCGTGCCGATTCCTTCAAACTCTCCTGAAGATACTGTTGCAGTCCAAGTGCTTCGCTTGGTTCTTCGAATACGTGTACTGATCTCCAAGTTTTTCAACGAGTCCTTTGATGGCCCCGTACACCAAAGCGTCTTTGTCGATATTTTCCTTGTAGTAGAAATCGGTGTTGGCTTTTTTCCAGACGTCGAGGAGAATTCCAAATTTTGGATTGTTTAAGAGCTCCAGAGTTTGCGCATCCAATTCAGTCATATCTGGAGTTTCTACGACGATTCCTCCGTGTCCATCCATGGCAGCTTCGCGGGCAAGTTGCAGCTGATAAATGAGCTCTGCTGCGTCACCTCTTGTCATAAGATGTTTTGGCCAGAAAGCGTTCGGCTTTTTTACGGTGATGACGCCGTGTATTTTTGCCGCTCTGGCCAGGTAGGCGAACCAGGCGTTTGGACGAACGTCGGGAAACAGTTCGTCAGGGCTGATGTCGGTGTAGTACGGCGCGGAAATACCTGCGATGGGGAATCCCATTTTTATGGCTTCAACACGGGTGAGCGGGTCGGCTGGACGAAATGCCGGCTGATTGCCAATTGCGGTTATGACGTTGAGGTCGAGCGCTTTGTTTGCATACGGTGCGATCCAGCTGTCTGCAGGAATATCTGCAAAAGGAGTTTTTCCACCCTGGGGTGCCTGGCGAAATCCGATGTCGTTGAAAGCCATTTTCAGGAACTCTCCGCGGGTGATGAGTTTTTCCGGCTTAAAGGTCTGGTCTGGATACCCGTTGATGACTTTTCTGAGCTGGAGGATTTCGATGGGTTTTGCCTGTTGGTGGGTGACTGGCACATCGGAAAAAAGTGCTGAAGCGGTCTGGATCTGGAAAAAAAGCGCTGGGAGCAGCAGGAAACCGGCCTTCAGCGTTCTGCGAGGGGTTTGAATCATACAATGGGCGTTTTCAGCGAATAAATGGGCAAAAATGCCCCTTTATTATAGTTGAAGGCGGTGTGAAAAACAATTCAAGATTTTACGGCTTGCATAAGCCATATTTTTACTATTTCCGTTGTTGACCGGATTTGGCGTTTCCTGTATAATATAAAGATTAAGTTTTACCCCATGAAAAGCTTCAAACAACTCATCATTATTGCCGTTGCGTTCCTGGTGTTTTTGGGAACCCTTGGTTTGGAGAGTGTTTTTGCAGGACCGTCCCAGGCGCGCATGAAGGGGCACCTGCTTTTGGTTGTTCCGGCCGGGCAGTCCGTCGAGGTCAAGCGGGAATCTGAGGTGAAGCCGCTTGGTGAAACAGCCTCTTTTGAGCTGATGGCCCATGATGAAATTGCGGTGAAGTCCGGTAGCGGGGTTCAGGTTCGTTTCTCTGATGCAGGTGTTGTCAGACTTACCCAGGACGCCGTGGTGAATGTTGCCGTTGCTGATTCCCAAAAAGATGCTTATGTCCTTGAGCTTCAGAAAGGACGCCTGTGGGCAAACAATCTTTACACTTCGGCGTATTTTAATGTGGTTGCGAACGGCGCTTTTGTCATTCCGGATTATGCAGCGGTTGATGTCCGTGTTGATGGATCAAAAACTTTTGTGTATGCCCATCGTCATCATGCGAGCATTGGTCTTGTGCCTTTGGCCTATAAGGCCCAGGAAGCGAAGCGTTTTCCCGACGAGAGTTTTATCAACAGCTTTACGCTTGCGGAAGGAAATCAGACGACCGTGTTTGCCGATAAAATTACTGAAAACGAGGAAACACTGCGGAAGCTTTTTTACTCAAAACTCGTGAAAGAGTTTCCGTTTGGAGTTCTTGATGCACAGCAGTTGAGTACTGATTCATGGCTCAAGGACAATATTGCTGCTGATAAAGTTTATGAAAGCAAGATTGCGGATGAGTCTTCACAGCAGATTCGTGGTCGCGGATTGAAAATTGCCGACCTGAGTTCATTTGGATACAGTTTTGGACAGGCGCTCAATGGCGTTTACAATACCCTCACTTTTTCGGGGGCCAAGGTCATTGCCAGCACGAATGACGATATTTTTGGTCTCTTTGACGATGCAAAGTATCTTCTGCTTTTTGGACAGACAACCCGTGCCAAGGAGCGTCTGGATTTTTTCCATAAATCTCTTGATCAGGCTTTGGCTGAAAAAGGCCAAGATTATAAGTTGGCCGTTCTGGAAAGATTGCGCGATGAACATGACCGCCTAAGTTATGTTACCGGTGACAATGCTTTGTCGCAGGCAAAAATGGTTCTCGTTCAATACCTTTTGGGCCAGCTTGGCAGTACAGAGGATGATATTCGTGAAAAGTTCATCATTGTCAGAAATACCATGAACGGTGTTTACGATCTTGCTGATATTAATTCACAATCGGCGCGTCAGGCACTTGAAGACTATTTTGCGCAGTTTACCCAGGTGGTCAATCAGGAGAAAACCCGCATGGGAAAACTCAGAAATATCCTGGCTGAGGAAAACCAGATCATGGATAATCTGTTCCGTTTTTACCCGATTTTTTATCGCGACCGCTTCTTTGCGATGAAAAGCCAGCTTGAGCAGCAGTGGCTGGCGCTTCTTCCTGAGGGCGAAGGGAAAAATGAAGAAAAACAGACGATTGTCAGTACCAAGATCGACTTCCTTCGCCAGCTGAAAACGTTCTTCCTGGCTGATAAAATTGCCGTAGATGATGCCAAGCAGATTGTGTTCCGTCTGTTCCGTGAATCTGATGATTTACAGCTGCCGGCTGATCAGCAGGTGGCCGTGAATGACCTTTATGCCAAACGGCTGAACGATTTTGGTGTCTTCTTCCGTTATCTCAACTCTCCGGAATATGTGGCGACTTCACTTCACGGGTCATCAAGAAAAGTCCAGTTTGACCAGTTCGTTCAGGCCCAGCAGGAGCAGGTGAGTATTGAGGAAATCCGCCAGGAAATTTTGGGGAATCAGGCGGCTCCTGTCATTACTCCTGAAAAGATTTTGGCCCAGGCGCAGAAAGATTTTGCTGATATTGGCGCCCAGAATGTTCAGTTTGGACCATTCAATGATATCAAGCAGAAGATTTTGGCTCTGAATAGCGCCACGGTGCTTGGCGTTGAGATTCATGCCCAGTATGCCTGGGATAGCCGTCTGGTTTCCCAAATTTATACGGGAGATACCCTTATTTCTGCTGATCCAGTGAATCTTGCGAACCTTGCCCGTCTCATCAAAACCAAGACGGAAGTTGTTCCTGAGACACCTGATGTGCCTGTAACGCCGACGCCGTCACCAACTCCGGCTTCTTCTCCGACACCAGCTCCGGCACCTACGGGCTCCAAGACTGAACGTGTGGCAAAAATCTTGCTCATCCAGAAGCTGAAAGTGAGTGATATTGCTTTAACTGAAGCTGATCTTTCCATTGTTGACCTGGCCCTGAGCAAGTTCACGGTTTCCAAGGCAATCCTGGTTTCTGACCAGTCCATTTCCTTCAGTTTTGATATTGATGGTAAAAATAATGTGGTTACGAATCTTGTTCTTTTCACCAAGGATGGGCAACATCCTGTTGTCGGTACCTTTGGGCTGACGGATGTTTCTGAGCGGTTGAAATCTGAGGTCCAGGCCCTGAAATCCGCCAGTTCGTCAGGCGCCTGAAAAAGCCCGGAAGATTCCCGACTTTGACCTGTTTTACCTCAGGAATCTGGGTTTGCATTGATAAACAGATGTGCTATAGTCCCAGTGGCCATTTTTGACGTGGCTACAAGACTTAAATTTTTGCTATGAACGCTCAGAAAAAAGACGAAACCAAATCGTCGTCCTATAGTGCCGAGAATATTCAGGTTTTGGAAGGTCTTTCTGCCGTCCGTAAACGTCCAGGTATGTACATTGGTACTACCGACGTTGCCGGTCTTCATCATATGGTTTGGGAAATCGTTGATAACGCCATTGATGAAGCGATGGCGGGTTTTTGTAAAAACATTGATGTTATTGTGCACGAGGATGGCAGTGTGTCTGTTGAGGATGATGGCCGTGGTATTCCCGTCGATAAGCATTCCAAAACCGGGAAGTCTGCTCTCGAAACTGTTTTAACGGTTCTCCATGCCGGCGGTAAGTTTGGTGAAGGCGGTGGATATAAGGTTTCGGGTGGTCTTCATGGTGTAGGTTCTTCTGTGGTTAACGCCCTTTCCACCAAGCTGGTTGCTACGGTTTACCGTGACGGGAAGGTCCATGAACAGACCTACAAGAAAGGTGATCCCCAGGGTGATGTTGAAGTTGTTGGTAAATCGGAAAAACAGGGAACAAAAATTCACTTCTGGCCTGATCCGACTATTTTTGAAAGCACAGTTTTTGATTTTACGACGGTTCTCAACCGCCTTCGTCAGCAGGCGTATTTAACGAAAGGCGTAACCATCCGTCTTACTGATGAACGCGGAGAAGGGAAGCGCTATCAGTTCCATTTTGAGGGTGGCATCAAATCTTACGTTCAGCATCTCAATAAAAATAAAGAGACGCTGAGTGAAATTGTTTATCTTGAAAAAGATGCTCCTGAAGGCCTTATTGAGGTTTCACTCCAGTATACCTCAACCTTCAATGAAACCATGTATACCTTTGCCAATAACATCCATACAACTGAAGGTGGTATGCACCTTACAGGCTTCCGTTCCGCACTTACCCGTACCATTAATGGGTATGCACGCCAGTTCGGTCTGCTGAAGGAAAAAGAGGATAATCTTACGGCTGAAGACGTCCGTGAAGGGTTGACGGCCGTTATTTCGGTGAAACTCGGCAACCCCCAGTTTGAAGGTCAGACCAAGAGCAAACTTGGTAATGCCGAGATGCGTACAGCTGTTGAGAACGTCTTTGGTGAAACTTTTACCCAGTATCTTGAAGAACATCCAACTGATGCTAAGGCGATTTTTATGAAGTGTGCCCTGGCAGCCCGTGCCCGTCTGGCAGCCCGTGCTGCGCGCGATACGGTTATCCGTAAGGGTGCCCTTGAAGGCATGACTCTTCCAGGCAAACTGGCTGACTGTACGTCACGCGATCCGAAGAATTCTGAACTTTATCTGGTGGAGGGTGATTCTGCTGGTGGTTCGGCAAAGCAGGGCCGTAACCGTGAATTCCAGGCTATCCTGCCGCTCCGCGGTAAGATTCTGAATGTTGAGCAGGCCCGCATGGACAAGATTCTTGCCAATAATGAAATCAAGGCGCTTATTATTGCTCTGGGTATGGGGATTGGTGAAGTGATGGATGTCAGCAAGCTCCGTTATGACCGTGTGGTAATCATGACGGATGCGGATGTTGATGGTGCCCACATTCGTACACTTCTCATGACAATGTTCTACCGCTATCTCCGTCCGGTTATTGAAGGTGGACATTTGTATATTGCCCAGCCGCCGCTCTACAAACTGGCCCAGGGGAAAAAGATTGAGTATGTTTATGTTGAGGAAAAGAAACCGGAAGCCCTGAAAAACTTCAGTGACCCGACCAAGGTGAACATTCAGCGTTATAAGGGTCTTGGTGAAATGAATCCTGAACAGCTCTGGGAGACCACGATGGATCCTCAGCGCCGCATGATGTACAAGGTGAGCATTGATGATGCTGAAGAGGCTGATCGCGTCTTTGAAACGTTGATGGGTTCAGAGGTTCTTCCACGCAAAAAGTTTATCCAGTCTCATGCCAAGAAAGTTCGCAACCTTGATATCTAGTCCGCAAGACTTTCCTTTTGGATAATATAAAAACTCCCCCGGACCGGGGGAGTTTTTTGTTGCATGGAGTGTTCATGCCTGTTTGGCGGTTTGAGGATGTTCCGGTGATTTATTTTTTTGCTTCACCTTCGCTTTCGTCTTTTTCAGGGAAATGTTTGTTCCAGTTTTTTTTCATAAGTTCATCGCCGGACCATTTGTATTCGTCGATTTGTTCAGCGATTCTGGTCCAAAATCTGGATGGAGTTTTTTCTCCCAATCCGGTCATGTCGTAGGTGCTCCCGGCTGGAGGCATCATGGTTGATCCATTCATGGCAGGAGGCGGATTGCTCGAGGTTTTTACCTGCTCAACCGGGCCGTCCTTGATCACGCGGGTCTGGGTTATGATAGGCATGAGGTAGGCTTCAGCTTCATGTGGAGTTACTTTGTAGAAATTGCGGCGGCGGACAAAAACGATGGGTTTCCCCGGAGTGGTTTTTCCTTTGATGGTTTCATAGTAGGCCTGGAAGGCGTGGAGCACTTCGTCGTCCTTCATAATCGGGCCCACACCCTCATGGATTTTTTTATTGCTGACCCTTACGTCAAAAATATTGGTGTCCTTGCGAAGACTGAGCACGGTGTGTCCCCGGTCACCGTGGGGTGTTTCATCACTGAGCTGGTAGCAGCCCATCGGAACCATCTTGGTAAAGACGATGGTGCTTTCCTTGGATTTTTCAAGAGCGGCCCTGAGGTTGTTAAGCTCTTCATTCTGATCAGTTTCAATGCTTTCCCAGGTGAACTGTTTGAGTTTGCCGTTTTGAACGAGGATTGAATTTGTTGCTCCTTCCATGGCTCTTCTTCGTAGTGCGTGCGGTGCTTTGTACCTCGTGACGCGTTCATCGATGACCGCCTGAGGAATATTGACTCTGAACGTAACAGATTTGGAAGGGTCCGCTGTGATGGTGCGGAGTTTAAAGCTGAGCATGTTTCCTTCAATCGGTCGTGGAGCTCCAACGATACCAAACTCTTCGCCTTCGTACCGCAGCAGCTGTTCTACGGATAACGTACTGCCCTGGACGATGGTATCGGTCATGGTTTCCTTGATGTTGACGGTGAAAACGACATTACGTCCTGATTTGTTCTTGTATCCTTCGTAGTATTCAACAAACTGAACGTCAACTTTTGCAGGATCCATCCCGAGTTTATTACGGAAAAAGTCTGACCATGACTCGCTTTCTCCTTTGCGATTGAATGGGATTTGCGTATCCATATTGATGTGTGGGACAACCAGGTCGCGGGTCAGCAGTGGAACGCGTATTTCCATCTTCAAGCTGGTTCCCTGTACTCTCGCTGCCGAGTTCATGGTGTTGCCGATGCCGGTCCAGTCGTGAGCAGCGCCCAGGGCAAGCTTCATGTATCCTCCCTGGCCGGTGTAGACCGAAGTGGTTGTGGTAATTTTTGGAGAAAGTCCCGTTTCGTTTTCAAGTTTTTGAAGCAGCGATGTCTGTTCGTCGGGGTTGAGTCCGGCGAGAATGGATGCTTTGATTTTCTCTTTTTCTTCAGGTTTTTCATTGAGGAGTTCTGCGTAAACCTGGCTGTATTTTGTCACGGCGATTCCGAGCAATTTGTCGCGGAAAACCCTGCTCACGTCGGCAAGACCTTTGCGAACAAGCAGTGCGGCTTTGAGTGCGTTACTGGCAAAAAATTCCGGACGGCGGGTTTTGCCGTCGTTGCCGAGCGGATCAAGATCGTTCTGGTCAATTGGTACGCCAAACTCCATGAGTCCCATGTCTCCAACGGCCTTATCCCAGACACCACCGTACATTTGTCCGGTGCGCTGGATGAGATTCAAAAACTCCTGAAGTACTGCCCTCAATGTCTCGATATCTTCGAGCGTTTCTTCGCCGTCGAATGCGTCCTCAAGAATTTCACAGATATAAGTGTAGCCGGCAATATCGGTGTAGAACGCCGTGAGTGTTTCTTTGATGATGTCCTTGTTGCCGGCACGCATGCTGTTACGGGCAATTTGAGGGTCAACTCCTTCTGTCCTCAGCTTGAGATCATTTCTCCATTTGAGAATGTGGCTGCTGAGGATTTGTGAGCAGAGTTTCAGGAGTGTGTGGTCTTCATTGGTCAGTTCATCGGTGTCTTTGGACGTGCGGAAAATAACTTTGCCGATGATATCTTTTTTTGATTCTTCATCGAGTGATGTTGAGTCCATGATATCCAGCACCAGTGCCCGTTTTTCATCAACGCGGCGGTCACCGGCAGGGATTTTTACTTCGGCTTTCATGGCGCCGTCCATTTCAACTGAGGTAATTTCCCGGTCGTCGTTGAATTTTTTTGCAAACCAGTCTTCGCCATCGCCAAAGATATCCACTGTTACTTCTGCTTCATAGGCGGTGCTGTACAGACAGACGAGCTCCATGAACTCCGCAATGCCTGCCTCAAAATCTTCGGGACGGCGTTTTTCGTCAAGAATGCGGTGGGCTTTTCTGGCAATAATGTCGAGGCGTTTGCTGTGAAGTGCCTCGTCGATCTTGCTGTCGAGGCGGCTCATGGCCTGGCGGATATACTGTTTTTCAATCTCACTGAGCTTGGTTCCCGGTTTCATTTCTACCTCAAGGACTCCAAGGTTTTGTCCTTTGATTTTCAGTTCAAAATATATGCGACTGTTTTTGGGGTCGGTGATGGTTCTTGGTTCTTCTTCCTTGCCAAACATGCCAAGGTGGCTCTTGCTTTCGTCAAAAGCTTTCCGTGAGATTCTGGTTTCTGGAATGCCTACCGATGTGCGGGTAAGTTCATCAACCTGTCCATGATAGTTTTCTTCATTGACCAGGTAAAAACAGATGTTGTTGACGTTTTTCCCAAGACATTCGTGTTTGAGGTGGGCGATGACCTGTTCAATAACCTCTTCCAGAGTTTTATCGTCATTGCTGTCAATGATGGCGTTAACTGTCTGGTCTACATGATGGACGAGCTGTGGCTGAATAATGTCCCTGGCGATGGTACGTTTGGTTCTGGCAATGATCGCAGCGTCTTCAGGTGTTACTTTTGTATTTTCGTCCGGATTCAAAGGAAGGGCATCGTTTGCCGCAAGCATCAGCCGGTAAAAGTCCGGATTTTTTGTCATGAGTTCAGGAGGGAGGACTTTTCTTGCAGTACCGCGCTGGGTTTTGATAATCCGCATGACCGCGGCGGTAATTTTTTCCCGGGCTGCTTCCGGCAGATGACGTGCACGACTGAGAATTTCCCAGTCTTCATGCACATCATCCTGTAATTTTCTTTCATCAATTTTTTTGCCTTCCTCTTTGAGTGTTCCTTTTGCCCGTACAACGTCCTGGGCGATGAGGTTTTCACGATCAAGTTTTGCCATATTGCTGCGAAATGAATGAGCGATTATTTTAACATTTTATTATTTTTTGTCAATATCCTTGCCCATCATCAAAATATACCGGAAATTGGAGAAGGTCCAGTATGAAAAAACGTTCAGCGATGTTTAGAAAAGCCCCCACGCGCTGGGGGCTTTTCAGTGTCTTGAATAATTTATTTATTCAGCGCTTTGTCTTTGAAGAGTTATACCGTGTCGGTCTTCTTTGGTGGTTCTTCAACTTTTGGTTCAGCAGTCATTTTAACATCACCATGTTCGACATAATAACTGTCAGTTTTGAGTTTGTTGTAGAGAGCGACGGCTTCTCCATATTTGGATCCAACCTTATGGTCACCATAGTTGACTTCTTCGCGTGCAGATTCATAGAGTTTTCCAAGGACCGCAGTGTATCTTTCTTTTGGTTTATCCTGGGCAACTCCACCGCGCTTATTGCGTTCTTCCTGACTGTCATATCTTCCAAGAGCCATGACATCGGCCGCAACGCCGTTAATGGCATTCACGGATGCAGCAGTTGCAGCATATTTTTTGGCAATGGCATCAAAACTTTTAGCAGCTTTTTCAGGATCGGTTTTTGCGGCTGCTTCAGCATCGGTCCATTCCTGGTTATATTTGGCATCGGCCTTGAGTTTGTTTTTGAAATCCTTGAAAAACCCGGCGTCAACAAAGCTGTTTCCATCGGAGGAGAAGAGGCTTGCTGGAATGGAATCCCAGGCTTTTTGAGCTTTGTCTTTGGACTCTTTCAATGCCTGTTCCTTGTCTGCTGACTCTTTTCCTGTCAGTGCCTTGTCGTACTCTGCTTTTGCCTGAGCATAGAGTTTGGCTGCTTCTTTAAAGTCAGTCTTTTCCAAAGATACGGCTTTATCCCAGGCTTTGCGGGCTGGATGATCGGCAGCATCAACCTTGGCTGCAACATCAGGGTGGTCTTTTTTGAGTTTGTTCCAGCTTTCCCACGCGGAAGCTCTTGCGGTGCGCATGCCCTGCAATTCAACTGCTCCGGCGAGCCACTGTCTGGCCTGTTCGACTTTTACTTTGTCATCACTGCCTTTGAGCTGTTCATTCGCAAGTTTGGCATTATAAAGATTTGCAGCTGCAAAATAGTTGTCTTCAATATCTTTCTGCTGGGTTGTCGGCTGCAAGGTGCTGCCTTCAAAGTTTTTGGATTTTGCGAATTTGTATTCATCAACTTTTGCTTTCATTGCTGCCAGGTCTGCAATTAAATCTTTCAATTTTACTCCAGAGTTTGGCTGGTCTATCTGCGCCAGTTTTTTGTTGAAAGCTTCAATTTTTGCCTGGCTGTCAGTGACTACAGCAGTAAGGTAGGTGTCATTTGCTGCCTTGATGACGTTGACCTTTGCGGCGTAATCAATATCATCACTCACTCCACTTGCAGTTTTCAATGTTGCAAGCTTATCGAGCGCTTTTGACGCATTGACAGCTTTTTCATAGGCTTTACTGTCTCCAACAGCGTATCCATCCTTAATATCAAGCTGTCCATTTGCCTTTGCTTTTGCTTTTTCACTGTAGAATTCCTGTTTTTTCTTCAGTTTTTCAGCGTGAGTTGTGATTCTTGTGAGTGCTTCCTGGTACCCTGGAGCCTTTTTGTCAGCGCCAAGTTTATCGATAAATTTCTGTTTTTCCTGGTCGACGTTGATTTTTGATTTATCAGTTTCGGTAACATCTTTCTGTTCAAAAGATGCTGCGACCTGATCAGGTGTTTCCGCCATATAGATGGCACGTTGTGAGGTGAAAAAATTTCCCCTGAAATTTCTGTATTGATGTTTGAACATGTGTTTAAACGTTATTGAGTAAATTATTGATAAGTTGGTCTTCCTGTTTTTTGCTTTCTTCTTCGGCTTTTTGCAACTTGTCTTTTTTATCGGCTTTTACAACCGTTTTAAACTGGGTGACGGTATTTTGACTGTCTTCATCGAACTCCTTGACGGCTTCAGCCATCCCGGCGTTCTCTTCAGTAAACATCTGAATATAGCTTTCCATCTCTGCTCCTTCCGATGCCAGAACTTTTGCCTGGGTTTCTGGATCCATCTGAGTGAACGAATAGGTGCTTTCCGCGAGTTTTTTGAAGTCTTCTTTGGTCATAATTTGGGGGATTCATATAATGATACCATAAAATGATATTTTCAGAAATTATGCTTTTCGGGATTGGAGGAGGGCAGGGAGGTTGACTTTCTCCGGTTTTTTTCTATAATGCTGAGGCTTTCTACTTATTTAAAAGCTTTTGGAAGGAGGTGAAACTGTATGGCTATTACTCTCTGGAAAAATCAGAAGGAGTCGGTTGATCGTTTGATCTCCCGTTTCAACAAAAAGGTTCAGTCGAGCCGTATTATTTTGTTGAATAAAGAGCGCCGTTACCGCAAAAAGAAACCAAGCAAGCGTCATGAACGCACAGCGGCGATGATGCGTACGCACTACCGTCAGCAGCGTGAAAGACAGAAGTTCTACTAAGATGGTTCAACCCCCCGCCATGGCGGGGGGTTTTTGTTTTCACTATGAAAATACGTGAAGTATTACATCAGGCCTGGCAAACAGTCGGTCCGGAAGGGGACCGGCTTGGCTGTGAGCTTCTGCTGGCGTTTTGTGCTGCGTGAACCGCGTGAGTTTCTTTTAACTCATGGTGAAGATGAGGCTGTTCCAGCAATTGTGGAAAAATTTCTGGAACTTTTTCATCGAATGCTTCAGGGTGAACCCGTTGCGTATCTTCTTGGCCATAAGGAGTTTTTTGGCATGGATTTTATTGTTGATCGCCGGGTACTTATTCCCCGTCCGGAAACGGAGCATCTGGTAGAGTGGGTTCTGGAGTACCTTCAAGGATCGGACATTGCCCAACCAAAAATTTTGGATGTGGGGACGGGGAGTGGCTGTATTGCTCTTTCCATTGCTAAAAACCTCCCAGCCGCCCGGGTGACCGGTGTGGATATTTCCAGTGAGGCGCTTGATGTGGCATTACTCAATGCGCAGCGCCATAATTTGGCTTCACGCACGGAATTTTTTGTTAGTGATCTTCTTGCAGCCGTTCAGCATCCTTTTGATATTATTGTGGCGAATCTTCCCTATATAGGAGAGAAGCGGTTTTCGTTTGTGAGCAAATCCGCCCAGGATTATGAACCCCATGTGGCGCTTTTTGGTGGGGAGGATGGCTTGGGTTTGTATGACCGTTTCTTCCAGCAGTTGGCCTCACAAGACTGGCATCCCCGCATGCTGGTTGGAGAGTTTGGTTTTCTGCAAAGGGATGAGCTTATTCGTCTTTTTTCCGGATCATTTCCTGGACTGCAAATTCGTTTTCTGGAAGATTATGCTCACATTGACCGGATGTTTGTGGTAGAATGGCCGCCGTATGTTTGATAAACTTCAACAACTCGAACAGGAATATGCAGAGATTGAGCAGAAACTTGCTGATCCAGCCGTCATTTCCAATCAAAAGGAGTACACAAACTCGATGCGCCGTTATAAAGAGATTTCAAAGTCTGTTGCTCTTTATCGTGATTATAAAAAGGCGCAACAGGAGATTGATGATGCCGATGAGATTCTGAAAACGGAAAAAGATGCAGATATGCGTACGATGGTCAAAGAGCAGATGCAATCCGCCAAGGAAACCAAGGTGAAGCTTGAAGAGGAGCTGAAGCTTGAGCTGTTGCCCGAAAGACCCTAACGATTTTAAGAACGTTATTGTGGAGATTCGCGGTGGCGCCGGAGGAAGAGGCTGCACTTTTGCTGCTGAACTTTTCCGTCTGTACAGCAAATTTGCGGAACAGTTTGGCTTTCGCATTGAACTTATCAGCAAAAGTGAGGCTACGGCCGGAGGCCTTCGTGAAATTATTTTTAAGATTGTTGGTGAAGGGGCCTACAGCAAGTTTAAATTCGAAAGTGGCGTTCATCGTGTTCAGCGCGTTCCAGCAACGGAAAGCCAGGGACGTATTCACACTTCTACAGTTACTGTAGCCGTGTTGCCGGAGGCCGAAGAGGTTGATATTGAGATAAAAGATTCGGATCTCCGTATTGATGTGTTCCGTGCCGGTGGACCGGGCGGGCAGAGCGTAAATACCACCGATTCTGCGGTTCGTATCACCCATATTCCTACGGGTTTGATTGTTTCGCAGCAGGATGAAAAATCCCAGCTCAAGAACAAGCAGAAAGCCATGGAGGTTTTGAGAACCCGTTTGTATGCCATTGAACAGGAAAAACGCCAGAAAGAGCTTGGTGAAAAACGTCTCAGCCAGATCGGCAGTGGGGATCGTTCGGAAAAAATCCGTACCTATAATTTCCCGCAGGATCGCGTGACCGATCACAGGATTAAAGAAAGCTGGAGCAACCTCCCCTCAATTATGGAAGGAAATATTGGTGATATTGTGGATGCTTTGACTCTTGCTGAACAAACAGAGCTTTTGATGGGAGGACGGTCCTAATTTTTTCTGTAGTGCGCGCCAAGGCTCCTGGTTCTTTTTTGTGCTGCCTGTAACATAAGGTCGGCCAGTTCTACCATGTTTTGGAGCTCTTGCTTTTCACTCTTTATTGTTAGCTTCTTCATCTCTGAAGTGATTTTTTTGAGCTTGTTTCTTCCGTCCGCGAGTAATTTTTTTGTTCGGATAATTCCGCAGTGGGTCCACATTATTTGCTGAAGTTGTTTTTTGAGTCGTACTACAGTGACCTTTGAAGTGGAGTGACGGGTTTGTTCAGAATGGTGGAAAGGTATGGTGTGTTTTTGAAGAGCTGAGGGCAGGGGATCATCCATGACGTGTTCACTCATGATGGCTGCTTCAAGCAGTGAGTTTGATGCCAGCCTGTTTGCTCCGTGAAACCCTGTGCAGGCAACTTCGCCAATGGCGTAAAGATTTTTGAGAGATGTTTTTCCCCGAACATCAGTAATGACTCCTCCGCAGAGGTAGTGTGCGGCCGGTGTGACCGGAATAAGGTCTGTTGCCATGTTGTACCCTTTTTCTTTGAGGTATTTGTGAATGCTTGGAAAAAGTTGCCGGATTTTTTTTGATGGGATCCTGGTCGTCTTCGTTCGTATATCAAGATAGACCGTTCCGCGTTGCTGTTCGTCGTAGATTGCCCTGGAGACAATATCGCGCGGAGCGAGCTCTCCATCATGGTGATAATCGTACATAAATCGTTCACCGCTCTTGTTGATAAGCTGGGCCCCTGCCCCTCGAAGGGTTTCAGAAAGCAAAAACATGGGGGATTTTTTCTCTTTGAGCGCTGTCGGATGGAACTGGACAAACTCCAGGTCCTGTATTTTGCAGCCGGCCCTTGCAGCCATGGCAATGCCGTCACCGGTTGTTAGTGCAGGGTTCGTCGTGTATTGAAAAAGCTGCCCGCATCCGCCGGTAGCCAGAATGGTTCTTCGTGCGTATATTGGTATTTCTTTTTCCTGTTGAATGATTGTTACTCCAATACAGCTGTTTTTTTCCACGAGGAGGTCCGAGGCAAAAGTTTCCTCCATGATGGTGATTTTTTTCTCTTTGCGTATTTTTGCTGCAAGAACTTCAATGATGCTTTTGCCTGTGTGATCCCCAACGTGAACAATGCGGGAATATCCGTGACCGGCTTCCCGGTGGAGATCAAATGTTTTTGACGTTGCATGTTCAAAAGGTACGCCGATTTTTTCCAGCATGCGGATGGCTTCAGGAGCCTTGTGGACGAAGTATTCCACGACCTTTCGTTTGTTATGGCGTCCGCCGGCAGTCAGGGTGTCGTTGATGTGATTGGCATACCGGTCTTTTTTTTCAAAGACCCCGGCGATTCCTCCCTGGGCGTAGCGTGAATTGCTTTCCTGCAATTTCCCTTTGCAAACCAGGAGCACCTTTCCATATTTTGCTGCATGGAGTGCCGCATTCATTCCGGCAAGACCTGATCCAATGATAACAACGTCGTAATGCATCTATTTCCAGAACTGAATGTTTTGCCATGTTTGGTTGAGGTCTGAGCTGATTTTTCCAAAATCCGGAATCAGTTTTTCAACAAAACTTGCCATGGCGTCAAAGTTGGATTTCAGCGTGTTGATATTGTTATTCATCACATCAAGATAATGCGTAATGCTGCTCCAAATAAAATACCCGGCAATGATGATGCCGATCATGGGAAGAATAATGAGCAGTGCGTGAAGAATTCTGGCGGTTGCGGCTTCACGGTGCTCCTGATGCATGATATCACTCATGCTTTTCAGGTAGCTGTTTTGAGTTTCCAGCAGCGCAATAATTTTTTCGTTTTCGGTCATGGGCTTTGGTTATGATTCTTTCTCTATTGTACCCAATTTTTGGAGAAGATCATCACGAAGTTGTTCATTGCTGGGAGGCAGCATGCTGGTGGGGTGAACCTGTTGCGCTTCATCGACAGGTGCTTCAACGGTTTTTTCCTGCTCAAAATCTTTCGGGAAGACCTGTTGAGCTTCGCGTAAAAGGGTGTGTAATCTTCTCGCCGGTATTTTGGCGATGGGGTTGCTTCTTCTCCGGTCTTTCATGTCTTCTTCAAAAACATCCGGATCGTCGCCTGGTTCGTAACGCAGGACATCGAGGCTGTGAAGATAAGCCTTGATGGCGTACGCTTCTTTTTGAGATTCCGAAAGAGGTGGTGCACTTTCTGCTAATGACTCGCCGACAAGATTGTTGACGGCTTCGGCATGTGACGCAGCGATAGACTCAATAGCAAGTTTGATGGTGCCGGTATTGTTCCACTCTTCCTGTGTTCCAAGTATGCCTCCGCCCTTTGGCGACAGGTTTCTTTGATATTCTTCCTTGAGTGTTGCTGCCAGTCGTGGAAAATTTTTTTCAATCTCTCTCCACTGCAGCGAGCTTATTGAACCAATCGGGCAGGTATTTTGAACAGCCGATTCGGGTGAAGATTTTTTCTTTTGCGGTTCGCCTGAACCGTTCGAGTCGTCCCATAGACTGATAATCTCTTCACGTCGGAACATAGGTTAATCTTCATCGGCTTCTACGCAGTACTGGGCCCGCTTTGTTTCCGGGCCGGAAGTTTCTGTGTCATCGTCCGGGGTTGCAATTGGATTTGCCGGCATTTTTGGCAACGGATTCTTTGGGATTTTCAGCAATGCCGCCTGAATGTCGCTGATGTCTTCAGGTTTGAGAGGCCGGTTGGTTGTATTAAGGTCTGGAATAGCAGGAGCAGGTTTAACCGGTATTTCTGCAACTCCCTCATTTGTTTCGACAACATCAACATTTCCTGCCAAATTTGCAGCCAGGAGTTTTTTGGTGAAATCTGTGATGGTCGTTGTTGCACTTTCCGGTCCGTTTGTGCAGACTTTCCCGGCTCCTTCTCTTCTGGTTAACGCTTCACGGTGTTCACGGTCTTTTCTGAGGGCTTCAACAACCTCTTCTGGAAGTTGACTGGTTTCACCTTCTGGAACCGGGATGGAAGATTTGCGCTCTGTCATATCATCTTTATTAAATGTGGCCATTATTAAACCGAATTGGGCCTTATTAGTCAAGCCATCCAATGTTGGCTTGAGTTATGGTACCATGACGGCATGTTGACCGATACGCATTCGCATATTCACTTTTCCAAGGAGTTTCCCGACGTTGATGAAATTCTAGCCCGGGCACGCCATGCCGGTGTCAGCCGGCAGATCATTGTTGGCTGTACTGTTCAGGATTCATTCCAGGCTCTGGATTTTGTTAAAAAACACCATGAGTTCCAGCTTTGGTCGACTCTTGGGGTTCATCCCCATAATGCCGATGAATGGAACGATGATGTTCGGGAGCGTTTTCGATCGGCGGTTCGTTCAGAAAAGAAAATCGTTGCACTTGGAGAGATGGGATTGGACTATTTTAGAAATTTTCAGCCACGTGAAGTTCAGATCCATGCCTTTCGCGAACAGCTGCGGCTTGCCCTGGAGCTTGACCTTCCGGTCATTGTTCACGTGCGCGATGCCTGGGACGATGCCCTGGATGTGCTGAAAGAAACAGGAAACTCCAAGGTTATTCTCCACTGTTTTACCGGGACGATGAACTACGCCCGGGAGTGTTGGCAGCGGGGATACCATCTTTCGTTTTCAGGGGTTGTAACCTATCCGAAAAATGATTATTTGCGTGAGGTGGCCCGGGATGTTCCGGTGGAAAAAATGCTGCTTGAAACGGACTGCCCGTATTTAACCCCGCAGCCTTATCGTGGAAAGCGAAATGAGCCGGCGTATGTTGTTGAAACGGCAAAGGTGATCGCTGAAATCAGGAATATTCCTCTTGAGGTGCTTGGAAATCAGACGACGATGAACGCGCGTCAACTTTTTGGAGTTTCATGAGTTCCTGCAGGTCCTGAACCTCAATCAGTTCAGCGGTTTTCGTTGCTGTTTTTTTCCTCATTCTGGGGATATAGATTCTGGTAAACCCCATTTTTTCCGCCTCTTTCACTCTTTTTTCAAGATGCGCAATGCTGCGGATTTCTCCGGAGAGACCAATTTCTCCCAGATAAAGATTTTTTGGGTCGAGCGGTGTTTTGGTGAGTGAAGAGATGACTGCCATGGCAATAGCCAGATCAGCGGCAGGTTCGCTGAGTGTAAAACCGCCCACGATATTGATGTAAACATCCTGGTTTGCAAGGTTCAGGCGGAGATGCTTTTGAATGACTGCCAGGAGGAGTTGAAGACGGTTGTTGTCGAATCCACTTCCGGCCCGTTTGGGGTATCCAAATGCTGTTGAGTTGGTGAGTGCCTGTACTTCAAGCAATAAAGGTCTTGTTCCTTCTACGGTTGCCGTGATGGCTGAACCAAAACTGTTTTTCTTTCTTCCCTCCAGGAAAAGTTCTGAAGGGTTTTTCACTTCATCAAGCCCTTTTTCATTCATTTCGAAAATTCCAACTTCATGGCTTGGGCCGAAACGATTTTTCATGCTACGGATCATGCGCAGGTTCTGATACCGTTCTCCTTCCAGAAAAAGCACGGCGTCAACCAGATGCTCCAGAATTCTTGGACCGGCCAGATTTCCGTCCTTGGTGACGTGTCCAATGAGTATGACCGGCGTTGCGGTTTTCTTCGCAAACTCCATGAGTTTTTCCGTACAGTATCGCACCTGATTGATGCTCCCGGCCAGTGAACCAATTTCTGCCGCATACATAACCTGGATTGAGTCGATGATGACACATTCAGGGTTCGACTGTTCAAGTGTTGCCTGGATGTTCTCGAACTGTGTTTCGCCAATAAAATCTATGCCTGAACTCATGCCGAGTCTTTTGGCTCTTGAAGCGATTTGATGCTGAGATTCCTCCCCGGAAACGTAGAGTACCCTGAGGTTTTGCTTGGCAAGGTTATTGCAAAGCTGGAGGGTAATGGTGGATTTTCCGATGCCAGGTTCTCCGCTCAGCAGCACCATGCTGCCTTTTACGAGTCCACCACCCAGGACACGGTTCAGTTCGCCGATGCTTGTATCGTATCTCAGTTCCGCTGTTTCGCTGTGAACGAGTTTGGTTGGGGCAATTGCTCTTCCTTCAATCTTTTTTGTGGCTGATTTTTCAACAACATCCTCCTGAAATGAGTTCCAGGCGTTGCAGTCAGGACATTTCCCAGTCCACTTGGCCGATTCGTATCCGCACTGTTCACAGATGTAGATGTTTTTCAGTTTGCTCATGGCGTTTACTTGGCTATTCGTTCATAGATTTTTTTGGTTTTTTCCACCATGCTTTCAATACCAAACCGTTTTACCTGATGGTGGCCCAGGAAAGCAATCTTCTCACGGAGAGGTTTGTTCTTCAACAGCATAATGATGGTTTTTGCCAGTGCTTCTGCACTTCCTGGTTCAACCAGAAATCCTGATTTACGGTCCTCAACGATCTCGGGAATTCCTCCAACGTTTGTTGCCACAATCGGAAGTTGCGCAGCCATCGCTTCCAGGAGGACGAGTCCAAAAGCCTCTTTGACACTGGGAAGGACAAACAGGTCAGAACTTTTGAGAATCTTTGGGATGCTTTCCTGTTTTCCAACCAGCCGGATATGGTTTTCCAGTTTCAGTTTTTTGATGAGCTTTTTCAGGTCTTCTTCTTCCGGGCCTTCACCAACTATGACCAGCTTCACATCATTTTTGTTTTCGATGACCTCTTTCATGCCTCTTATCAGATACTGCAATCCTTTTCTGGGATGAAGAGCGGCTACGGTCAGGATAATGGTATCGGTATTTTCTGCACCAAAAAGCTGGCTGCGAATTTTGTGTTTTTCCTGGGTTGTGAAGTGAAGAAGTTCTTTTTCAAAAGCTTCGAGGTCAATTCCATTGTGAATGACACTCATGAGATTCTTTTGCTCTGGATACCATCGCAGCATCTGCTGGTAGTTTGCTTCCGATACAGTGATGGTATGAACCGTTTTTCTCATGGCGCCCGTTTTTATTTTTTTCTTCAGTCCCTTGAGTGGAAATGGATCATGTTCAGTTGTGATAATTTTCACTCCTTTTTGAGCCCCGGCCCAGAATGCGTACCGGCATGCTCCGGGATTCCACAGATGAAGATGCAAAAGATCAGGCGTAAGATTTTTCAGGATTTTTTTGAGCTGAAAATAGTGCCGCGGGTCATGTTTGTGGCTGACTTTTAGTCGTAATGTTTCAACGCCGTTTTTTTTCATGGCTGCGCACCATTCGTCCAGACGTTTACTGTTCGAACAGACCACTCGGACGTTGTAGCCGTCTTTTATAAGGTTCTCAGCCAAAAGCTGGATGTGCTTTTCAGCACCTCCGGTGAAGGGGGTGTCGGTATAAAAAAGAATATTATTCATATGTTACCCATCATAATAAAAAACGGCTTGAATCAACAGGGGAAGAGTGCTAATTTTATTGCGCTCTTTTCCAAGTTTGTTGTACAGCAGGTTTTCAGGAATTGATGTGCAGGGTGTGGTGCGGGTCAGTAGCTCAGATGGTAGAGCAACTCCCTCTTAAGGAGATGGTCCCCGGTTCGATCCCGGGCTGGCCCACCAGAAACTTCCGGCAATTTTCAAAAGAGTCCCGTGTCACGGGACTCTTTTTTCAGTTCGCTGTTTACTGGGTTACCGTTATTGTTCCTTTCATGAACGGGTGAATTTCGCAGTGATAGGAGTAACTTCCGGGACTAGAGAACGTCATGCTGAAGGTTTGGTTGTTGCCCAGTTTTTCACTCGCGAATGTTTTGCCGTCGTCGCTGGTGACAGTGTGGATTGCCTGATCTTTGTTGGTCCAGGTAACACTGGTTCCTGCTTTGATGGTCAGGGTTGCCGGTGTAAAAGCCATATCGCTGATTCCAATATTTGTGTACGTTTGCTGTTGTTCGGTATAGCCGGGTTTTTGACAGGTTCCTCTTACTCCAATGGCTGTTGATGGCGAAAGGTACGGTTCGAGACCTGCGCAGCAGACCGCAGTGTTGCTGGGCACCAGTGCTCCCAGGCTTTGGCCTTCACCCATGCAGGCGGTTTGTTCCTGGGTGTTGCCGGGAACGGTGAATTTGTCCGCGCCGGTGGATTTGATGTACATAAGGCGATACATGGCTTCAGCAAGCTTTCCGCGCGTCATGTCCTGGGCCGGATGAATCATGTTTTTGCTGTCGGCATCAATGAGGTTTTTGTCTTTTGCGTACTGGACATATGGGGCGTACCATTGATCTTTTGGCGCATCGGCGTATGGATCTGAGGCAACCTTAACGGTGCTGAGGTCGACTTGCTGGGCAAGGAGTAAGATTTTAAGATTTTCGACCAGATTGACGGTTTGGGCCGGTCTGAATGTCCCGTCGGGATATCCTCCAACAATCTGCAGTTCTTTGGCTTTCGAGAGATACGTGGCGTACCATTCTGTTTTTCCAACATCCCGGAAAGGTTCAAGGTCAACGGATGCCGGCACCTGGACTCCGGAACCCAGGAGGATGATTTTCAGCGTTTCTGCACGGTTGATGGCCTGATCCGGCTTGAATGTTCCATCGGGATACCCACTGATAACTCCGTGATCTTTGAGATACTGAATGGCAGTGCTGTTTGGATGTGAGGCACTGACGTCACTGAACGATCCAGTGGTTGATTGGGCAATGACCATTGCCGGCAATGCCAGCATCATCAGACTTCCGCTCACTATTTTTTTGAGACTCTTTTTGACTTTCATGAGTTCTTGATTACATAATAAGACCCTTGAATCTTATCACAGTCCATGCCTGAACTGCCAGAAGTTGAAACTATTGTTCGTGAACTGAAACCACACATCATAGGAAAAAAATTTTGGAACGTTGATGCTGGTCTGGCGAACGTTTTTCTTCCCTCCTTTCAGCTCATGAAGCAAAAACTGCCGGGGTTGAGGGTTTTAAATGTTTTTCGACGCGGGAAGTTTATTGTTTTTGAACTTGAAAATTCCTGGAAACTCGTGATTCATCTGCGCATGACCGGGCGGTTGATGTGGAAAAAAAAAGTAGGGAGAAACATATCCGGGCGGTTTTTACCTTTACCGATGCGATGACACTTGTTTTTTCGGATGCCAGAAAATTTGGCCAGAGTCTGGCTGGCAACCGGCAAAGATTATGAACAGATGACAGGAATTTCTCGTCTTGGTCTGGAACCTTTGAGCCCTCATTTTAAACCAGAAGTCCTGAATAAATTATTTATTCGCAAGAGAGGAATATTAAAAAATACGCTTTTAAGGCAGGATCTCATTGCAAGGATTGGTAATATTTATGCAGATGAGATCTGTTATCGCATTGGGGTTCATCCTTCTTCCCGTCTGGAAAAGTTATCAAAGGATGATGTTAAAAAACTTTATGAGGCGATCAGGCACTGTCTGGAGCAGGGGATTGAACACTGCGGGGCTTCTGTCTCGGATTTTGTTGGGACCCGCGGTACGCTTGGAAAGCACCAGAAATATTTACAGGTGTATGGGAGAAAAGGAGACCCTTGTTATTCCTGTCAGGAAATCATAACAAAAACGAAGGTTGCCGGACGGGGAACCTTCGTTTGTAAGCAGTGTCAGGTTGTGCTGTAAAACTAGTGGTGTGCTGCAGGAGCTGCGTGGGCGTCGTGTCCGCCGCCATGCGCATCGTGACCACCGCCGTGGGCGTCGTGTCCACCGTGTCCGCCATGTCCATGGTCATTGCTCTTGAAGAGATTTCCAATGGTATCCTTGAAAAATCCGGTGATTCCCTTGAACACTTTCTTTACGGCAATGCGGACGCTGTTCATGATTTTGCTGATGCCTTCAGAAAAAGTTTCAATGGCACTTTCGTGGGTTTCATGAGCGTCATGGGATTCATGCCCATGATCGGCGCCGTGACCGTGTTCTGCGTGTGCTGCTGACATAGTTTTAGATGGTGAATGATTATTTGTGGTGCGGGACTCTTTCCATGTTTCGGGATCGAACGGGTTTTCAATTATGCCTGCTGCCATCATACCTCCCATTGCCGCTGCTGTACTGGTTGCTGACATAAAAGTTGAGATAAGGTGCTATTTTAACCCTTTTTCTACTTTTGTCAATTATTTCAAGTGGTGCCGAGGGCGGGGGTCGAACCCGCACGATATTGCTATCACGGGATTTTAAGTCCCGCGCGTCTGCCAGTTTCGCCACCCCGGCTCATCCGTAACATCCCCATTGTGGAGTGACTTCTTTGTTATTTCAAGCTTAGGGATTTTACAATCTCTTCTACCGTGTTTTTGTTATTTCCGCTTTCCTGCGCAGTATATGAACCGGTGATGATGTACCCCTTGGTTCCTTTTACGCCGTAGGCCTGTACAAATGTTACCAGGTCACTTTGGGGGTCTTTTTTTCCTTCAAAATTTACCAGATAACTGTCAGTTTCTTTATCACCGATCTTTATTTTCAGGACGTCTCTTTTGGATTCTTTGTAGTTTAAAAGTCCGGTTTTTTGGCGGTTGATGACCTCTTTTGCGTATTCCAGGGTTTCCTTGGTCGACTGAAGATCCCTTCGTACAACGTTCACGTTGGCGGTAAAATTATCGTTTTTAACATTGTTTCTTACGACCAGTACGGTCTCCTCGGGAACGTCGCTGGTAAAATCTTTTGCTTCAATGACATCCCATTCTCTCGGGATTCTCATGGTGAATTCGGTGTTATCAATAATTCTTGACCGTTCGTCTGTGGTAGGTTTTTGCTGGGTGTTTGAACTGCCGCATCCGGCAAGGGCAAGAACGGTCATGCCGATGAATGCCCAGTGGAAGATTTTGTTTGTGGTCGTTTTCATAGGGAGCAAAAGAGAATCGTAGCCATTCTACTGGAGTTTGCCCTGACCATCAAATTTTTCTTGTGAGCTCCTGCTATAGACAAGAATTTCTTTCGTGTATAATGACGGGTGTTAATTTCTGTTTCTTTGATCATGAAACCAATTCAGATCGGCATTTTGGATTTTAGTTATATCAGTCATTTGCGTTCGGCGCGGACGGCTTCCATTTCTACGCCGCGTGAAATTAAACTTTTGAAGAAAGCTGTTGAGGACCAGGGGCATATTGCTAAGATCTATAAGGTGGAAAAATGTCAGCTCTATTTTGACAACCGCAAACCTCTTATCCTTTATAAGAACCAGCCGATAAAAGGGTGCGATGTTCTTATCCCAAGGGTGTCTGTTTCCGGTGATATTGATCTGGAAATTTCCATCGTGAAGCAGTTCAAGATGCTTGGAGTTCCGGTTGTGAATGATTATCTGCCGACCGCCCGGGCCAAAAATAAACTGCGTACGCTTCAGATTCTCACCCATCGTGGAATTCCGGTCCCCAGGACACTGGTTGTCCGCAAACTTGAATTTTTGGATGAGGGTATTGAAAAGGTTGGTGGATATCCGGTGATCATTAAATCTCCATTTGGTTCCTATGGAGTCGGTGTGGCCATTGCTGAAAGCCGGCGTTCTCTGTATTCATCGCTGGATATGGTTTGGAAGACCACGGCTTCGAGCATTATTCTGATTCAGGAGTATGTTGCGGAAGCGGAGGGAAGTGATTTCCGTGCCTATGTTATTGGAGACAAAGTGGTTGCTTCCATGCAACGCAGGGCGACGAAAGGGGATTTCCGTTCGAACCTTCATTATGGCGGTGAGGCGGTAAAGATAAAATTGAGCGCCGAGGAACAGCATCTGGCTGTTCGTGCGACCCAGGCCCTGGGGCTCGATGTTAGTGGAGTTGATCTTTTGCGTACCAAGAATGGACCCGTGGTTATGGAGGTGAATGCAAATCCTGGATTTGAAGGGTTGATGAAAGTTACCGGGGTAGATATTCCGGGTGAAATGGTGAAGTATGCGGTGTCTCTTTATAAGAAGCACCTGGAATCCGTGAAAAAGAAAAAAGCAGGGGATTAATACTTTCCTTGTTTTGTGGTTGATTGTTTTCTGGTGTTCAAAAAGAGCCCCGCGAGGTAACGAGCGGGGCTCTTTATTTGTCTGTCTGGAATGGATGCTTATCTTTTGCTGATGATTTTATCAACAAGTCCGTACTTCATGGCTTCCTCAGCGGACATGAAGTTGTCGCGGTCGGTATCTTTTTCGATCGTTTTGAGAGCTTGTCCGGTATGTTTGGCCAGGATGTTATTGAGGCGATCCTTGGTTTTCAGAATATGGGTTGCGTGAATGAAGATGTCGCTTGCCTGTCCTTCAGTACCACCAAGCGGCTGGTGAATCATCACTTCGGCGTTTGGCAGCGCAAAACGTTTTCCTGCGGCACCTCCGGCCAGGAGTACGGCGCCCATTGAAGCCGCAATACCAATACATACCGTTGAGACATCACACTGAATGAGCTGCATCGTGTCGTAAATGGCGAGTCCAGCAGTGACATGTCCGCCTGGGCTTTGGATGTACATGGTAATGTCCTTTTTCGGATTTTCGTTTTCCAGAAAAAGGAGCTGGGCAATAATAGTGTTGGCCACAGCGTCATTGATGCCGCTTCCCAGAATGATGATACGTTCCTTAAGAAGGCGTGAATAAATGTCGTAGGCCCGTTCACCCATGTTTGTTTTTTCAATAACGGTCGGGATGAGGATGTTATTTCTTACCTGCTGCATCTGTTGGAGAATCTGATCTTGAGTCATGCTGGTGTTCTATTAAGTAATGTTATTGCTCTCCGTATTTTAGCACACTTTGACGACGAGTGATAATGACAGCAATTGACTTATTCTTTTAATGTTTATTGATTATTCCTTATATATGGTATGGAAACACCGAAACTTTTTCAGTTTTTTGTTCGTTGGAATTTTTCAATGGCCGGATTTTTCAGAGTTTTTTTCTGCAGTTTTTTTTCCACTTTTCCTTTTTTCTGTTTTGAGGGATGAGTGTTTCTTATTTATATGTGGCCTTTCTTTCAATTCCATTCGTAATAATTTTCTTTGGTGAAAAACGTATTGACTTTGGAAAGAGCTTTCACTAAAATTGCTCTGCTTTATGAACGTATTCTATGTTCATTTGGCTTTGGTTTGTTCTTTAACATCCAGGATGTAGTAGAGAATATCTAGCGTTTGTCTTTTCAAAAGACGCGCTGCTCGTTGGGTCCGTCCCCGGACACTTCAGCACGCGAAACTGTGAAGAGACGTACTAAACTTAAAAATTAAGTCTTTGATTCCTTCGGGTTTCAAAGCATAGCTTATATTAAGCTCTTTTATACGAAGAGTTTGATCCTAGCTCAGGATTAACGCTGGCGGTGTGTATAATACATGCAAGTCGAGCGCCCTGGACCTTGTTTCCAAGTTATTGGAGATAACGTCCAGGGAGCGGCGGACGGGTGAGTAACACGTTGGTAACTACTCCAGAATCAGGGATAAGCTCTAGAAATAGGGTCTAATACCGGATGGTCCCGAAAGGGTAAAGCAGCAATGCGTTCTGGAAGGTGCCTGCGGCCTATCAGCTTGTTGGTGAGGTAACGGCTTACCAAGGCTATGACGGGTAGCTGGTCTGAGAGGACGGCCAGCCACAATGGAACTGAGACACGGTCCATACTCCTACGGGAGGCAGCAGTAAAGAATCTTTCACAATGGGGGAAACCCTGATGAAGCAACACCGCGTGGAGGATGAAGGCGTTTTCGTTGTAAACTCCTTTTCTGAAGGAATAACTTTGAAGGTACTTCAGGAATAAGCAGCGGCTAACTACGTGCCAGCAGCCGCGGTAATACGTAGGCTGCAAGCGTTATCCGGAATTATTGGGCGTAAAGCGTACGCAGGCGGTTTGTTAAGTTGGATGTTAAAGCCCTGAGCTCAACTCAGGACAGGTGTCCAATACTGGCAAGCTGGAGATAGGCAGAGGTAAGTGGAATTCTGTATGTAGGGGTAATATCCGTAGATATACAGAGGAACACCAAAAGCGAAGGCAGCTTACTGGGCCTTTTCTGACGCTCATGTACGAAAGCGTGGGGAGCAAACGGGATTAGATACCCCGGTAGTCCACGCCCTAAACGATGAACACTAGGTGTTGGAGGTCTCGACCCCTTCAGCGCCGCAGCTAACGCATTAAGTGTTCCGCCTGGGTAGTACGATCGCAAGATTAAAACTCAAAGGAATAGACGGGGACCCACACAAGCGGTGGAGCATCTGGTTTAATTCGACAATAAGCGGAGAACCTCACCAAGACTTGACATCCCGGGAAGTCTGCCGAAAGGTGGATGTGCCGTAAGGAACCCGGAGACAGGTGCTGCATGGTTGTCGTCAGCTCGTGCCTTGAGGTGTTCGGTTAAGTCCGTAAACGAGCGCAACCCTTGTCATAAGTTGTATTTTTCTTATGAGACTGCCGGCTCTAAGTCGGAGGAAGGTAAGGATGACGTCAAATCAGCATGGCCCTTATGTCTTGGGCGACACAGGTGCTACAATGGAGTGTACAGTGGGATGCAACGGAGCAATCCAGAGCTAATCTCAAAAACATTCCCCAGTTCGGATTGAGGGCTGCAACTCGCCCTCATGAAGCCGGAATCGCTAGTAACCGCGAATCAGCCATGTCGCGGTGAATATGTTCCTGGGTCTTGTACTCACCGCCCGTCAAGTCATGAAAGGTGGGAGTACCCGAAGCGCCCTTAGCTAATTAAGCGGGGCTCTAAGGTAAAACCACTGATTGGGACTAAGTCGTAACAAGGTATCCGTAGGAGAACCTGCGGATGGATCACCTCCTTTCTAGGAGATACCAGGAAACATTGGATTTCGATTCAATGCTTTCCAAGGTCGACCCTCGCTTCGGCGAGGTTCTAGATATTTCTCTACTACATTTTGGATGTTAAGGTACTTACCTTCTTCTTCCAGTCAATGAAATCTACTTATCGTTTCAACTAGGTCGAGTTTAAAACATTGAGGTTTCGGCTCAAGAAGAAAACCTTTTTTTCACATTAACCCTCTCTCACACATGGATACTCAACAGCTCACTTGCCAGGATTGTGGCAACTCTTTTGACTTCACTGCTGAAGAACAGCAGTTCTTCGCTGAAAAAGGTTTTCAACCTCCAAAGCGCTGCCCAAATTGCCGCAGAGCTAAGAAAGACGCTCATCGCCCATCCTTCACCAAGGTAACTTGTTCAGGTTGTGGCATGGAAACAGAAGTACCTTTTGTTCCAAAGGGTGATCGTCCAGTTTACTGCCGTGCTTGTTTTGAAAAGAACAAGATGTCTGCGTAGTTTTTACTGCACAACTTCGAAGAGGGGGCTATCCAAGGATATGCCCCCTCTTTTTTGTTTTGGAGATCCGTGAAAATTTATTTGCAAATTTTTTGTCTTTCTTTATAATGATCGAGCTGCTTGGATAGTTGGTAAAAGCAAAGTTGTTATTGGCTTGCAGCAGCCGAAGATGTGGGCCCTTAGCTCAGTTGGCTAGAGCGCCTCGTTTGCACCGAGGAGGTCAAGGGTTCAAGTCCCTTAGGGTCCACCATTTGAAAATCCGGTTCTATGTGGGCGAGTAGCTCAGTTGGTTAGAGCGCGTCACTGATAATGACGAGGTCGGAAGTTCAAATCTTCCCCCGCCCACCATGAGAAATACACTCAGTGTGTTTTTTTTTGCTGTTGTGATAAAATCGATAGTGTCTTTTTTTATTGCGGTATGGACGGAGAGCTTCTCGTGAATATTCTTTATACGGTTATCCTGTATGTTGCACTTGGAACGATTGTTATTCCGGTTCAGTTTTTGCTGTTGTGGAAATTTCTGGGTTTCTGGAAAAAGCACGTGGCTCTTTTTTATGTGATGCTTGTTTTTCTCTACACTCTTGTTCTTGCGGCATTTTACCTCTTTAACCGTCTGTGGATTTACTGGTTTTTCCTTTTCCGATCCAGTTACAGATTTTCGGTTTGCTCATCTTTTTACTTGGAGGATTTGTGGTGAGGCTCGCCCAGTCGACCATCACGCTCCCTGTCAGGCTTTTTTATCCTTTGCTTAAAGGAGAGAAGATTCACCTTCGTACTGATGGATTTTATCGGTATTTGCGGCACCCTATGTATGCGGTTTTCCCCTGGATGATTTTAGGTGTGCTTTTTTATACCGGGCAGCTCATTCTGCTCCCGATAGTCCTTCTTCTTTTTGTTACCAGGAAGTGGTATGCGGTTCAGGAAGAGAACTATTTGCTGCACCATGTGGTGGGGGATTATAAGAAGTATATGAAGGAGACTCCAAACCGTTTTTATCCTACAATTTTCAAACCATGAAATTTTTTGCGCTGCATGTCAGGGGGGTTGAGGAAAAGCGGCTGGATCTTCTCAGGTCTGCGTGTCATCAAATCAAAATTCCCTTTGTCCCCCTTGATCCAACGGCTTTTGATTTCTCCAAGCCATCACCGGTACGGAAAGGGGATATCGTTTACCGCGTGAGCAGGGGAAAGATGCTCCGTTTTTTTGAGGATTTTCTTGTCAGACCCGGGGTTGTGACTTTTTATTCCAGTCAGTATGCCAGGAAACCTCATCCTTTTCTTCTTGAGAAGTGTGGCATTCCGGTCCCTGACAATATTTTGTGCGTTACCAACGATCGCAAGCAGCTCGAGCAGTATGTGAAAAAACTTGGTGGATTCCCTGTAGTGTTGAAGGCCCTTGGAGGAACCCGGGGTATGGGGGTCATGAAAGTGGATTCGATGTCGTCACTCATCAGCATGGCCGGTTTTTTGCTTCAACAGGGAAAGTTCTTTTTCCTGAGAAAGTTCCTGCCGGTGAAAAGTTCCGCCAGGTTTATTGTTTTGGGGACGAAGGTTGTCGCTTCGCTTGAGTACCGTGCAACGAACGGTGATTTCAGAACCAATTCCGGCAATATCCTGAAGGTAAAGCAGAAAAAATTTCCCCGGGATCTTGAGGAACTTGCTGTCCTGGTGACTTCAGCCATGGGGTGGGAGTTTGGTGGGGTTGATGTCCTGGTTTATCAGGGGAAGGCTTATGTTTCTGAGGTGAATTTTCCCTGCAACTTTGTTCGGGCCCAGGATGCATCAAAAAAAGATATCGCTCTGATGATGGTCAAATATCTCGCTGAGAAGGCCAAGGGTTAACTACAGATTACAGCAGATCGTGGGTGATCTTATCAATGATGAGAAAGCCTTCTTCGGTGGGGTGGAGGCTATGGTTGTTGAAGACCAGTTTTTTTGTTTCAAGATAGGGTGCGGCTTTTCCCAGCAATTCGTTGGTTTTGCCATAACGGTTTTCGTAGTCTTTCATGTTGATTCCTTTTTGGGTACGGAGCCCCAGCATAATGGACTCCATGGCTTTTGTTTCGCTGTCCAAAGGCGTTTCGTTCTCGATTTTTAGTGGATTATTAAGGTAATCATCGAAGTTTTTCTGGTTTTCCCACATGGTGTTTTTTACGATGGAGTGTGCACCGAGTCCTAGTCCCAGATAGTCTTTCTGTTCCCAATACCTTTGGTTATGCTTTGATTCAAAACCTGGTTTTGCCCAGTTGGAGACTTCATAATGCAGAAAACCTGCCTGGTTCATTTTTTGACAGACCCAGTGGTACATCCTGATCTGTTCCTCTTCTGCCGGGCATTCCTGAATAAAAAGGTCTATTTTCTTTGTATCATAGGATAGGAAATAGAAAGACATATGTGCCGGGTTATAGGTGAGGACTGTTTCGACCTCGTCCTGAAAGGATTGAAGAGTCTGTCCGGGTAAACCCATGATGAAATCTGTTCCGAAGTTTTGTATTCCGCTCTGTTTAAAATGCTCAAGCGCCTGAAAAATGGTTTTGCTGTCGTGTGGTCTGGCAATCCTCATGAGCGTTTTGGGATTGAGGCTCTGAACTCCCAATGAAAATCTTGTGATTCCGCAGGATTGGTATGTTTCGAGTCTTTTGGGGTCGACACTCTCCGGATTACATTCGATGGAAATTTCGACGCAATTTTTTGTCCTGAAATTTTCGTTGATTTTCTGAATAACTTCTTTGATCAGAGTTGGTTCAATCAGGCTGGGAGTTCCTCCGCCGAAGAAGATTGTTTCGACTTCATGATCTTTATACTGTTCACTTCGGAGAGTTATTTCCCTTTTCAGCGCGTCTATGTATTCAGGAATCCAGCGGTTCTTGTGGGCGAATGTCAGGAAGTTGCAGTAAAGACAGATCGTCTTGCAGAACGGGATGTGGATGTAGAGGGAGAGGTCTTGCATGTCCGCATCATTATCGTACCTTGAGCTTCATTGCAATAAAGAAATGGATGAATGTGCCTGATTTGTGCTATAATAAGGTGAACGTATTCTTAATCTCTGGCTGTCTATGGATCGCATTCTCGTTGCCATCTTTGGTATCCCTCTCGGTTTTCTGATGATGATTTACCGTTATCAGCTTAAACAGTTCACTGGACCGATCCAATGGGCAGAGCAGTACCTTGGGTCAGGTGGGACCTACAACCTTTTTATTTTGGTCGGTCTTGGAATTTCCATCGTCTCATTGATGTATGCTTTGGGAACAATTCAGGATCTTTTCAGCAGCGGCCTTGGTCCGATTTTCGGCGTTGGACAGCAATAATTCACTCCTAGGAAATATTGTAAAAAAATTCTTGACTTCATGGGTACGCTTGCTTATAATGCAGTGGCCTCAATTTGAGATTGAGATTTACTACATGGTTTTTCCCAACACAATTCGCTCATATCCCTAAGCTTAAAGTGCTGATCAATTCAGGACTTTGGGTTAAGGGGTGTGTGCGAAACACACTCCTTTTTTGTTCTTTCACAATTGGGCCTCAAAAGTAAAGATTGATAATCAATCTGTAATTTCATTTGAGAGTTATATTCTCATCTAGTATACGCTGTGAGTTTTCACTCACAGCTAGTTAAATGGATGAATTCAAACTAAGTTACTCATAAGAGCATAAAGTGGATGCCCTGACACCAAACTTCGACGAAGGACGTGACTAACTGCGATAAGCTTCGGTGAGCTGTTAAGTAAGCTTTGACCCGGAGATTTCCGAATGGGGCAACCTCATCCGAGTTATGTCGGATGGCCCACCTATTTATAGGGGGCGAGTTACCTGGAGAACTGAAACATCTTAGTACCCAGGGAAAAGAAATCAATAGAGATTCCCAGAGTAGCGGCGAGCGAAATGGGACCAGCCTAAACCCTTTGAACGTGATAGGTTACAGCCGTTTTTCAGAGGGGGTTGCAAGAGCACCATCCACAACCTGTAAGTTGTGGCAATACATACTTCTATTAGCCAAATGTGTCTGGAAAGTCCAACCATAGAGGGTAATAGTCCCGTCGGTAAAAGTAGATTTATGTACTGCGGTGATTTCTTAAGTAGGGTCGGACACGTGAAATCCGGCTTGAATCCGGGAGGACCACCTCCCAAGGCTAAATAGGTTTGGTGATCGATAGCGAACAAGTACCGTGAGGGAAAGGTGAAAAGCACCCCGGTGAGGGGGATGAAATAGAACCTGAAACTTTATGCTTACAAAGAGTGGGAGCCCGCAAGGGTGACCGCGTACTTATTGGAGAACGGACCATCGAGTTAGCTGTATGGCGCTTTAGGTTAAGGGAGTTATACCCGGAGCCGTAGTGAAAGCGAGCCTGAATAGGGCGATTTTGTGTCATGCACTAGACCCGAAGCCGGGTGAGCTACCCATGAACAGGCTGAAGTCTACCGAGAGGTAGATGGAGGGCCGAACGCACGGATGTTGCAAGATCTGGCGATGATTTGTGGGTAGTGGAGAAATTCCTATCGAACTCGGCGATAGCTGGTTCTCCTCGATATAGTTTTTGGACTAGCCTTGTGATTAAGCCCATTGGGGGTAGAGCTCTGTTAAGACTAGGGGACTAAATCAGTCTACCAAATCTTGATAAACTTCGAATACCAGTGGTTATTGCACAGGAGTCGGACAGTGACAGCTAAGTGCCATTGTCGTAAGGGGAACAGCCCAGACCGCCGTCTAAGGTCCCAAATAGAGATTAAGTGTGAAAGGATGTGGAGTTACTTGTACAACCAGGAGGTTGGCTTAGAAGCAGCCATCCTTTAAAGAAAGCGTAACAGCTCACTGGTCTACGTGATTCTGCGCCGAAAATTCAACGGGGCTTAAATCTCTAACCGAAGACACGGGTTTACTACTACGAACGTAGAACAATATTCGTATTGTTTTGTGTTCGTAGTAGTAAGCGGTAGAGGAGCGTTCGTATCGCAGCGAAGCTGCATCGTAAGGTGAGGTGGAGTGATACGAAGTGAAAATGATGGTATGAGTAACGTTTAAAGTTTGATGAAAAATCAGACCACCGTAAACCCAAGGTTTCCCAAGACCACGTTAATCGACTTGGGGTTAGTGATCCTAAGGCGAGGCTGAAGAAGGCGTAGCCGATGGACAACAGGTTAATATTCCTGTACAATCTGTTTTTCACCGAGCAAAGCTCTTTGCCGATATGAAGCTGATTCTCGACTTCGGTTGAGTTGATGGTGACTGTAAAGCGGGGGTAGCGCTAGCTCAGGGGTAACGCATTCGGTTAACTGGGCAGTATTGCGTAAATTCACGTGCAAGCTGTTGGCTTATGCTTTGATAGGTAAATCCGTCAGAGTTCGCGAGCAGTTACGCAAATTACTCATCGCAAGATGGCGATTCCAGTGACATCAGGTGCCAGAAAAACCCTCGTGGCGAGAAGAGCGAGATTACCGTACCGCAAACCAACGCTGGTGGGTGAGTAGAGTATGCGGGTGATCGGGATAACTCACGTTAAGGAACTCCGGCAATACAGCAGGTGTAACTTCGGGATGACCTTGCCGGATTTTTTTAGATTTCGGTTTAGAGAAATTCGGCCGCAGTAAATGACTTCATGCAACTGTTTACCAAAAACACAGGTCTCTGCAAATTCGTAAGAATATGTATAGGGGCTGAGAAGCCGCAGTGCCAGAAGGTCACGAGGAGGGGTTAACGCTCTGAATCTAAGCCCTGGTGAACGGCGGCCGTAACTATAACGGTCCTAAGGTAGCGAAATTCCTTGTCGGGTAAGTTCCGGCCCGCACGAATGGTTTAATGGTGTGAAGACTGTCTCAACGTGAGACCCGGTGAAATTACATAGTCGGTAAAAATGCCGATTAGATATGGTAGGGCGAAAAGACCCCGTGCAGCTTTACTACAACTTGACATTGAGTCGAGATATATCTTGCGCAGGATAGATGGGACGCTTTGAAGCTTGGATTTCGGTCCAGGTGGAGCGGCCGTTGAGATACCATCCTTGATATATTTTGCCTCTAACCTCTCACGTTAATCCGTCAGGGGAACAGTGTTTGGTGGGTAGTTTGACTGGGGCGGTTGCCTCCTAAAGAGTAACGGAGGCGCGCAATGGTTCTCTAGGCCTGGATGGAAATCAGGCTGATAGTGTAATCGCAAAGAGCTTAACTGCAAGACCAACAAGTCGAGCAGATGCGAAAGCAGGTGATAGTGATCCGATAGTTTCACGTGGGTGAACTATCGCTCATCAGACAAAAGTTACGCCGGGGATAACAGGCTTATCGGGTCCAGAGTCCACATCGACGACCCGGTTTGGCACCTCGATGTCGGCTCGTCGCATCCTGGGGCTGGAGAAGGTCCCAAGGGTTTGGCTGTTCTTCAATTAAAGCGGTACGCGAGCTGGGTTCAGACCGTCGTGAGACGGGTCGGCCTCTACCTCACTGTCCGTAGGAAAATTGAGAGAAGTTGTCCCTAGTACGAGAGGACCGGGACGAACGAACCTCTAGTGTATCTGTTGTCACGTCAGTGGCACGGCAGAGTAGCTATGTTCGGACGGGATAAACGCTGAAAGCATCTAAGCGTGAAACCCTACTCAAGATAAATTTCCCTATAGCCTCCCGGAAGACTACCGGGTTGATAGGCCACAGGTGTACGTGTAGTGATGCATTCAGCCGAGTGGTACTAACAGGCAATCGACTTGTTTTGATTCATCTTTATGTACATCTGTCGGTACTTGGTCCGCTTGGCGAGGTTGAGTACGACAACAATGTACACATTTAACTAGCTTTGAGTGCATACTCTGGCTGGGAAGTTGCAGTTTGATATCTTTCTTGCTGCGAGGCCCTCGTTTGAACAAGCAGTGCACATACATGGTTAAAAGGCACTGTCTTGGCAGCTCTAGAGAGTGGGTCACACCTGTTCCCATCCCGAACACAGCAGTTAAGCCACTCTTCGCCGATGATACTCATAGTATAACTAAGGGGAAAGTAGGGCGCTGCCAGGACAGTGCTTTTTAAGATCTATTTTTCGTAAGGACTTTCCGTATCCTTTTCTTCTGCTGTGAATTTTCCTGTGTCGTTCAGTTCGCTGATACGTTGTTTGCAGTATTCCTGAACGGCGTCACAGTTTGGGATACTGCTCATCACAAAGGCGCTTTCTCCGCTGATGCCAGGTTTTGGCATCAACATAACGCTTCCCTTGTCGTTTTTGCCAAACTTCAGAACGTTATCAAAGAAAACGTTCCATTTTTTGCTGTATACCTCTTTTTTGCCTATCATGGCGACCCGTTTGTCGGTTCCAACAAAAATGACGGGATCCCAAAAGAGGATTCGTAGTGAATCGATGAGGCTCACCATGGACAGAATGAAAAAGAGGCCAAAAAAACCTCCAAGAATATATTTGCTTGGTGCATCTTCACCACTAGGCGGGGTGAAAATATTTCCGATGATACTGGCGCTGAAGGTGAGGATCACTGTTACCATTATCAATGAAGTCACCAGTCTGCCAACCCCATAGATAAGCGGAAGCTTGCGTTTTGACTGTACGGCGAAATCTATCTTTTCACCGGGAAAAAATGATTGTGCGGCTGCAAGAACTTTCGGATCGATGGCAGGGGAAGGCATATCAAAAGGTCAGAAGATGATAACCATATTCTACGCTTTTCCCGAAGTAGTGGCAAAAATGCTATGGGGTGTTTATGCCTGGCGGCGCTTTGGTCCATAAATGGCCGCTGCAACACCGCTGCTTGTTTTTGACTGTTGGCTGGCAACAATGGCGGCTGCAGGGGGGCGGGGAGTTGGGACAATGATCCCTGACGCTACTGCGTTACAGTACTCTTCAAAATCTTCACAGGCTTCTACGCACCGGCGTTTGAGTTCTGGATGCTCTTCAAGTGCGTACATGAGTTGTTTCCATTCAACAACATAGTCACGGGTGCTGCCATTTTCATTCTCCTGTTTGTCCAGCCAGCTCACCAGTTTTGACATAAGGTCCTTGTCGGCGCCTGCCCTTTTTAATTCGGCAAAGGTGCTGCGCAACTGAATAATGGAGTGGGAGTTTTTGAGCTGGAGCTTTCCGCTTCCCGAGTCGATGGCTGATGATGTTTCTTCTGGCTTGCCCATAACTTTAGAGTTAAGGATGATTGATTCTATACCATTTCTTTATAAAAACGCAAGTTTATTCATTACAAAATCGTGACAATTTCCCGGTCAGGCGTGAGCGCTTTGTGGGCCACTTGGGATAATAATAATACGATGCTCGCCACGGGCGTTGTAGGCTTTGATCTCAGTATGAGCCGCATCTGCTTCTTCCATGGTCCAGATCAGTCTCAGGATCTGTCTTCGGACATCTTCAGTGATACGTTCGGTGGTGATTGGTTCAATGGTTGATTCATCGATTTGGGCGGCAATGCGGATGTTCTGATCAACCGAGAACTGCAGCAGTTGATGCTTTGGATCGTGTAATTTCTCTTTGAGCCCCGGAACGTTCTGTTCGGTGAATACTGCTCTTGTTTCGTCTCCGCCGTCGGCATCGATAACCGGTGAGCCACCTAAAAGGCGGTACAGTTTTTCCTCAATGCCTCTCAGGTATTTTGTTCCCTGGTCATCAAAAGAAAGCATTTTTTGGACAAAAGCGGGACTTTCGTGGATCTGGTCAAGTTTTCTTGATAATACTTCATCAAGTTTTGCCTTGTTGATTTTTCCATCTTCACCGGTGATCTCATTCCATTCTGCCCCTGAAATGTTCAGCATGCTGATCAGTTCAATTGCGCACTGTTCGAATGCTGACTGATTAATGGCGCCAAATCCGATGTTGTCGCCGAATATTTTGACCTTCAGCCCCGGTTCCATCATGGCTTTGATGGCTGCCCTGTTGGTTTTGACTCTTTCTTCCAACGGAGAGTCATTTTTTAAGGAAACCTCAAGGGCCTGAGAAGTATGCTGGAGCAGTTTGCGGATTTTCCCCTCGTTTGCTTTTGGATCTTCAAGAAGTCTTTCGGCTTCACTGACCAGTGCGACAATCCGGTATATTTCCGACAAATACTGGTCTATGCCCGAAGACTGAAAGTTTTTCAGGAAATCGACGATATTGATCGTTTTGTAGTAACGGTCAAAGAAAGCAATTTTTTCTTCAAAATCCTCTTTTTCCTTGGGAGTCATGGCAAGGTATCCATCACTTTTCCGGTGTTTTTCCATGTGACGGTAGATGTTGATCATTTCCGGGTTCATCCTGACGTAGCCGCTGTTATCCATGGTGAAGAACGGTTTCCATTCATCCAGGATGTCGCTCATTTCTTCGTTCAGGACACTGCTGAGGTTGTACTGTGCCTTGATGAGGTGTTTCAGCAGTTCTTTGTGGTCGTATTCACGCATGTAGACGAAAGGGACTCCGGGCTTTTTTCCGTTTCCGTTCAGAACATCAGGGTCGAGTTTCTGCAGGGTTGCAATGTTGGCGGCGCATTCTGCATTGCGGATGGCCAGATAGTTGTTGATTGGTCCATCTTTGAGTTTGTCCATTCCAATCGCGATATCTATGCCCATCTCTCCCGATAAGATCATTCTGGTTACCCGTTCAAGCTCTTCGATGTTTTCATCGAGTTTGCGGATCTCTTTTGAGAGTGTTCGGATTCTTTCCTCACTGTCTTTGGGCGCACTGCCGTTGAGTTCTTCCATGTCCTGACTCACTTTTACGCGTTCAGTGGATTTTGCGCTGTGCTTCTTTTCAAGAAGCATGCGGCGCTTTTTCATGTGGGTCAGCAGCACGTCCCTGGCAACCTGCTGAATTTCTCCCAATTTTTCTTCCAATACATCAACCTTGGCTTTTTTATGATCATCGTTGCCGGTACCGTCAATGCGGTCGACGTCGATGATGAATATTCCGCCCTTGAAATGTGATTTGAGGACTTTTGCGTTGTTCTGTCCCAGAATCTCTTCAATTTTCAGGTGCAGTTCTTCGATGTAGTCATCGGTTTGATTTGGCCCGAGGTAGTAGTCGTTGAGCTGTTTAATGGTTGGTGATACCAGCCGGTACGCACCTATGCGCTTGTCTCCTTCGTGCAGGTTCCATTCTTCTCCCTTGAGAATGCGGAGCAGTGGAATGAGTGCATCGGCATTGCTGAGTTCGTCGATTTCGCCTTCGAGCATCTGTTGAACCGTGTCCAGGTTTGTGATGTATTCGCCCTGAGCGTTTTTTGCGAGTGGGTCTATACTGTATCTCCGAACGATCCGTTCAATTTTCGCAAAAAGTCTCCGGTGAGCTTCCATCCCGGGGAAAGTGCTTCTGCGTTCCAGTGGAGAGGCTTGGGGGTTTTTGTCTGCGGTTTCTCCAGTTTCCTCACTGCAGGCGTTTGCGGCTCCGTTTCCGTGCAATGCCACTGCTTCAGGTCCCAGGAGGATTGGTTCCAGTTCCTGGTCTGGTGCCGGCGGGTGAATTGAGGGGACGGTTGTGCTCATAGATTCTTATGAACCTGAAGTATTTTTATAATATATTTTCTTTAATAAGTCAATACTGTTTGTCATGATAATATAATGAAAAAACCCCGTGGATATTACGGAGTTTTTTTTGATTTGCCAAACCTAAATGTTATCAAATGCAAGCGTTTTATGGGGAGCTTACATTCCTGAATAGTCCTGGGCTATTTTCTGTTCATCAGTTTGGACATTGATGTCCTGGACTTCTTTGGCTTTTTCGTATCTGGCGACGGTTGGATTGTAGATGTTGTAAAAGAGTTCGATAAGCTCCTTGGTTGTAAGTTCCTGCACTTTTAGCCCGCAGTTTTCAAGGCCAACCTTGATTGAGCTGACTCTTTGAACGAGTGTTTTTTTGAGCTGTTCAAATTCATCGTGACGGCGTTTGATGCTTTCGTAGGTGTCTTTGGCATTCATGTTCTGGAAGAACTTCTGGATGATCGTTGGTTTTTGATTTCGCAGGGGGTCGACAGGAACCACCACCAGGAAGTCCTTTTCCATAATGTCGGCGTATTCTACAAGTTTGGCGATATACTCAACGTACTCGTAGGTTTGCGTTTGCAGGAGTGGATTTGTCTGTTTTTCACCTATTTTCTTCAGCTTTTCCAGATAATTATCGATGTCGAGTTTTTTTGACCTGACGACGATCTGAACAGGGAATTCAAGCGTGTTGATAAATCCCTGATAGGAGTAAATAATGGAGTTCTGTTCCTCTTCCGATTTCAGGTTGAAATTGATACTTGATACCCTCAGGATTGAGCGTAATCCACCGTTTTTGAGCACAACGGTATCATCTCGGATTTCAGCGATGCGCAGATATGTCTGCGTGCTGCTCGCTGGACTTTTTTTTGCTGCGCTTTGTCTGGTTGATTCACTGTTGGGACTTGGATTGGCCATGGTGATTATTGTTGAAGGGAGTTGTTGTGTGAATTGAGGATTTTGCTGAGTTCTTCGAGTTTTTTCTTTTTATCCATCATTTCTTCAGCCTTGGCTTCCGCTTTTTTCTCGACTTTGTTTTGCGGCTTCATGCTTGTATACATGGAAGTGATAATTTCTGCGCTTCCCTGGACCCAGTATCTTTTTTGAGGCAGGAGGACGTGTTCAAGATATACGGCGAGAAACCTTGAAAAATTCATGTCAAGTGGCCGTACAAAGGCAAAAAGAATCGTCACAAGTGAGATGATGGCGACCGGAGGCAGCCAGGTAATCCAGAGATACTCTTTCCCCAGACCAACATAGATGGCATAGGCGATACCTCCGCCAACACCACAGATAATGAGCTGGCGCAGGGTTAACGGTCCTACGATCTTATCTTCACGCTGAACATTTTGAGGTACTTTGAACTGCATGTGTTTTTTTGGTTTCGATAATCTTATTAGTATAGCAGAAATTGCACTTCCGTACAATGTTTGCTAGACTCTCTGCGATTCTCGTTCTTGAAGGGATGCGTCCCTTGAAAACTGCGAGTTTGTATAAAAATTTTGTTCAAATAATGAGAGACAGTTCCCGGATAAGAAATTTCTGCATCATTGCCCATATTGATCACGGCAAATCAACACTGGCTGACCGTTTTTTGGAAGTGACCGGGACGGTTTCCAAGAGAGAAATGAAGCACGAGCAGCTTCTTGACACCATGGAGCTGGAACAGGAAAGGGGAATCACCATTAAGCTCCAGCCGGTACGCATGAACTGGAAATCTGGCGGCAAGGACTATGTTCTGAATCTTATCGATACCCCGGGGCATGTGGATTTTACCTATGAAGTTTCTCGGAGTCTCGCGGCCTGCGAAGGGGCAATTCTGGTTGTTGATGCCACCCAGGGGATTGAAGCACAAACCCTGGCGAACTGTTATTTGGCTCTTGATCACAATCTGACGATCGTTCCTGTCCTGAACAAGATAGATCTTCCATCCGCAGATGTAGAACGTCGTGCCCAGGAAATTGAGAATACCCTTGGGATCCCCAAGGATGAGATCATTGCTATTTCAGCCAAGGAAGGTACGAATGTGGAGAAAGTTCTGGAAGCGGTGATTGAGCGCGTTCCGCCGCCGAAGGACACCGATGAAGGAGATGAAACCAAGGCGCTTATTTTTGACTCGGTGTATGACTCATACCGTGGTGTTGTGACCTATGTTCGTCTGATGTCTGGTGAATTAAAACGTGGTGACAAGATTTTTCTTCTCCATAATAAGACAGAACTTGAAGTGCTTGAAGTCGGTTATTTTAAGCCCAAATACCTGGCTGCTGATATTCTGGTTGCCGGTGAGGTTGGGTATGTTGTTTCGGGTTTAAAAAATGTGGCTGATGCCCGTGTTGGTGATACGATCTGGAAGCCGGGGACGCAGCCTCTGGAGGCTCGTGAGGCCAGGCCGCTTGCGGGGTATAAGGTGGTGAAACCTTATGTTTTTGCGAGTATTTTTTGTGTGGATGGGGACGATTTTCCATTATTGCGTGATGCCTTGCAGAAGCTCCAGTTAAGTGATTCTGCCCTTACGTTTGAACCTGAACAGTCCGGTGCTCTTGGTCACGGGTTCCGTTGTGGTTTTTTGGGTCTGCTTCATCTGGATATTGTTCAGGAGCGGCTTGAACGTGAGTACAATCTGAATCTTATCGTTACAGCTCCATCTGTATCCTATATTGCCGTGGTGACTTCAGGCGAAGAAGTTTTTGTGGCGAATCCGGCGGATTTACCGGATCCTGCCAGAATTCTGGCCATCCGGGAGCCATGGGTGAAAGTGGAGATTTTGACGCCAAAAGAGTATGTAGGAACCATTATGCAGATGACGCTCGAAAAGCGTGGTTTGAATAAAAGCATCCAGTATATTGATGAAAACCGGGTCATTTTGCTTTTTGAGGTCCCGTTGGCTTCGATTGTGGTCGATTATTACGATTCGCTGAAAAGCATCAGTTCAGGCTATGCTTCCATGAATTATGAGTATCTTGAGTATCGGGAGGGGAACCTGGTCAAATTGGATATGCTCATTGCTGGCGAGAAAGTTGATGCGCTCTCGATGATTGTTCATCGTGATCAGGCTTACCATATTGGTATTGATATGTGTAAAAAACTGAAGGAACTTATTCCAAAACACCAATTTGAAGTGGCCATTCAGGCTGCTATTGGCAGCAAGGTTATTGCCCGTGAAACGATTTCTGCAATGCGTAAGGATGTTACTGCTAAACTGTATGGCGGCGACAGAACCCGCAAGGACAAGCTGTTGAAGAAGCAAAAAGAAGGGAAAAAACGCTTGAAGAAGGTTGGAAAAGTAGATTTGCCTCAGGAAGCTTTCCTGGCAATCTTGAAGAAGTAAGGGTGTTGACTTTTTACCAAAAATATGTTATAAAGCTTACTTGTGATTTATCATAAAGATCATGATGATTTTTGGTGATAAGTCCGACTGTTCATTGAAAATCTGCATAAGAATGTCTTGGATGGAAGACTGATGCTTTAGATTATTAGGCGTTATACTTCCATTCAAGATTCCTGGCCTTTGGCCACGACAACTGGCCTTTTGGCCAAGAAGGAGTTCGTCCATGACCATGCGTTACCGTGTAGTTGTTCCTCTGCTGTCTTTCGTTCACCTGCTCGTCGCGTGTGATGCGCCGGTGGGGCCGATGATCGACCCCAGCAAACCCCAGCCTGTTCCGGTGGCCGTGAAGCCCGACCCCTATGTTGCGAAGTGTTTTGAACTCAAGTGCAGCGGGAAGACGCATTGCGCGTTTGACCGCGATACGAAGACCGTTTCGTGCGTCAAGGATGCCTGTGCTGGTGTCTGCGGCTACGGAACTATCTGTGACATCAAGAACAGCGTCTGTACATCCAACCCCTTAAACTCGCCCTTCCCTGCCGTCCTGAAGTTAGGGGCGTGCGGGGAGGGCTGTGAGTTCTTTCTTCTAAAATCATCTTATGCAGGTTTTCTATTATTTTTTGATTTCAAGCCCCTTGGAAAATCCTGCTTTTTTTGGTATACTATTAAGATAAATTTGGTCTCAAATCACACAAATACCTAAAACAAAAAACTGTGGCAGTCGCAATGAACATGAAAGATCTGGTGAAAAAAGCTGCATTGGGCCTCTACGCGTTCGTTCTGGTGTTTGTGGGTATCATTCTTTTTGGGGGAGATCAAATTCTGTTCTTTGCCAACTCTTTTACAGGAACTGTTGATGTTCATGGATCAGCTGAGGCGTTGACGATTGCTTATGCACAGTCTCCTCAGAGTCTCAATCCGACGCAGTTTGATGCTGTGACCAGGAGTCGCCTGGTGAATGTGTATGAGGGCCTTGTCCGTACTGACCGTAATTTGAAAATAGAACCGGCCGTTGCTGTTGCCTGGGGACTTTTAGATCCAAAGACCTGGGAGTTTAAACTCCGGCCTCATGTTCTGTTTCACAACGGTATTGAAGTGAAGGCTTCTGATGTTGTGGCCAGTCTGCAAAAGGCAAAGGATGATCCTGATTCACAGCTGAAGAATCTTCTGAACAGTATTGCAGATGTGAAGTCTGTTGATGATTTGACCGTCCGGGTTACAACAAAGGTTCCTGATCCGCTTCTTCTGAACAAACTGGCGGTTACCTATATTTTCCCCAAGGATTATGCGACCTTTGATTCTCCAATTGGAACCGGTCCTTATCAGTTTGTGAGCAGAGACCGTGATGTGATTACTTTCCAGCGGTTTGCCAATTATTGGGGTGATGAGCCTTATTTTGGAAAACTTACTCTCAAAACTCTTCAAGACCGCGATGAGCGTATTGCTGCATTACGATCTGGAGCTGTTGATATTTTGGCTGATGTTCCTCCTTCTGCCGCAAAAAATCTTGAATCCGCCGATCTGGTCATGAAATCGGTCCCGAGCCTTGAAGTGAGTTTCATTATGCTGAATACCCAGACAGGAGTTTTTCAGGATAAAGTTCTGCGTGAGGCGGCTGCCTATGCTCTTGACCGCCAACAGTTTGTGGAGATTGCCAACGGCTATGCACAGCCAATCCGGCAGTTTGTCAGTAGCGGGGTGTTCGGTTTTAATCCTTCGCTGAAGGGTTACGATTTTGACATCAAGAAAGCCCAAAGCACCGCTGAACCTGTGACTTCACAATCTTTTGAGCAGCTCGCGGTAACGCTTGATTATGCTGAAGGGAACGATGTTATTGCCCAATACGTTCAGGATCAGTTTAAACAGTTTGGTGTTGATGTAGTTCTGAATCCACTCTCCGGTCAGGATTTTCAGGAAAAACTTCAAAGTGGAACGTCGGAAATGTATTACCTGGGCTGGCGTTCTGAGCTTGGCGATGCGAACGACTTTTTACAGAGTGTTGCGCATTCACGGGATTCGAACGGCTTTGCAGGCCAGTACAATGGAACGAATTACGCCAACGTGCAGGCTGATCAACTTATTGATGAAAGTCAGCAGAACCTTCAGGTAAAATCCCGACTCAAGAGTATGCAGGATGCCATGAAAATTCTGGTGGAAGATGATATTGCGGGAATCCCTCTTTTTGAGACACAAACCATTTTTGCCTTTAAGAAAAACCTGCAGTTTGAGCCCCGTGTTGATGGGTACATCTATGCTGCGGAAATCAAAAAATAACAACTATGCTTCATTCAATTAAAACAAAACTTGTTCTTACCATTAGCGCCCTTATTGTGGTGATGCTGAGTGCTGCCGCGTTTGTGCTTATTGGTGAAAAACAGCGTGAACTTACCAAAGATATTTTTGATAAGGGACGTTCATTTGCTGAACTGACCGCTGCCAATATTGTCAGTGATTATTCACTGTATCTTGAGCAGAAAAGTTTTGTCTATTTCAACAGAAATATTCAGGATGTTTTTGCGAAAAATGTTGATATTGCCGCGATTCAGGTTGTTGGATACAACGGCCAGATTGTCTATGATTCCAATACGGAAAAAGAGAAACAGTATGATGGTCAAACCCGGAATATTCAGGACACGACACTGGCTGAACAGGTGAAATCCCGTAATACATCAGTGAAAACGCTTGAAACAAAACGGGTGGTTTATCTGAAGAAAAATGAGGATGGTGCCTATTCTTCCGTTGATTTCAACGAAAAACCTGTGGGAGCTTTGGCCCAGGATGAAAAGATCCAGTATCTTGTGCAGCCGGCTTCAAGCGATTTCTCCGTTGTTTATACCATAACATACCAGGCCCTTCAGGATCGTATTAACCAGACCACGATGCGCATTCTGCTTCTGGCTGTCTTTGGTGTTGGCGTTGGTATTCTGATGGCGATTCTTTACGCCGGAACGATTACCAAGCCAGTGCGCAAACTGAAGGAAGGTGCTGAAATTTTTGCTACCGGAAAGTTTGATTATCGCGTTGACGTGAAAACCAAGGATGAACTGGAAACCCTGGCCAACTCTTTTAACAAAATGGCTGCCGATCTTGAGGTAAGTACGAAAGCCCTTGTTTATAAAGAACGCGTTGCCAAGGAACTTGAACTTGCCGCGAAAATCCAGAAGCAGCTTTTACCTACAACAATGCCGAAAATTAAGGGACTGGATGTTTCAGCGGGCCTTTTGCCGGCTGAAGAGATTGGTGGAGACTGTTATGATTTTATTCGTCTTGGCGAGGAAAAACTCATGATGTATATCGGTGACGTTACCGGGCACGGAGTTCCTTCCGGAATCGTGGTATCGATTGCCAATGCGCTCGCTTATCACCTGGCCGGAAAAGAGGATATATTGAACCTTATGATCAGCATGAATAAGGTGATCAAGGAAAAGACCGCCTCCAACATGTTTTTGACCATGGTGATGCTGGATTGGGATGCTGCCGCCAATAAACTCCAGTTTGTGAATGCCGGTCATGAGCAGATGATCCATTTCCATGCCAAAGATAAAAAGGTCACGCTTACTCCGGCAGGCGGGTTGGCTTTGGGTATGTTCCCGGACATTGGGCGTTTGTTAAAAGTTCAGGAGAGAGTTTTGGAAAAAGATGACGTGCTCGTTCTTTATTCTGACGGAATTCCTGAATCCTGGAAAAATGAGAAGGAGATGTATGGTATGGCCAGATTCAAACGGGCAGTCAGTGAATACAGTGACCTGCCATCATCTATTGCCATCAGGAATGCTCTGCTTGCCGATGTGAAGGAGTTCAGTGGCAAGTACAAACAGATGGACGATATTACGCTCATCGTTTTGAAAAAGACTTTTTAGCCGGATTGCTTAGCCGGTGACTCCAGGGACCGGGAATTTGCTGCACAAATCCTTTACGGCCTGTTTTACCTCCTGAAGTTTTTCTTCATTCTGCCAGTTGGCAATGACTTCATTGATCCACCCGGCGATGAGTTTCATTTCTGGTTCTTTCATCCCGCGGGTTGTAATGGCAGGGGTGCCAAGGCGAATACCGCTTGGGTCCATCGGACTGCGTGTTTCAAACGGCACGGTATTTTTGTTGCAGGTGATCCCGGCTTTATCCAGGGCTTCCTGGGCCTGTTTCCCGGCAACATTTTTGTTGGTGAGATCGATGAGCATCAGGTGGTTGTCTGTGCCGTCCGAGACAATCTTGAATCCGTATTTCATGAGTTCTTCCGCGAGTACTTTTGCGTTGGCGATCACCTGGAGCGCGTAAGCCTTGAATGCAGGTTCAAGCGCTTCCTTGAACGCCACGGCTTTGGCGGCAATGATGTGATCATGGGGACCTCCCTGAAGTCCCGGAAATACGGCCCGGTCAATGGCTTTGGCATGTTTTTCCTTGCACATGATCATGGCTCCGCGTGGTCCACGGAGTGTTTTGTGGGTTGTTGTGGTTACTACGTCAAAATATGGAACAGGGGATTCAATTACTCCTGCGGCAATCAGCCCGGCTATGTGGGCGATGTCAGCCATGGTGAGCGCCCCGACTTCATCAGCGATCTCCTTGAATTTTTTCCAGTCGAGATTTCTGGAGTAGGCGGAAAATCCTGCAACGATCATTTTGGGTTTGTGTTCAAGTGCGAGTTTTCTTACTTCATCCATGTTGACCCTTCCGGTCTCTTTTTCAACTCCGTACCCGATGAAATTGTAGGATTTTCCTGAAAAACTGATGGGAAGTCCGTGGGTAATATGACCACCGTGGTCGAGCTTCATGCCCAGAACGGTGTCACCGTAGTTGAGCAGGGCAAAATATACGGCAGTGTTGGCTGGACTTCCTGAGTACGGCTGTACATTGATGTGTTCAGCGCCAAACAACTGTTTGGCGCGGTCGATCGCAAGATTTTCGACAACATCAACGTACTCCTGGCCGCCGTAATAACGTTTTCCTGGATATCCTTCAGAATACTTATTGGTCATCAATGATCCCATGGCATCAAGTACCGGGACGGAAACGTAGTTTTCTGACGGAATAAGCTCCATTCCATCACTCTGGCGTTGTTCCTCATGTTTAATAGCATCGTAGATCTGTTGATCGTACGACTTGAGAGCAGGCATCTCCATAAGTTTGAGGTTAAAAGGCAAAAGATAAAAGCCGTTATATTGCGCTACGCTGCCGCGGGCTTTTTTCTTTTAACTTTTAGCGTTTTTGATTCGGTGATGATCATATCCATTGGAACATCGTGTGGTGCGCCTGGGATATTCTTCACTATTTGGAATCCGTATGCAATGCCAATTTTTGGGCATTGGGTTTTCTTGAGGAGTCTGTCATAAAACCCCTTTCCGTACCCAACCCGGTGGCCGTTCTCACTGAAAACCACCCCGGGCACCAGCACCAGATCAATCTCTTCAGGCTTTATTTTTGGCAGATGCTTTTGCGGTTCAAGAATATTGAAACTCCCCGGACTGGTTTGCTCTACGCTTTTTACGACATGTAGATCCAGGCTTTTTCCTTTGACCCGTGGTAAAATCAGTTTCTTTTTGGCGGCGGTTGCCGCTGAAAATATCCTCGTGAGATCCACTTCACCGTGAATTGGAAGGTAAAGGCAGACGGATACTGCTTTCTTGAACAGGGAGAGTCTTTTGATTTTTTGAACGATCTGCAGGTCTTTTGTGGCCTTTTTCTCTGGATGATGTTGCAGTCTTTCGAGCAGTTTTTGTGAACGGAATTGTTGTTTCACGTTATGGTGTGAATGGCTCGTGAGTACAGACCTTTATGATTTAACCATAAATTTCTTCGTTTCACTATCTCTTGAGATTTTTTTTTGATTCGCTAGAATGGGTGGGCTTTCAATTGGTTGCTTGCGCGGGTGGCGAAACTGGCAGACGCACTACCTTGAGGTGGTAGCGCCCGTAAGGGCATGGAGGTTCAAGTCCTCTCCCGCGCACCATGATCATTCATTCGAATGGTCTTTTTGTTCACGGAGCTTGTGGCGCAGCTGGTCGTCCAGTACACACATTTCTTCGTCGTTGTAGCCAAAATAGTGGGCAACTTCGTGCATGAGAACTTCCTGCACCAGGTTTTCCAGTTCGTCTTCCGTACGGGCGTTTTTTACTATGGGATCCTGAAAGATGCTGATCTTGCTTGGCTGTTCACCAAAAGTGGCTTGTCCCCATTGCGGTTTTGCCAGCCCTTCAAAAAGCCCAAGTAGAGTGTGCCCTTTCGCTTTTGCACGCTCAAGCTGTCCGGCGTTTGGGGAATGTTCTATGCGGATTGAAACGTTTTCGAGTTCCACCTTAAAATGCTCGGGAATTTTCTTCCAGGCTTCTTCGAGATATTTTTCGAACTGTTCATCGGTGACGTCCATCATTTTTTCAGCTTATTTCTACAGTTTTTGCATAAGCCCATGAATTCCAGATAGTGTGACTGGATCTGGAATAACTTTGTTTTTGCTATTTTCTGTTCGAGTTTGGACAGGTCTTCTCCCTCGACTTCGTCAACTTTGTGGCAATTTTTGCAGAGAAGATAGTGGTGGCAGAGCGTTTTTCCTTTTGTTATTTCGTCTGTGTTGCAGCGGATGTATCCATTCAGGGCCAGAACCTTGTGCGCAAGCGAGAGTTTTTCCAGCGTTTCCAGAATACGGTAAATGGTGACAACGTCGGCGTTGATTTTCTGTTTCTTAAGCGTGTCTCTCATGTCATAGGGGGAAAGAGCTTTTTCAGTCTTTGCCAAGAGTTCAACGATCATCTGGCGCTGTTTTGTTATTTTGAATCCCTCATTCTTGAGGGTTTCTAGGGCGTATCTGGTGTAATTTTTCATGGGGTGTTCTTAGGTGTTTACGTTATACCATAATTCTTTTTCCTTCATACAGCTCTTTTTGGTTCTTGTCGTCAAGCTTGACTTGCAATAATATTGCGTTTATTCTGTGGGTGATTGTTAAGGAATAATACTATGATACGAATGGATCTGAGGAAAATGGGAGTGGCGGCCGGAGTAATTTTTCTTCTGGCGGGTTGTGAGGGCAATGCCGGGCTGGGAGACAACAGTGGACCGGTTGTCCAAACGCAGCAATCTTCTGAGGTAAGCGTCACGACAAGCTTTTATCCTCTCTATGAGATTGCACGTGAGGTTGGCGGAGAAAACCTGGTGGTCAGAAATCTTGTTCCTGCAGGTGCGGAACCCCATGACTATGAGCCTTCTCCTAAAGATATTGCGGCGCTGCAAAGTGCCGATCTTTTGGTCGTGAATGGATTGCAACTTGAACCGTGGCTTGAAAAACTCACTCCGGAACTTCAAAGGTCTGGAGTGAGAGTTCTGAATCAGTCCGCCCAGGTCAGGGGGATTGTGGCTAATGATCCCCACATCTGGCTGGACCCTGTTCTTTATTCCCAGGAAGCTGAATTTTTTCAAAAGGCAGTTGCGGATATCGATCCTTCAAATGCCGAAAAATACTTGCAGAGGGCGAAGATTTTTCAGGATAAGCTGTCACAGCTTGATCAGGATTTCCGTAATGGGTTGCGTGACTGTGCCATGAAAGATTTTGTAACCAACCATGCTGCTTTTGGGTATCTTGCCAAGCGATATGGTCTGAATATGATTTCAGTCGCCGGTTTTTCCCCGGAGTCTGAACCTTCTCCAAAGGTTCTTGTGGATCTGACCGATCTCCTGAGAGAAAAACAGATAAAATATGTTCTTGTTGAAACGCTGGTGAGTTCCAAGGTTGGTGAAACTCTCGCGAATGAAGTTGGAGCACAGACGCTCGTTGTTAATCCGCTTGAAGGATTAACCGATGGAGAGATTGCCGAGGGGAAAAACTATTTCAGTGTTATGAGAGAAAATCTTCGAAATCTTCAAATTGCCATGAATTGCAGGTAAAATGTCCCTATGACCCAGCACATACCCCATAAGAAGAAAGAGAAAAATTCGGCGTCGGAAGTCCGTGAGCCCGTTATTTGTGTGCGGAATCTTTCGTTCGAATATCTTCCCGGGATGCCGGTGTTAAAGGACATTAATCTGGATGTGTATCCGGAAGATTTTATCGGGCTGATTGGTCCCAATGGCGGAGGCAAGTCCACCCTCCTGAAATTGATGGTGGGCATATTGCCGCTTCAGCATGGATCGATCCATCTTTTCGGTAAAACACTCAAAGATTTTCACCGCTGGAGTTGCGTTGGATATGTTTCCCAGAAAGCTGCGCACTTTGATCGCCGTTTTCCGGCAACAGTTTTTGAGGTCGTTGCCATGGGTAGAACCGCCTATAAAGGTTTCGGTTCTTTTCTCAACCAGGAGGATAAGCAATTGGTTGAGAACGCGCTTGAAGATGTTGATATGCTGAAATATCAGCATACTCCTGTTCACCAGCTGTCCGGCGGGCAGCAACAGCGCGTCTTTATTGCCCGGGCTTTGGCCAGCAATCCATGTCTTCTTGCGCTCGATGAGCCAACGGTCGGGATTGATATTCATGCTCAGGAACAGTTTTATCTTCTTCTTCAGAAGTTGAGGAAAGAGAAGGGGATTACCATTATTCTGGTTTCACATGATATTGATGTCATTGCCACCCAGGCGAACAGTGTAGCCTGTCTGAACCAGACGCTTATTTATCATGGCGAACCCAATGGGTTTGCCCAGGGTGATTATTTTGAGAGACTTTATGGAAAAGATCTCCGCTTGATTCTTCACGGTCATTGATATGCTTGAAATATTCAACTACTCATTCATGGTCCGCGCATTTATTGCCGGAGGAGCCATTGCCGTTATTGCTCCGCTCATAGGCACTTTTTTGGTGATGCGGAGGTTTTCTCTTTTTGCGGATTCTCTTTCCCATGTTGCTCTTGCGGGGGTTGCCGTTGGTATTATCAGTGGATTGCACCCGGTGGCGACAGCCGTTATTGCCTGTATTATTGCGGCCTTTTTTATTGAGAAACTTCGGAGTGAGCAGAAAATTTATGGAGATGCGGCATTGTCACTTTTTCTTTCAGGAAGTCTTGCTGTTGCGCTCGTGCTTATCAGTTTGGCGCACGGATTTAACGTGAATCTGTTCAGTTATCTTTTTGGGAGCGTTGCTGCCGTTGAGGAGATGGATGTATATATTATTTTGGGATTAACCATTGTGGTCCTGGTTGTTCTTTTGGGGTATTATCGCCAGCTTTTCTATATTAGTTTTGATGAGGAGGCTGCAAAAGTCAGCGGGATTCGGGTCAAGGTGATGAATCTTCTGCTGATGACGCTTGCGGCTGTGACGGTGGCATTGAGTATGCGTATTGTGGGCATTCTGATGGTTGGAGCGCTCATGGTTATTCCGGTGCTTGCGGCTTTGCAGATCGCCAAAAGTTTCCGTCAGACGCTTTGGTATTCTGTTCTGTTTTCAGTTTTGTCAGTTTTTGCGGGGCTCGTACTTTCCTATCAGTTCGATATTATTGCCGGAGGAGCCATTGTTCTTCTTGCTCTTCTTCTTTTTGTCTTCATGCTTTTTCTTGGAAATATCCGGAAGAGTGTGTAGGCTTTTCTGTTTGATTTTAAGCAGTTATTTGATAACATGGAGCCAGTTTTTTTCGCGTTCATGAGAAAATTTTTGCTTCTTTTTTGGGTGATGACATTCCTTTTGGGCATTGGAGTATTTATTCCTCTGGCTTACAACTAAGGATTTTCGTTGCGAGCATGCGTTTTCACAGCCTTACCCTGCTGACGTATGATTTTTTTCAGTCAACTTCTTCGAGTCCAGATTATTGATAATAAACAGGAGACGATCGGTCGCCTGAAAGATGTTGTTGTAAAAGCAAAAGAGGGTGGTTATCCCAGAGTCCATGGGGTTTTGTTCAGGGACGGACGGCGTCTTTCGTTCATTCCGTATCAGTGCATTGAAACTCTGAGCAGGGGAGAGATTACTCTTAATAAATCCAACTGCTGGAAAACTGAATATGAGGCTGCGAATGATGAGTTTCTGCTTTCCCGTGATGTTTTGGATCAGCAGATTTTTGATGTGAAAGGTATCCGTGTTGTGAGAGTCAATGATCTTCAAATGGTGAAACTTGATGACGGATTTTCCGTGGTAGGGATTGATATCAGTAACAAGGCTTTGTTCAGAAGACTTGGATTGGGAAGATTGCCTTTTTTCAGCAGTCTTCAGTCCAAATTTATTGACTGGTACAATGTCAGTCTGGTGAAGGGGAGTGTAGGAAGTCTTCAGCTGAAAACCACTCATCAGAAACTCCAAAAACTTCATCCCGCGGACATTGCCAACCTGATTGAAAACCTTACACTTCCGGAAAGTACCAAGCTCGTTCAGTCCTTTGATAAAGAAACGGCGGCTGAGGTTTTGGGTGAGGTTGATCCTGAATATAAGGATACCCTGCTTGAACATATCAATCCGAAGTCCCTGGCAACCATTATGGAGGAGATGCCGACGGATGAAGCGGTTGATGTGCTGAAAGACCTTTCCGAACATAAACGCATTCAGGTTTTTAAAAGGCTGGGAGTTAGGAAAGCAAAAACACTTCATCAGCTTTCAGGGTACCGTGATGATATTGCGGGAGGTTTGATGACTTCAGAATTTATGACCATTAACCAGGATGAGACCGTTCAATATGCCATTAATTTCATCCGAAAAAATTCTGGAGATTTTCGTTCGCTCTACCATATTTTCGTCATCGATGATGAAAAGCATCTTCTCGGCGTCGTTTCGATCCGGACCCTGTTACTGGCCAATCCAAAACAGAAAGTGTCCGAAGTGATGTCGAAGGTTGTCAAAACTTTGAGAATCCAGACAAAATTTGAGGATATTGCCAAGTTCATGACTAAATACGACCTGCTTTCCATGGCCGTTGTTGATAAAAAGAAGGTCATCCGCGGTATCGTCACCGTTGATGATATTCTGCGCGTTCTTATTCCTGATGCCTAATTCCGATGGAAACCCTCGAAAAGGAGATCAAACCGTCCCGCATTCAAAAAGCCAAAATGAAATGGCTTCTGATCCTCAGTGTTATTGGCCCTGGGATCATTGCCGGTACTGCCGATAATGACGCAGGTGGCATTACGACCTATTCGGTGGCTGGATCTGTTTTTGGGTATAAAATGCTGTGGCTGCTGTTTGTCGTGACGTTTATTCTGGCCGTCACGCAGGAAATGGGCGCACGCCTTGGTCTGGTGACTGGAAAAGGGTTGGCGGCTTTGATCCGTGAAAATTTCAGTCTCAAGACGACAACTTTTGTGGTGACAATTACCTTTTTTGCCAATCTGGGAAATGTTCTTGCCGAATATGCCGGTATTTCCAGCGTTGCCGATATTTATGGTGTTCCACGGTATATTGCTGTTCCGCTGGCTGGGTTGGCTATCTGGTTTATTGTCTACAAGGGGTCTTTCAAGTTTGTTCAGAAGATCTTTTTAACCTCTTCACTGCTGTTTTTTGCTTATATTGTTGCCGGATTTTTGGCGAGGCCCGATCTTGGGGAGGTTTTTCATGGTTCATTCGTACCGCAGGTGGAGTGGACTCCGAACTTTTTTTACACGGCTGTGGCGATTATCGGTACGACCATTACGGCCTGGGGACAGTTTTTTGTGCAATCCTATTATGTGGATAAAGGTGTTGCAGCCGAGCATATGAAATATTCCCGATGGGATGTCATTGCCGGGGCGACCTGGACGTACGTTGTAGCCTTTTTTATTGTTCTGGCTACGAGTGCAACGCTTCATCAGGCGGGAATCAGAATTGAGGATGCCGGGCAGGCTGCTCTTGCACTGGAACCGCTGGCCGGAACTTTTGCCAAACATCTTTTTGCCTGGGGACTTTTGAATGCTTCGCTCTTGGGCCTGGCGGTTGTTTCCATGACTTCCGCTTATGTTGTCACGGAAGCTTTTGGATGGGAAGGCAGAGTGGATCTAAAACAGGAATCACCGGCTTTCTACGGCATTTTTGCTTTCTGTATTTTCTCTGCGGCGGCAGTCATGCTTGTTCCCAACCTGCCGCTCATCAACATTCTTGTCGGCTCCCAGATGATGAATACCTTCGTTTTGCCGGTCCTTTTTATTGCCATTCTGACGTTACTGAATAAAGAGAAGCTTATGGGGAAGTTTAAGAACAGTATGGTGACGAATATCCTTTCCTGGATTTCCGTGTGTTTCGTTGTTCTCATGGCTTCAACATTAGTTGTTATGACCGTTTTGCATGTTGGAGTCTAATTGGGCTGGAAAAGCTTGAAATCACCGGTGGCTTATGATAGTTTTCCTTCGCCCTGTTTATGGACGCTTAGCTCAGTTGGTAGAGCATCTCGTTTACACCGAGAGGGTCATAGGTTCGAGTCCTATAGCGTCCACCATTGAAATCTTGCTATTTGAAAAGCCCCGCGAGGTGACGAGCGGGGCTTTTTTGTATCTTTCTGATGGTGGTTGTGGTCCTTTTTCCCATTGTTAGACCGTTGGAACCTCAATGGCCGGTTTAGCGGTAATCGAACCTTTCATGCTTGGGTGGAATGTACAGTGGTAGTTGAAAGTGTTTTTTTCATTGAAGGTGAACTCAAAAAATTGACCGGGAGCAATGGATCCACTGTCGAATTTCCCATCATCGCTCGTAACGGTGTGTGCCACATTGTCTTTATTGGTCCACCGTACTTTGGTTCCGATGGCAATGGTCATGGCATCTTTCCTAAATCCGGAACTTTCGATACTGACGTTCATGTCAGGTAATGGCTGATCAATGGAAGGTTGCTGTGTTGGTGTTGGAGCAGGGGACGGTGTTGCCGGTGTTTCCTGGGTCTTCATTGAGTTGTACAGCAACTGAGCGAGTTTAGCTCTCGTCATTCCCTGGGAAGGGTAAATCATGTTTTTTCCATCCGGAGTTAGCCATTGCATGTTTTTGGCGTACTGGACATATTTGGCGTACCACTGGTCTTTCATGGCATCGGCGTATGGGTTTTCATTGACCGTAATATTCGCAAGACTTATTCCTTTGGTATTGATGAGCATCTTGAGGTTCTCAACCAGGTTTACCGTCTGGGTTGGTTTGAATGTTCCATCCGGGTATCCACCAACGATCTGGAGTGATTTTGCCTTGATCAGATATTTTGCATACCATTCGTTTGCTGATGTATCACTGAACCCGGCTGTTCCTGATGCATCAGGTACGGTTACGGACGATCCGAGCAGAATAATTTTAAGTGCTTCTACGCGGTTCACCACCTGTTCAGGTTTGAAGGTTCCGTCAGGATAGCCGCTGATGATTCCTTTCGTCTTCAGATCCATGATAGCGGTATAGTTCGGGTGTGATGATGGAACATCACTGAACCCGGTGGTTTCAGCCAGTGCAACACTGAACATGAGTCCGGCAATTGCAAGGGCGCCTGCAGCAGACCTCAGTATCTGTTTTCTTTCCATAGAGAAAAATGAGGAAATAAAGTTTTGATAATCCTCATTCTACTCCCTCTTTTCTTTTTTTAGAATTCAAACTTCTTGAAGAACTTTTTTTTGACGATTTCGGCGGTTGTAAAGTACGTCAGGACGATTGCTCCAATAAACAAGGCAATGGAGCTGTTGAGCTCAGTGAATTCAAAGAGATGTCCCGCCGGGGTGAAGACAAGAATGCAGAGGGTGATAACCACAAGTGCGGTAATGACGCTGAGAAATTTTCCAGGAGTACTTTTGTAAAAAGGTTTTTTGGTTCTGATTGAAAAAGTAACCAGAACCTCGGAGAGCGCCGATTCAAAAAACCAGGCGGTTCTGAACAGGTTTGGTTCAGCCTTGAAGATGAACAGCAGTGTCAGGATGAGCGTCATGTCGAAGATCGTGCTCATGAGGCCAAAGAAACTCATGAATGACCTGATCATTTTAACATCAAGTTTTTTCGGTTTCTTGAGCTGTTCAGCATCAATACTGTCGGTGGCGATTGCCAGCATCGGCGTATCGGTGATGAGGTTGTTGAGCAGAATCTGTGATGGTAGAAGGGGAATGAATTTGAGAAAGAACGAAGATGCAGCTACCGTGAACATGTTTCCGTAATTCGCGCTTACGGTATTGAGGATGTACTTGGTGATGTTGGTGAAAATTTTTCTTCCTTCGATAATACCGTCGGTGATGACATGAAGTCCCTGCTGGAGCAGAATAATGTCAGCGGCTTCCTTGGCGATGTCTGTTGCCGTGTTTACAGATATTCCAACGTCGGCAATCTTAATGGCTGGAGCGTCGTTGATGCCGTCACCCATGAATGCCACGGTTCTTTCGGGGCCGGTATTGAGTGTTTTAACGATCCGGTATTTATGGTCTGGCGTGATGCGTGAAAACACGTTGTATTTCTCAATAGTTTCCGCAAATTCCTGGTCGTTCATCTCATCGAGTTCGTCGCCGGTGATGATCCGGTTTCCCTTGATTTCAAGATTTACTTTTTCACATATTGCTTCGGTAACCAGAGGGTCGTCTCCGCTTAATACTTTTATTTCCACACCCAGTTTGCGCATCTTGGCCAATGATGCCTTGGCGCTTTTCCTTGGCGGGTCAATGAAAACGAGAAAGCCCAAAAGCGTGAGATCTTTTTCATCATCCTTGCTTGAATGGTCACTGTTCCATTCTTTGATGGCAATGCTGATGGTTGAGTACCCTTTTCCGCGATATTTGTTGATGGTTTTCATGTACTCATCCATGTGATGACGGTTGAGCGCAACATCTTTACTGCCCAGCCGTATTTTGTTTGCAACACTCATCAATGATTCGAGAGCCCCTTTGACGATCAGATATTTTTTACCGTTACTGCCCTGAATCACCACACTCATGCGGCGGCGGTGGAAATCAAACTCGTTGTGGTCGAGGATTTTATACTGTTTATACTCGGTCATGACTTTGTCCTTGTGTGGGCTTTCCCAGATGGCGCGGTCGATGATGTTTCCTTCAACTTTTCCTTTGCTGACAATGGCGTCATTGCAGAGCATGGAAAACACCAGAAGTTCCGGAACGGTTTTTTCTTCAATGTCGATGTAGTTCTCAAGTGTCAGTTTTCCTTCGGTGAGTGTTCCTGTTTTATCGGTACACAGGATATCCATATTGCCGAGATCTTCGATGGAGGTCAGTTTTTTGACGATGACTTTTGCTTTCGCCAGTTTTTGGGCACCTTTTGAAAGACTGATGGTGATGATAACCGGAAGTGCTTCCGGTGTTATTCCAACGGCCAAAGCCAGGGCGAACAGAAAAGACTCCAGAATACCGTGCTGAAGCAGCGTGTTTACCACAAAGATAAAAAACGTCATGATGAGAATCACTTTCAACAGGAAGCTGCTGAACGTTCCAATGCTTTTTTCAAAATCAGAAACCGTTTCAGGTTCTTTCAGGTAGGATGCTGTTCTGCCAAAAAATGTTTTTTCTCCCGTAGCGATGATGACTCCCGTTGCATTGCCGCTCATGACATGTGTTCCCATGAAGGCGATGTTCTTCAGGTATTGAGGGAGCGTTCTGGTGTCTGGAGTTGCGGCGGTTGTTTTGATGACAGGGATGGATTCGCCGGTCAATGATGATTCATCAATGGTCATTTCCTCCTGGTGGAGAATACGGATGTCGGCAGGCACAATGTCGCCGATGTTTAAGTAAACGATATCTCCAGGAACAAGCAGCTTGGCATCAATCTCCGTTTTTTGTCCGTCACGCAGGACCTTTGCTTCCTGGGCAATGAGTTTTCTGAGTGACCGTACGGTTTTTTCCGCTCTCCATTCCTGTACAAAACCAAGCAGGGCATTGATGCCCACAATCACGATAATAATCATAGCGTCCGTCTTTTCACCCAGAAAGAAGGCTATAATGCTTGCGGCAATCAGAACAGCCACCAGAGGATTTGTGAACTGTTCCAGCAGGATGAGTACGCCCGACTTCTTTCCTTTTTTGGCAATTTCATTGTATCCGTTCGCTGTGATTCTTTTTTCAGCTTCGGTGTTCGTTAAACCTTTTTCTGAGGTTTCCAGGTTTTGCAAAAGTTCTCCAGTATGTTGTGCCCAGGGATGGGTTGGTTTTGCGGTTTTTTTTGTCATGAGAAGCGTGTTTTATGCATCCAGGTATTATATCATGTATACTGGGAAAGCTCAATTCACCTCCTTTTGTTTTTTGTATGTACGAACTTACACCACCATTGCTTAATCTTTACCAGGACTGTAATCGTTGTTTTTGGGTTGAGATTCACGAAAATGTGCGCCGTCCGCGTGAGACAAACGGAGCACTTCCGACCGGGATGGAACTTATGTTCAAACAGTATACGGACAGATTCCGTGAACTTGGCATGCTCCCGTCTGAATTGGCTCCGCAGATTGAGGGCAAATTTTTACCTGATCCGGAATTGATCAAGCGCTGGCGTGATCCAAAGAAGGGCCTGTTTTATTCTGATGAGAAACTTGGTGTCCGGCTTCAGGGCCACCCGGATGAATGTATTGTCAGCGAAATGGAAGGGAAAACTTTTTATAGACCCTTGAAGTTTAAAACGAGAGGATTTGATCCAAAAGAAGAGAGTCATGATCATCATGCCCAACTCCAGCTGGACTGTTATGACCTGCTCATGTCCGCGAACGGTTTTGAGACCGGACATAACGGATACATTGTTTATTATGTTCCGGAACAGGTTCAGGAAAAAGGGCTTGTTCAGTTTCACGTGCAGGTTATTCAGCTTGTTACGGAAGGGGAGGGAATTAAATCACTGCTCGACCGTGTCGTGAAACTTTTGAATGCCAAGATGCCACCTGCCGGGAAGGACTGTGAATATTGCCGCTGGGGTGATCTGGGTGTTGAAATGATGCGCAGGACATCCTGATGTGCTATCATTTGTCCGATCACTTTATCTTGTTCATACTATGAATATTCCTCGACCATTTCTTACGGGTGTTCTTCTTGTGGGAACGTTCGCAGTATCCGCGTGTAATGTTCAGCAGCCAAATGGGAACAGTGCGCCGGTATCTCAGACACAGCAGGGTATTCATGTGGGGCTCAATATTGTTGCGTCTTCACAGTCCGTTCAGCAGCCTTCAACATCTGATCAGGTAACCATTATGTCTCCTGATCTCCAGCAGCCAGTGAAAAGTCCTTTGAGTGTTCACGGCAGGGTCAGCGGTACGTTCTTTTCTGAGGGAGTTTTTCCTGTTGTTCTGCGCGATTCGGCCGGTCGTGAAATTGCCAGGGCTCTTGCCCATGCTGACGGTGAATGGATGACGAATGACGCTGTTCCGTTTACTGTTCAGCTCGAATACAAGGTAAAACCTGGAACGAAAGCGGTGCTGGTTTTTGAAAAAGATAATCCGTCTGGCCTGCCGGAGAATGATCATTCCCAGGAGTTTACGGTTACCCTTCAATAATAAACATGAATACAAAATTCTGGAGAATATTGACGGTTTTTGGTTTTTTTCTGGCTCTTTTTGTTGTTGCGATGCTGCTGGTTTTACGTTTTCGTGTTTTTGAATCGCTTGGTCTGTATTCGGCGCAAAAGTTACTTTTGGAAACTCAGCAGTTTGTTTTTGAGAGTACCCAGGAAACAACTCAGGAAGGGGTGCTGATTTCGGACGAAGATCGTAAGAGCATGGAGCGTATGTATCAGGGTTGTCTTGAGGGTTTGGACTGTATCCGTTCCTTAGATGCTCCCGTGTTTGTTGCGACCCGCAAAGCAAAATTCATGAATCCCGATGACCTGGTTTTGGGGGTGGTTTTTGATGGGTGGGAGCAGGAGGACGATTATGTGAAAGCGTATCCGATAAAGATCCTTGAGCATCATGAATTGGTGAATGATTTCATCAATGAGAATCCCGTTATTGTTACCTATTCGGCGCTGTCCATGACGCCACGCGTTTACCAGTCACTTGATGGAGGGGCTTCGAGAGGTTTTGGGGTTTCGGGGATGCTTCTGAACGGTACTCCTGTACTGTATGATCATCCCACGCAGTCACTTTGGTCGCAGTTTGATGGATCGGCTTTGACCGGAGCAAAACGGGGTGAAAAACTTCCTCAGTATGATGGGCATGTGCTTTTGATTCCCTGGAGTGAGTGGTTGAAAAAATACCCGGGGTCTTTGGTACTTTCGGATAAAAATGGAAATGCCGGCGATTATGTTCAGCCGGCGTATCCGGATTATTCCGGAAATACCCAGATGTTTTTCCCGGTTGAGCACCAAGATAGTCGTTTGCCAGCCAAGGAGAAAATTTACGGTATTATTCTTGATGCGGAGCAAAAAGCTTATGGAGAAGCCGCATTGAGAAAAACCCTCGTTCAGCAGAACGGTCAGTTTGAGGATGTTATTGCAGGGCGGAAGCTTACTCTGAATTACGATGGATTTACCCTTACTGCCCTCGATTCAAAAACTCGTGAAAATGTGCCGGTCACGATCAGTTACTATTTTGTCTGGTCAGCTTTTTACCCAGGCACTGGCGTTTTTGAATACGCCAGTCCTGCGGATTCGCCCTGAAAATCTGAGCAAGTAATCCACGACGATTACGCAAAAATCATTTCGTCGCGGCCCACGCCAGTTCCGATAAATGTGATTGGACATTCAATGAGTTCCTGGATTTTTTCAACATATTTTCTTGCGTTCTCGGGAAGATCCTTGATCGTTTTGGCCTTCTTGATGGAAGTTTTCCAGCCCGGAAGTTCAATGTATTCAACTTCAACGTTGGCCAGCACGTCACTTGATGCCGGGAAGTTTTCCAGTTTTTCCCCCTGATGAAAGTATCCTGTGGCGATTTTGATAGAATCCATGTCGTCTAGAACGTCGAGTTTGGTCAGGTTGATGCTTTTCATGTTGTTGAGCATCACGGAATATTTTGCAGCCACGGCGTCGAACCATCCGCAGCGGCGCGGGCGGCCCGTAGTGGAACCAAACTCTCCGCCCGTGGTACGGAGTTTTTCGCCGATCTCATTTTCAAGTTCTGTCGGGAATGGGCCCGCGCCTACACGTGTGGAGTAGGCTTTCATGATGCCGATCACTGATGTGATGTTGGTGGCTCCGATACCGGAGCCGGCAACCATTCCGCCGATGGAGGCGTTTGAAGAAGTGACGTAAGGATAGGTTCCGTGGTCGACATCGAGCAGTGTCGCATTGGCTCCCTCCATCAAAACCTTTTTTCCTTCTTTGATGGCCTTATTTGCCATCAAGGCTGTGTCGGCAATGTACGGTTTGATTTCACCGAGAATGTTGCGGTAGTAATCGAGTTCAGCGTCGATGTCAAAAGACAGTTCATAGTTTTTCTTCAGCATTTCAATGTTTTCTCGCATGTGTTCTTCGAATTTGTGGAGGTCGAGCAGTTCGTGAACACGGATGCCGATTCTTGAGATCTTGTCTGCGTACGCTGGGCCAATGCCACGGCGTGTGGTTCCCACTTTGTTTTTCCCCTTTCTCTCTTCCTGGATTCCGTCGATCATTTTGTGATACTCAAAAATCAGGTGGGCTCGGTCAGAAATAAATACACGGCCATCCACTGAAATGCCATTCTCTTTTAATACCTTTACCTCATCAAGAAACGTCGGAATGTGTACAACGCAGCCATTTCCAATAATATTCACGGTTTTGGGATACAGGGCCCCGGATGGCATGAGATGGAAAACGTGTTTTTTGTACTGCCCGGGGTTTTGCTGGTCCTGAACATAAACGGTATGTCCGGCGTTTGCTCCTCCAGTTGCACGTACCACAACGTCATAATGTTCAGCCATGATGTCTACGAGTTTTCCCTTTCCTTCATCACCCCATTGTCCTCCTACGATGGCACATACATTTCCATATTTCTGAAGATTCTCAGACATAGTGAAGAGTTTTAAGACTAAATCGACTGCAGATTAGCATGTTCAAGTTTGAAAAAAAAGTTAATAAAAGCCGGTTTGAAATGGCAGGAAAGCTATGATACATTGCGGTTACTTCATAAGCTTTTTATTGTATGATCGACCAGAAAGATCTTATTGCTCAGATTCCGTTCTGTCTGGATAAGACAGATTTTCCAAATCTTGGTGAGAAGTATGAAGGCAAGGTTCGCGACAACTATATCAGGGGTGATCGTCGGGTCCTTATTACCAGTGACCGCCTTTCGGCTTTTGACAGGGTTATTTGTGCTATTCCCTTTAAGGGGCAGGTCCTTACCCAGATGGCAAAATTCTGGTTTGAGAAAACCAACGATATTATCGGGAATCACGTGATGGAATATCCGGATCCCAATGTTCTTATTGGAAAGCAGTGCAAACCCCTCCCGATTGAAATGGTTGTCCGTGGCTATATTACAGGGGTTACTTCCACCAGCGCCTGGTATAATTACGAACGTGGAGTCCGCAATTTCTGCGGGAATATTCTCCCGGATGGCCTGAAGAAAAACCAGAAATTTGATAAGCCGATTCTTACACCCTCCACCAAAGCTGAGCACGGTGATCATGATGAATCCGTTTCACGCGATGAAATACTTCAGCGGACTGCTTTGACTGCAGAACAGTATGACCGGATTGCTGATGCTTCACTCAAACTTTACCAGCGTGGTGTGGAGATTGCCGCAAAGCAGGGCATCATTCTTGTTGATACCAAATATGAGTTTGGTGTAACCCCGGAAGGTGAGATCGTTCTCATTGATGAGATCCACACTCCGGACTCATCAAGATTCTGGTTTGCCGATGAGTATGAGAAACGTTTTGCAGCCGGAGAAGAACAGAAGAAGATAGATAAAGAGTATCTCCGCGAATGGCTGGCTGAACGTGGATTCCGTGGCGATGGTGATATTCCTCAGATTCCTGACGATATTAAGGCAGAAACTGCGCGCCGCTATATTGAAGCTTTTGAGCTCATTACCGGCCAGGCATTCCAGGCCCAGGTGGGTTCTGTTCTGGAGCGGATTACCAAGAACCTCCAGTCTTTCATGGCGTAATCATTATTTTATAACTCAACGTTCTCTTATGGCAGACAACATGATCGTTCCGGTACTTCTGGGTTCTGAGAAAGATAGGGATTGGGCAAAGAAGATTACTGATGAGCTTGACCGGTGGAATATTCCTCATAACGTTATTGTTGTTTCTGCGCATAAAGTGCCGGAACTTCTGGTTCAGGTTATTGCCAGGTATAACGCCTTTGATGGTCAGGTTTGTTACGTCACCATTGCCGGACGGTCCAACGGCCTTTCCGGCTGTACAGCGGGTTCTTCCTACCATCCGGTTATTGCCTGTCCGCCTTTTGCAGACAAGGATGACATGATGGTCAATCTCAACTCAACGATCCAGATGCCTTCTGATACCCCCGTTCTTACGGTTCTTGATCCACAAAACGTTGCGATGTGCATCGTACGGATTTTTGCGCTCAAAAATTCTGAACTTCGCAAGAAATACGAGGAGCATGTCCAGAAGGTAAAATCATCTTTTAAGATCTAACGTTCATGAGAGATCCTATTTATAATATTTCGCCATTGGATGGCCGGTATGACAGGAAAGTTGAAACTCTCCGGAAATTTTTTTCCGAGGCGGCTCTCATGAAATACCGGGTTTATGTTGAGATTGAATGGTTTATTTTCCTTTGTAACGATCTCAAACTGCAGGGAACAAAAACCTGGAAGCCCAAAGAGCTTTCCAGACTCCGATCCATCTATGAGTTTTTTGATGCTACTGCTGGAAATCGCGTAAAAGAGATTGAGAAAACAACAAACCATGACGTGAAGGCGATCGAATATTATATCAAGGAGTCCCTGAAGGGGTCTGAGTTTGAGCCGTATTTTGAGTTTATTCATTTTGCCTGTACTTCTGAAGATATCAACAATCTTTCATACGCACTCATGTTGAGGGATGGAGTGGTTGGAGAACTTTTGCCAGTTTTTTCTGGCCTGCTTCAGGACGTCGCAAAACTTGCCAGAAAATACAAAGATGTTGCGATGATGGCACGAACCCATGGTCAGCCGGCTACTCCTACCACATTGGGGAAGGAGTTTGTCAACGTGCTCGACCGTCTTGTCCGTCAGCTGAAAATTCTTCAATCGGTCAAATTTCTTGGGAAAATTAACGGTGCTGTTGGGAATTTCAATGCACATGTTGTTGCTTATCCTAAAGTTAAATGGCTTGAGGCGAGCAAAAAATTTGTACGTTCTTTGGGGTTGGAACATAACGCCTATACAACTCAGATTGAGCCGCACGATTTCATGGCGGAACTGTTTGACGGAATAAAAAGGATGAATACCATCCTTATCGACTTGAATCGTGATATTTGGACCTACATCAGCCTTGGATATTTTAAGCAAAAGCTGAAAGAAGGGGAGGTTGGTTCCTCTACCATGCCTCACAAGGTGAATCCGATCGATTTTGAGAATAGTGAAGGGAATCTGGGTCTGGCAAATGCCATGCTCGGCTACTTTTCGGAAAAACTGCCAATCTCCAGGCTGCAGCGTGATTTAACGGATTCTACAACCCTTAGAAATGTAGGTTCAGCATTGGCTTATTCTATACTTGCGTATAAAAATTGTATTCAGGGTTTGCAGAAGCTGGAGTTGAACACAAATGCTATTCAGTCTGATCTTGAACAGGCCTGGGAACTTCTGGCTGAACCGATCCAGACGGTCATGAGAAAATACCGGGTTGAGAAACCTTATGAAAAGTTAAAAGAACTTACCCGGGGCAAGGTTGTCAACAAGCAGACGATTTCAAAATTCATCGATACCCTCAAAATTCCCGCCGATGAGAAAAAAAGGTTGAAAATGTTGACTCCCTCCAAGTATATTGGCCTGGCTATGGAACTTGTTGATTCTTACCCTTATGATTCTTTCTGATCGGGACATTAAAGCGCGCATGCTCAAAGGTGACATTGTTGTTGAATCACCGGATAATGACCACCTGGTGAATGTGGGGGCTTCATCCATGGATTTGCGCCTCGGGAAATATTTCAAGATTTACGATCATACCAAATATCCGGTTCTGGATCCGCTTCAGCCTGAAACTTTTAAGGATGTTGCCCGACTGATTGAGGTTGATGATGAACGCGTACCTTTCATTGTTCAGCCTGGAGAGTTTGTGCTGGGGGTTACCCTTGAAAAGATCAAAATTTCTGATGACATTGTTGCCCGCGTTGAAGGACGGAGCTCACTCGGAAGACTCGGAATTATTATCCATTCGACGGCTGGTTTTGTTGATGCAGGTTTTGAAGGAACCATCACACTCGAAATTACCAATATTAACCGTATGCCGGTTGCACTTTATCCGGGCATGCGTGTTTGTCAGCTTGCCTTTGAAGAGATGAGCTCAACGGCTGAGGTCCCTTACCATGCAAAGGGGAGCTCAAAATACCAGGGCCAGATTTACCCGGAAGAAAGCAAGATTGCCACGGATCCTGAATTTAAGAAGAGGATTCTTAAGAAGGCGTAAGCTCTTCTCAGGTTATCCCGCCTTTTTGTCGTTGGACTCTTTTTCGATCCTTTCAGCAATTTCTGAGCTTATTTTTTTGTACACGCCTGTTGTTTCCGGATCGTAATCATCTTCTGGTTTGCGGGTTTTCAGTTTTCTGTGATTCAGTCCGATGCTTCTCAGAAAATCTTCCGTGAAGAAAATGGAATCGCTTTCATCCGGCTCTTTTTTGTTTTTTGCGTCAATGAGAATCCTCAATGTTCCTCCTACAGTATCCTGGTTTGTGACTGTTTTGAGTCCGCCATGACTGGGCAAGTAGGCTTTTGTGGTGAAGCGTTGGCACTGTCTGAAAAAATCTCTCAGATGAAAATAGTGATCACCATAAAGGTATTGATCACTGCTTTCGTGTGCTATTGAGCCAGTTTCCATTTTTTGAAAATGTATCGACATAATTGTCAGGGTTAACAATTACAAACGATATTTGCTTATGATTATAAGCTTTTTTCATTTTTTAACAAGGTGCAGTTCTTTCTGCCTGCTTTATGGTTTGCTTGAACACTACCGGATTTTCCTCTTTGTTTTTTCTTCACGGCGGAATCCAATGTTCTCAAAGGTGTGCCCCACGTGGTACCTTGTTGTGTTGATTCTTTCCAGAATTTCTATGCCTGCGGATGGATATTCTCTGCCGGTCAGTTCTTTCATGGATTCCCTGATGGGACGTACTCCCAGGACATCAGCGGTTACCGGGTCAAGGAAAACTGCCCATGAGTCGTCAATTTCGCGCATGATGGTTCCTCCTCCGTTGCTATGGCTGTTCTCGGTCTGGTCCATGTATTTGATTTTCCCATCCGAGGTTTTCTGGTTTGATACGCGGTAAATTCCATCTACCTGCATAATTTGATCGATGGCCTTCCTTGGCACTTCCTGTTCACGTTTTTCAGGACTGTCCAGTTCAAATTTTCGTATGATTTCGTCCTCTTTTTTCTTTTCGAGTGCTGGGATATACACAAAGAAGTCCATTTTTACTCCGGCTTCGTGTGCAGCTTTGATTTTTTCTGCAAGGTGATATCCGTCGATTTGTACATTGTAAGCGTCTGCAGGAAGTTTTTCGCCAACGTAGTAGAGGTCTTCGCTCATCTGTTTGAGTTGCTCAGCCATATTCAGGAAGAAAGTGGATATTCAGTTGAAGATTTTTGGCCGGATATTAATTTCTTTTATTTTCCTTGGCAATATCTTTTGCATTTTTGACTGGTCAATTCCTATTTTCTCCTTTATTTCTGCGGAAAATTTGCTAAAATATAAGGGTCTTATTTTTATAATGTATGTTTCAGTCTGTAGATCCAAAACAGTCCTTTCCTCAAATGGAGGAGAAAATTTTGAAATTCTGGGAAGAGAAGAAGATTTTTGAGAAATCTGTTGATGCCCGCAAAGAAAAGAAGAAATTTGTCTTTTTTGATGGACCTCCGTTTGCCAATGGATTGCCGCACTATGGTCATATTATGGCGAACTCTCTCAAAGACGCTGTTACGCGCTACTGGAACATGAAGGGATACTATGTTCCCAGAACCAATGGTTGGGACTGTCATGGTCTGCCGGTTGAGTATGAGATTGAAAAGGAGCTGGGCTTAAGCGGCAAGAAAGATATTGAAAAAATGGGCGTGGAAGAGTTCAATAAAAAATGCCGTGAAAGTGTTTTTCGATACACCAAAGAGTGGGAGATTCTTTTGAAACGCATTGGCCGCTGGGTAGATTTTTCTCAAAGCTATGCGACACTTGATAACACCTATATGGAATCCATCTGGTGGGTTTTCAGCCAGATCTGGAAGAAAGAGATGGTATACATGGGGTATAAGAGCATGCACATTTGTCCTCGCTGTGAGACCCCGCTTTCCAACTTTGAGGTGAGTCAGGGTTATAAGGATGTGACGGACCTTTCCGTCACGGCCAAGTTTAAACTTGTTGATGAGGATGCCTACATTTTGGCATGGACAACGACTCCCTGGACGCTCCCAGGGAATGTGGCTTTGTGTTTTGGCCCCAAAATTGAGTATGTGAAAGTCGGTGTGAAGTATGAGGACGGAAAAGAAGAGGTGTATATTGTGGCAAAGGATCGCGTAGAAGTTCTTTTCAAGGATATGAACTATAATGTTCTTGAAAAGGTGAGTGCCAAGAAAATGGAGGGACGTGAATACATTCCGCTTTTTGATTTTTATCGTGATGAAGTGGCGAAGAGCGGCACGGGATACCGTGTTGTGCTTGATCCTTACGTTTCCACGGAAGAAGGAACGGGAATTGTCCATATTGCTCCCATGTTTGGTGAGGAGGATTACCAGGTTGCCCAAAAATACAAGCTTCCGTTAATTCAGCATGTTTCCATGGATGGAACTTTCAGAGAACCGGTGAAGCCATGGGCCGGAAAGTTTTCCAAGGGCCAGGATCAGAATATCGTTGAGGAACTTAGAAAAAACAGCAAAGTCTTTTCTTCACTCAATATTCGTCACAGCTATCCGCACTGCTGGAGATGCGATACGCCGCTTCTGAACTATTCAACGCGTTCATTCTTCATCAAGGTCAGTGAACTCAAGCCAAGGCTTCTGAAAAACAACAAGAAAATTCACTGGCAGCCTGATCATATCCAGCAGGGGCGTTTCGGTAAATGGCTTGAAGGCGCACGTGACTGGGCGATTTCCCGTAACCGTTTCTGGGGTTGTCCAATTCCTGTCTGGGCCTGTGCAGAAAACCACATGGTTTGCGTTGCTTCCATTGATGAGCTGAAGCAGTTGAGTGGAGGAAAAATGCCAATGCGTGGATCCGAGCTTGATCTCCATAAGCCCTACATTGATGAAATTATTTTTGACTGTTCACAATGCGGCAAGGTGATGAAGCGTGTTCCGGATGTTCTGGATTGCTGGTTTGAAAGTGGAGCGATGCCTTATGCGCAGCTTCATTATCCTTTTGAGAACAAGCAGGAGTTTGAAGATAATTTCCCTGCCAATTTTATTGCAGAAGGGTTGGATCAGACCCGTGGATGGTTTTATACCCTTCATGTTTTGTCCTCCATTCTTTTTGATAAACCTGCGTTTAACAACGTTATTGTGAACGGCATTTTGCTGGCTGCGGATGGTGAGAAGCTTTCAAAACGCAAAAAAAACTATCCGGATCCGAATATGCTTTTCGATACCAAGGGTGTTGATTCGACCCGTATGTTTTTGTATTCCAGTACGGCTCCATTGGCGGAAGATGTCCGGTTTTCTGAGAAGCATGTGGAAGAAATTGTTAAGAAATTTACATTGCCACTCTGGAACAGTTACAGCTTCTTTATTACCTATGCGACCATTGATCAGTGGAGACCTAAACGTTCCAAAGATTTTGAACCCCAGCATAAACTTGATCAGTGGATCCTTTCAGAACTGCATCAGCTTATTCAGACCGTGACGGAAAATATGGATCTTTATAATCTGACCAAGGCGACCCGTCCAATGATGGATTTTGTTGATAATTTGAGTAACTGGTATATCCGACGCAGCCGACGCCGTTTCTGGAAATCGGAAAATGACGGTGATAAATCTGATGCTTACCAGACCCTTCATACGGTTCTTGTTGAGTTTTCCAAACTCCTGGCGCCTTTTATGCCTTTCCTTGCAGATGAGATGTACAAAAATCTTACCGGCGAAGAGTCGGTTCATCTTGCGGATTGGCCAAAAGCTAAAAAAGCTTACGTTCAAACTGAACTGAATAAGGAAACCCATGTTGTCCGTGAGATTGTGGCTCTAGGCCATGCCGTACGTGACCAGGCCAATATCAAGGTTCGTCAGCCGCTTGCCCTGGTTCGCATTGGGTTGCCGGTGGCTGTGGACTCCTCGCTTGTTTTGGCGCAGCAGGATGTTATCTGTGAAGAGCTGAACGTCAAGAAGCTTGAGATTTTAAAAGATGTTCAGGAGGTTGTGAAACATGTAGTGATGCCGAATGCACGTTTACTCGGGCCAAAATATGGCAAATATGTTCAGATTATTATCCAGAAGGCCAAAGCAGGGGAGTTTACTCTTGAGGATGGTGGCAAAGTAAGAATTGGTGAGTTCACCCTTGAGCCTGATGAGGTTCAGATCGGTTTCCAGGGGCAGGCCGGGTTTGATGTGGCCAGCGCTGGCGGTGTATCTGTCGTTTTGGACACCACAGTTACCGATGAGCTTAAGCATGAAGGGTATGCGCGGGAGGTGGTGCGTTTCATCCAGGATCTGCGCAAGGAGGCCGGATATAACGTGGATGACCGCATTTATGTACTTGTTGCCTCGCAGGGCGAAGTCGCCTCAGCTGTCACCAAGTTTGCCGACTATATTTCCCGTGAAACTCTTGCCAGCGAACTGCGTCAAAGCGGTGACATGGAGTGGGATAAGGAAAAGATTGTCGAGGTGGAAGGCCAAAGTACAAAAATTGCCATCAGGAGATAGTTTCGCCTTTTCTCCGCGAGGGCAGTGGCGCTTAATGCGCGACTTTAACTGCTTTTGTCAACGTTTGGGCCTGGAGCGGTTTCGTCCTTGGAATTCCGGAGTCCATGTGCTAAGATTCCTGTGTTTTTATTTTGCGATATGATCAAAAAGATTCTTCTTGGAATTGTTCTGAACGGCTTGGCCCTTTACGTTGTGGCTAAGCTGGTGAGTGATCTCCAGTTTACCGGTGGATTTGTGTTTTTCTTCATTGGTGGCGTTATTATTGGCGTTTTGAATACTTTTGTGAAGCCGCTCATGAAGCTTTTGTCTTTTCCCGTGGTCATGCTGACGGCCGGGCTTTTTAGTTTTGTCATCAACGTTATTATCTTCTGGTTGACCGTCAAAGTGGTGAATGCTATACATTTCTCCGATGTTACCGTTACGGTTGGAAGTGTATGGACGTACTTTATCGCTGCGTTCGTTTTTGGTGTCATCAACTGGATTCTTCATATTTTAGTACCTAATAAATAATTGTTTTTATGCTTCACACGCTTTTGAAATATGTTCAGCTGATTGTGTCAGTTCTGCTGATTGTTGCGATTCTTGTTCAGAACCGCAGTTCAGGTTTGAGCTCCACTTTTGGCGGCAGCGGCACTATTCATGTCAAAAAACGTGGTGCGGAAAAGGTTCTCTATAACGCTACAATCGTTTTGGCGATTCTTTTTGTCGCCTGTGCTATTCTGGCACTTTTCGTCCGTTAGTCGTTGTTTTCGACTCTTTTTTTGAATGTATGAAGCGATGGTGGAAGATATTCGTCAGGGTTCTTCGATCGTATAGCGTTGAAGAAAAGGTAATCAGCATTATTGTTTCCGGGATTGTTCTTTTTGTTCTTGCGCAGACGATTGTTGATATCTTTAAAGCCCCGAACGTTTTCAATTTGGAGGGTAGATCTTTTACTGAGGGGCTTGTCAGTGACAGGCCAGTGTTGATCAATCCTCTTTACGTTGATTTTAATGAATCAGCCAGAGATATTTCCGGCCTGGTTTTTTCAGGTTTGAGCAAGTATGATCCTGAGAAAAAGTCTTTTGTTGATGATCTTGCCGTTCTTTCCGTTTCCAAGGATAAAGTTATCTATACCTTTACGGTTAAGCCCAATATCGTCTGGCATGACGGGCAGCCGTTGACCGCAGACGATGTCTACTACACTTTCCATGATGTTATTCAGAGCCCGGATTTCCAGAATCCAGTGATTAAACTTAATTTTGAGGGGGTTGAAATCCGCCAGGTTGACCAGCAGACCGTTGAGTTTAAACTCAAAAAACCGAATGCATTCTTTTTGACGAATATGAATGTCGGGATTCTGCCAAAACATCTTCTGGCTACTGTTCCTGTTGCGGACCTTCCGACATCACAGTTTAACCTGAAACCGGTTGGAACAGGTCCTTATAAAGTTGATAGTCCGGTTGAGGTTTATGATGATGGCAGAGAGCGCGTCTCGCTGAAAATTTTTGAAAACTATTATGGTGAACGTCCAAGAATCAATCAGATCCATTTTAATATTTATCCGGATTTTTCTGATTTGATCAAAGAAATCGGGACATTGAACATTGTATCAAAGGTTCCGGCCGATAATCTTGAGGAGCTTCAGAAACTCAACCGCTTTTCTTTCATGAACTATGAGCTTCCCCAGTATACCGCCGTATTTATGAATATGGAGCATCCGGTTCTGAAGACGGACAAAGTCCGTATTGGTCTCATGAAAGCTCTTGATAAACAGCAGTTGCTTCAGCAATTCCACGATAAAATGGCGGTGGACACTCCTTTGCTGGATTTGAACCAGCAGGACTGGATTTATAAAGTGAATCTGAAAGAAGCGCAGGGGGCTCTCTATGATGCAGGATATAAGATTGATAAGACAAAGGATCAGCCTGTTAGACTTGGAAAAGACGGTAAGCCAATGAGCTTTACTCTTCTCGTCCGTGCTTACGATGAAGGGA
>JAXLZP010000002.1:0-138322 GCA_046350835.1 Candidatus Altimarinota bacterium | reverse complement strand
TTCCAGATCATTCAGGAAAACTCCAGAAATAAACTGGAGATGCTCTACCGCGAGCTCCAGGACCAGCAGGATACGCTGGCCATGCAGCAGGAGGCCAAGACCCAGCTGCTGGAAGAAACCAAGGGGCAGGAAGTTATTTATCAGCAGCTTCTGGAACAGACCCAGCAGGAGCAGGGGCAGGTGCTTCTTGATATTCAGTCACTGCGCGACAACCTTGAGTTCATCCAGAAAAAGATTGAGGAGCTTGGCGACAAATTCAACCCGGACGATTACAAGGGTGTTCTGGATAAAGACATCACCAATGTCTATGAGTACATCAAGGAACACCAGAACAGCGGTTTTGCACCCCAGTGGCCGGTGAGCCCGAGCCGCGGCATCAGTGCTTATTTCCATGATGAGTCTTACCGCAGGGCCATGGGCGTCGCCCACCAGGCGATCGATATCCGCGCGTTGCAAAGTACCCCAATCCATGCCCCCACCGACGGGGTTGTATATAAAACCCGCGATAACGGCTACGGGTACAGCTATATTATTCTGGCCCATGGTGGAGGTTTCATGACCGTCTACGGGCATGTGTCTGAAATCAGAGTTACAGAAGGTGAAAAGATCAAACAGGGCCAAGTCATTGGGTTGAGTGGCGCCATGCCGGGAACTAAAGGAGCCGGCCTCATGACCACCGGACCGCATCTCCATTTTGAGGTTCTCAAGGGCGGAAAACATGTTGATCCACTGGACTATCTTCCCCTCTCCTACCTGCCACTCAGCACGCTTCCTGATAAATATCTCAGCAGAATTACCGGCGATGCCGCAAAAGTCAGCCGGACCTCATTTGAGTCTGACGCGGCAACTTCCGACGTTGAACTGCTCCAGCGCGTTGAAGCCGGCGGAGAACATGACCACAGTCTGGATGCCGGAAATGGAACTGAAGGTTTTACTGATTAACGCTGTCCCCTGCCAGAATCTGTTTGGGGCGTGATGTCCCATTCAGCGGTACTTTTGCAGGTTCGGCGGTTTTTTGCAGGTTTTTTCGTTGAATCCAAAACACCAGCGGAACGGCCATTATATGGAGCGTAACGACACTCACGGTAAAAATGGTTTTGAGGTTTTCCGGATAGCTGTCCAGGAGGATGTCCAAAAATGTTCCCAAAAAACGGTCTGCGTAATCTTTAAAGAAGAAGTACCCCATAATTGGTACAAGGGTGTACCACCGGACTTTTTTTATTTCTGATGCGATAATGAAAGCCTGGCTGGCGTAGGCAGTGACCCAGAACATGCTGCCAATGTCATGGAAGTTAACGCCGTTCCAGCTCATGTAGAGTGGGAAATAAATCCAGGCCATGATGCCGTAACTGAAAAGGCCAATCAAAAGAAACGCGGTGAACCATGATGAGACTTTTTTCCGGAAAAAGAAAATGGTCATCCAGACCGCCAGGAGCCACGGGTAGATTGAACAGATCGGCGCGAACAGCACCAGATGCCGTGGCACACGGATAAGCCACTGCCAGTCCACCACCGTTGAGGAGAGTCCCAGGGAAAGGTCGATGAGGATAATCCAGAGCAGGGCCCGGTCGTTGTATTTGAGGCCGTCCATCATTGTTGTGAATGCCTGGAATTTTTTGATGAAACTTTTCATGTCCTTATCTTAGCGGGCTCTTCTACATTTGCCAAACCTTGAACAAAAATCACCGCTCGTTTTCCCCGGTGGGTGCGTTATACTGTGGTCATGAAACAGACGGTAAAACGCACATCACCATCCCGCGCCGGGGGTCGCGCCGGGGCCAATGTTCCTGCACTGCTCAAACTCCTGCGCGGGCTTTATCCGTCACCCCGGACGGCGCTCCATTTTCAGACGCCAATCCAGATGCTGGTGGCCACCATTCTTTCCGCGCAGTGTACGGACGTCCGGGTGAATAAAGTGACCCCGGCGCTGTTTGCGAAATATCCAACCGTTCAGGATTTTGCAGCGGCAAAAACTCCCGAACTGGAAAAACTGATTCACTCCACCGGTTTTTATAAAAACAAAGCCAAAAATATCCTGGGGGCGGCGACCATGATTGTGAAAAAATTCCACGGGAAAGTTCCCCGCACCATGCCTGAAATGCTTGAGCTGCCGGGCGTTGCCAGAAAAACCGCCAACGTGGTTCTCCATAACTGCTCCGGGATTATTGAGGGCGTTGTGGTCGACACCCATGTCGGCAGACTTTCCCGTCGCCTTGGGCTCACCAAACATACTGACGCCGGAAAAGTTGAAAAAGATCTGATGGAGCTCCTTCCCCACAAAGACTGGGCAGATTTTCCCAATATGCTCATTGAACATGGCCGGGCGGTCTGCAAGTCAGCCAGGCCGGACTGCTCCAGATGCGTGCTTCAAAAAATCTGTCCGTCAGCATTTGCATTCAACACCAAGGGCAGGTGGATCGGAGTGAAGTAGATAGTAATGTGGCTGTGGAGCAGTTATTGCTGCTTTTTCTGGTACAGTCCAATAAGCTGTGTTTTGGCCAGAACGTGACCTTCTACTGCTTTTTCCAGACCGGCTTTATCGGTAGCTGCCGGGAGGTTGAGCATGGTATCCAGGGCGTAGAGCGTGAATTCGTAGTGATGGTTCCCGGATGGTGGACATGGTCCCATCCATGAGTTTTCCCCTGCACCGTTCGCTCCCTGCACGGCTCCCGCCGGAACGGAGTTTTCTGCAATAGTGGAAGTTTTGGGATCGATATTCCAGATGACCCAGTGGGTGAACCCGCCGGCCCGTGGGGCGTCCGGGTCATGGACAATCATGGCCAGGGATTTTGCTTCTGCGGGAATGTTGCTCATCGCCAGCGGCGGGTTGATGTTCGTTCCTTCACAGGTGTAGACCGATGGAATGGCTGCGTTGTGCGCAAAGGCGCTGCTGGTGAGATCCATAAACTTGAGCTGGTTAAGTAATGATGACGGTTGCTGGTCGCCGGGTTTTGTGAAAAACATCACACCAACAATCAGGACCAGTACAGCGAATGTTCCAAAGAGACCCATGTTTTTCATACAGTGTTCTTAAGGATTTGCGCACGCTTATTGTATCACAGAAAATTCGTGTAAAAATTTTTGATCTGTGCTATATTCCGTAGCAGCTCTTTCACTTTTTCTATGAAAAAATTTCTTGCCCTTTTTACGGTTTTTTCTCTTCTGATTCCCGGGATGGCCATGGCGTCGGTCATGCGGGCGGATTCCAACGTTAATGCGGATGAAAATCTTCAGGAAAATGTTTACATTACCGGCGGCAATCCGGTGATTGCCGGAACTGTGCAGGGAGATTTAATGGCGAGCGGCGGAAATGTTTTTGTGAGCGGACATGTTTTTCAGGATGTGCTCATTGCCGGTGGAACGGTAAATGTTACCGGGCAGGTTGAGGGAGATCTTCGTGTTTTTGCGGGGAATGTGATGGTTGACGGGCCTGTGAGCGGCGAGCTCATGGTTTTTGCCGGAAGTGTTGTTGTTGGCCCCCATGCCATTATCCGCGGCGATGTGAACGTAATGTCCGGCCGTGTACAGATTGACCCAAACGCCAAAATGCTCAGCAAGCATGTGAGCATCACCAATGGAGATACCGCTGACCAGAAAGCTCCACGTCCAGTTTTTGACACGAACCGTTTCCTGACGCTGGCGTTCTGGGGAGCCCAGCTTCTGCTCCTGCTTGGTATTTTTGTGGTCGTGGCTGTCCTGCACCTGCTTTTCCCGAACTTTACGAAAAAACTTGTGACCGGCGGAGCTTATACGAAGTTCTTTGGACGGAGTTTTTTGACCGGACTTGTTCTTTTTGTGACGATGCCGTTTGTTGCTCTTATCTGTCTGATTACGGGCATCGGCGGTTTTTTGGGAGCACTTATCCTGATTGCCTATGCCGGATGCATTATCGCCAGCATGCTCTATTCCGGAGTTATTTTTGGCGGCCTGCTGTATGAACTCATCAAAAAGCCAAAAAAATATGCCCTGGGATGGGGATGGCTTATTCTTGGCATCGTTGGCCTTCATGTCGCAACCCTGCTGCCTTTTGTGGGATGGCTCATTGGTTTTGTTTTCTTCCTTACCGCCTGGGGAGCCCTTGTTTCCCTCAAGTGGCAACAGATGAAATCGATGTAAATTGACTTTGGCTCCGGTTTTGTTAGAGTTTACTCCGCTTGCTTCAGGTCTTTTGTGTATTGCGTTTGTGTATTACGTTGGGGCGTCGCCAAGTGGTAAGGCAGCGGCCTTTGGAGCCGCCACTCGAAGGTTCGAATCCTTCCGCCCCAGCCAAATGATCCAGTTTGTTCAGCTATGATCCGCCTGCCTATGGCGGAGTTGTTATGTAAATGGGACGTTTTTTGGTTTTGAAAAGGCTCTTGTTGCCTTGGTAAAGGTACTAGACCCATGTGTCCTAGGCGGAGTGTCGTGCGTGATTTTTTAGGTAACTTTTAGCACTTGATTAGCATTAGTGCTAAGTGTAGCATTATATGTAGCAGGTCTTGTCCTTTTGGGCGAGTTTATTATCCAGGGAATCGTCACTGCAACGTTTCGTCTCAACCTCTATTAATTTTATGGCATTCGAAAAGCACAAGAAAACTGTTAAGGGCACCTATCGCAAAGAACGGAGCGATTCGGGAATGGACCAACTTAAAAAAGAATACCCGGTGCTTAAGCGACTCCATGGCAATATCAAAACGTTGGGTGGCGCAGAAAAATTGCTGGGCGTTGAATCTCTTTCACAGGTCTTAAAAAAAGCCAAGAATCTTAAAAAGTAATCCGTGTCATGGAGTCGAAGATCAAACATCTTGAATTCACCCAAGCTATCATAAATCGCATGGCAAATAACTCCTTTCTTTTGAAGGGATGGTCCATAACGATTGTTGGCGGTCTTCTCGCGTTCAGTTTTAAGGAAATAGATTGGCGTTACGCCGCCGTTTCACTTGGCGTCATATTTTTTTTCTGGCTATTGGATAGCTACTACCTTTTTCAAGAGCGCTTATTCATCAAACTCTACGATCACGTCAGAAAACTCAAAAGCACACGTACCGATTTTTCAATGGATACAAGGCCGTTCCGACGCGATGTCCATTGGTTTAAATCTGCATTTTCAGCAACGATCGTGTTGTTTTACGGCGGACTGTTGGTGGTTCACATTTTTATATTTTTTTTAGCTTAAATTTATGGCACGAAAAGTATTTTTCAGTTTTCACTATGAGCGCGATGTTTGGAGCTGGCCAAGTAAGAAACAGCAATCTTCTTGCCGATGAAGATGAGTATGGTTTGTCGATTCCGGTCGAATGGGAAAAAATTGAGCGACAAGGCGAGGAGGCAATAAAGCGATGGATCAATTCGCAATTGCAGTATACTTCCGTCACAGTTGTTCTCATTGGAGCTCAAACTTCCGAACGCTCGTGGGTCGATTATGAAATTAGAGAAAGTTGGAAACGCGGGAATGGGCTTGTCGGTATTCGCATTCACAATATAAAAAATCAGTCACAAATGACCGACCAACAGGGACTGAATCCGTTTGATCAAATAAAATTTACAGATGGCAGGTCCCTTTCTTCAGTGTGTAAAACCTATGATTGGGTCTTGGGTGATGGAAGAAATAATCTTGGCAAATGGATTGAAGAGGCAGCGAAATCAAGAGGGAAATAAATTCCCATGATTAATTCTCAGCCAGGTTACTTATTAAAAACACAATATGCCACAGATTAATCCTTACATTAACTTCAACGGTAATGCCGAAGAAGCTTTCACGTTTTACAAATCAGTATTTGGCGGAGAATTCACAAAGATTACCCGTTTCAAAGATCTGGCAAGCGCTGAATTCCCAGTACCTGAAAAGGAGGCGAATAAAATCATGCACATTGCTTTGCCTATTGGTAACAACATTTTAATTGCCAATGATGTTCCGGAAAGTATGGGACGAGTTAACGAAAATGAAAACAGGTCTAAAATAGCAGTAACTGCAGAAAGCAAAGAAGAAGCAGACAGAATTTTCAACGGCCTTTCAGCGGGCGGGACAGTTGAAATGCCATTGGCAGAAAGCCCCTGGGGCACCTACTTTGCCATGTTCAGGGACAAATACGGTATTGAGTGGACGGTGGAGTTTACTAAACTGTAAAACGTTCTCGATGAAACCCGACCCCAAAACAATAAAAGACGGTGCTCAATGCAGAGTTATTGGCGGTACCCATGCCGGAAAGTCCGGTGTTGTAAAAGATATCCATACCAGCAAGACCGGCGCGGTTACTATCACCGTGGTGCAGTCAAATGGTGAACGGTTTAAAACTCTCGCAAAGAATGTTGAGGTATTGTAGGAGCTTCACTTGATTGCCGTCAGTGAAGGCTATTGAAGCTGAATCAGTTCCCGGCCGGGTCTGAAATTTTCCTTACAGCAATCTTCAGAATTGCCACAATAGATCCAATATACAGCAGCCCACTGACGCAGGCCTGTTCAATGTGCGCCGGATTGAATACAACCAGAAGTACGCCGGTCACAATGGTGGCGGCTGTTGCCAGAAGAGTTCTGATGAAATGACGATCGTCGGGTTTATAGGCTGTCACTGCAGCAAGTACAACGCTCAGGATTGCCAGGAGAATATGAGTAACAAGAAGCATATGTTCAAAAAAATCGGCCGCATGTTATCACACTTTTTCTCCGGTGTGAACTACGATTGTGAACGTTTTACTTTTTTGACAGCCGGAGCTGTGGAAGTTGTGGCATCGCTTTCTCCTCCCTGATCAACCGGGCAGTGCATGATGTAGAAATTATTATCGAAAAGTTTTTCGGCGTTCACCAGGGCAAAGTCCACATTCATGCCATCTTCACTCCCTGCTGGCTGCTGACTTGAAGACGACTGTTGTGATGTTGCTGTGCCCGCGGCGGTTTTTTCGTCGGTACTTTTCCCCTGGAGGGGAGCAATGCCAATCGATGTTCCTTTTTTCTCGGAAGTTACCACCTGTTCTGATGATGTCCCTGTTTCCGTAACTGCAGCCTTGTCCCCTACCTCGGCGTTTGCCGTTTTGGTGTAGGCCGTCTTTAACTGGGTGCAGAGCGCTTCAAGCTGGAAACATGCCGTGTTGTTCGCCAGGTCACTCATGACTTTCTGCTGTTGTTCTTTGAGGAGGTTGACCTCTTCCGCTGAACTCTGGGTGTCTTTTTCTGCTTTGGCACGAAGATCGGTCAGGAACATTGACTGCCACTTGAGCGAATCACAGGTGTTGAGTGATCTGCCACAGGTTTTATCCTGGGATTTTTCCAGCACCAGTTCGTAATATTTGCTCCACTGTTTTTTCTGGAGCGCATCGGCAATGCGGTCGTCAAAGACGGCGCATGGCGTACAGTTTTGATCTTTTGCCAGCGTATTTAATTCGTTTTTGCGGGCGATATCTTCGGGGATATTACTTTGTCCCAGTTTCAGGATTTCGTCGCTGAGGGCCGCACAGGTTGTACAGACTACGGAAGCCTGCCCGGTGGTAGGTTTGCCAAATGCACCGGCAAGGTTCATGTCAAAATAGTTGTTGTTCCGGTCACAAGTACAAAGGTTGCTTACTGGATCTTTGACCTGCCCAACTGGACAGGCGTTCAGAGCAATTTGTGTAAGTGAGCTCAACTGCTGTGTTGTTGATACTACTGGTGTATTGATTTTTTGTTCCTGGGAATTTTCTGATTCGTCGTTTTTTTCTTCCATGGAAGCTGGAGCTGACGTTGTGCCTGAAGTTTCTGCAGCACCTTTCAAATTACTCTCGGATGTTCTGTTTCCCAGAAACCCTCCAAAGTAGAGACCGGCAGCAGCCAACCCTCCTACGACAAGCACCCCTGCCCCAATAGCCATCCATTTTTTCATTCCACTTTTTGGTGTGACAGGTGGATTTGTTGAAACTGGAGCAGCAGTCACTGATGCCGCCACGTTCCCTGCCGAGGATAAAGATGGCTGGGGTGCGGTTGCCACTGGCATTGCCGGCCCGCTTTCTTTACCGGAAGAAACATCGAGGGAGAAAGATTTCACGGGCGGTTCGGTTTGAGATGGTTCCGGTTTCGATAGTTCAGATTTGGCTGTTTCAGCCTGCACTGGTCCTGCCTGAATTGGCTGCACCGGAACAGGCTGGAATGGGGCAGATTCCGGCTGTGCTGGTTGAGGTTGTGCCGGCTGTGGCTGTACTGGTTCGGGGGTTGGTTCTGTGGCAGGTCCATTCGCTGGAAGAGGCTGTTGATTTTCCATATTTATTTTTGAAAAATAATCTCTTCAGTATACCATATTTTGCCTTGTTTTTCAAAAGAAAGCCCCGTCATTTTGCGAGGGGCTTTCTCAGGATTTCTGGATTTTTTCTGCCGAAATGTGAAAGTTTTTGGCCGGGAATTTTTTCCTTTTCCCGTGGTTTCCTGTGCTTATTTGATGGTTGCCATCCCGACGTAGGGAAGAATGAGTCCCATGATGATGACAAAAATGGCAACAACGCCAATGACCCGGATAACGCGTTTCTGTTTTTTGGTGTGCATGGGTAGCGGTAAGTTTATTGAACGGTTCCTGTGACCAGAATGTTCATATTGAAGGTATCAATAACGTTCTGGTTGTCAGACACTTCCAATTTTACCTGATAGCTGCCCGGATTGGCAAAGGTGTGGGTTGGTTTACGGGTCCTGGAGGTCTCTCCGTCGCCAAAATCCCAGCTGTACTTGGACACGGTCCCGGTTGAACAGCGTGGGTCAAATTCAACGGTGAGCGGTGCGGCACCCTGTGTAGCACTGGCTTCAAAACAGGACTTCAAAGGCACCGGACGGACATTCACTGGAACGCTTACCGTAGAACGTGAGTTGTCTGAGGCAATCGCTGTCACCTTGGCGGTGAAAGTTCCAATCTGGGTGTATTTGTAGGTTACTTTGGAAACGTCGATACGTTTTGGTGTTCCGTCACCAAAGTCCCATTCGTAGCTCACAATCTGTCCAGAAGGATAGCTTGAACCGGAAGCATCGAACGTTACCGTTAATGGTACGACCCCTTCAACCGGGTCAGCGGTAACACGGGCCTGAAGTCCCTGTGCTGCCACACGGACCACTATGATTCCGCTTCCGCTCTTGTTCTGGGCGTCATACACGGTCAGTGTCGCGTTGTAGTTGCCTGCAGTGTTATAAACAAATTTCACCTGTTTTCCAGCGGCATCTTCTTTACCATCGCCATCAAAATCCCACTTGTAATCAACGATGGTTCCATTCTCCTGTTTGCTTGGCGAACCATCAAAAGAGACTTCAAACGGAACGGTTCCGCTGATGTATCCATCTCCGCTTTTGGCTTCAGATGGTACCGTGGTAAATGCTGCGATTGGTGTCCCAACTGGATTTTCCACTTTAATTTTCTGCGTTGACTGGTTCTTGGCACCTTCAGAATCTGTCACCGTTAATGCGACAACGTAATCACCGGCGGCCTTATAGGTATGCGTTGCCGTTCGGGTGCTGGCGTGAGGAGTCTGGTCGCCAAAATCCCATTCGTAACCGGTAATTTTTCCGGCGGGACTTGTCGATTTATCAGCCTGGAATGAGTACTGGGTTCCAACGTAGTAGTTCCCGTCCGTTGTTGGAATTTCTATGGTTGCTGTTGGGAGATTTGGGCCCTGAACCTCAATATCCTTGGAGACGATCGCGAACTGTCCGGTGTTATCGGTAACACGCAAATTCACGGTGTATTTCCCCACCTGTTCAAAGGTGTGTTCAACGGTTGAACCTGAGTCGTCGGTGAAGGTGTTGTTGTTGTCAAAATCCCATTCATACGCCTGGATTTCACCGGCTGGCGCACTTGATCCTGATGCGTCAAAACTCACTTTCAATGGAGCCGGACCGATATCGGTTGACGTTGTAAACTGAGCATCAAGCTTCACATTGGAAATGGTGATAATGGTGCTGTAGGTCAGTGTGTCTTCTTTATTGGCGGTCTTTTCACGGACAGACACATTCACCTTGGCGTCAAAACGTCCGTTGTTTTTTCCCATGTTCTTATAGGTATGGGAAGGAATCTGTACGGTGGAAGTATCCCCGTCGCCAAAATCCCAAAGGAAAGCCAGAATTTCGTATTTCTTGTTGTCGATCGGGAGTTTGCTTCCGTCAAATTTAATGGTCACCGGAGCTGTTAACCCAAGAGTGTTTGGAGGTTCGGTCACGATATCAACCTGCTGAACAGTTTTTGGAGCAATAACTTTTTTGGAGCTCAGGAACAGATAGATTCCGACCCAGATAAAGACCATAAAAATCAGCAGGAGTCCTGCTGAACCGGCCAGGGTCAGGTTGCGTTTTCTTGCATCACGGTCATCTTTTCTGGCCATGGCTGTACGGAAAATCCCCACGATGGCCATGATAAAGAGGATGATCGAGAAGAAACCAAAAATAACATTCACCAGCGTGATCAGCGAGTTGATGAATGATGCGGTATCAAGTCCGAGCGATTTTGCCAGTGCATTGTCCCCTGTTGGTGATGTCTGTGCTACAAAGAGCAGTACAAAAAGTACAAAGAGGAGAATTGAACATCCAAAACATCCCAGAACCCAGTACAAAAGTCTCCGTGGGTTTGGCGCTTTCCTGACGCCTGTCCCGGCTGACCAGGTTGTCCTGGACGAACTCCCGGTTGGCCCGGCTGCATCCCCGGCTGCATTGGACGCATGCCGGTTGCATTGGCTGCATTGGCTGGCCCGGTCGCATCTGCATCTGCTGTGCAGGCATTGGCTGCATTGGCATCTGTTGAGGCTGCGCGGGTTGTACCGGCCGTTGCATCTGTGGATTTGGGACCTGAGTGTACTGCACCTGCTGCGGCGCTGCAGGTTGCACGGGCTGTACGGGCACTTGCTGTACTCCCAGCTGCTGGGCCGGTGATGGAGCTGGTGCTGATGGCTGCTGGACTGGTTGTGAAACAGGCTGTTGTCCCGGCATGGCGTTGCCAGGCTGCGCGGGCTGGTTGCCTGATTATTTGGATTTGTTTCTGGCATGTTTCTTTTATTTAAAGTATTAGCAATAAATATACCAAATCCTGCTACAGATACAAGCAGGATCTGCCAGTCCACAACTTCATATCCGGCCAGTACAAAGGCACTCAACTGATTTTGGAGGTGTTCCTGGGTGCCGGTGGTTCCGGAAGGGTTGGAGATGGTGCTGGAGCTGGTGGAGCATCGAAAATGACATCTTTATCCACGGTATCTTTTTTCCGGTGTTATCAATAACCGTGAGTCTGACACGGATGGCTCCATAGTTGCGTGCAAAGCCGGTGGTCCATGTTCCTGCTTTGGTGGCTTTGTAGTCTTCGTCATCCTCTTTTACACCGTTGCCGTTGGAATCGAAGAGGATATTTTTATCAATGACGTAGGTCTGAATATCTCCGGTTGAAGTGGAGAAATCAAAAGTTACATTGGCGCTGTCCCCCTGCAGATGAATACGTCCGTCAGCAACACTGGCTGCAGGGTTTGAGGTCAGACGGGCATCAAGTGGTGTTGCTGATGACTGCTGGGTCGGTACTGCTGCCGGAGCTTTCACATTTACAAAATTCGTTACGGAAGCGGTGTTGCCCTGATCATCGGTCACTGTGAGTTTTGCCCTGAAAATACCGTATTCTGGGTACTCATAGACCGGATTGGCATCGCCGGATTCAAGATCGTTATCGTTCTTGCCATCACCGTTGGCATCAACAGCAATGTTGTAATCCCAGGCATAGGATTTGAGCGTCGCTCCGTTTGCCGTGTCCGCGGTTGCTCCGTTGGTGAACTGGATTTTTTTCGTGGATGGTGTCTGTTTTGAGGTAAAGGCCGCGACCGGAGGTTGTGATTTGGAGTCCACATAAATGGTAACCGCATCGGATGTTGCTTCCGCACCGTTGTTGTCGCGGACGCGCAGGCGGACTTTGACGCCGTCTTTTGCGGGTTTCTTGAAGGTGTAGCTCACATTCGCTTTGTCGTATTCCTTGTTGCCAGGGTCAGTGTAGGTTCCCTCAAAATTCCACATGTAGTGTTCGATTTTTCCGTCTTTATCCGGATCGGAAGAGCTTGAACTGAAGTTCACGCTTTCTCCTACCATGATATTGGTACGGTCGGTGCTGAATTTTACGACGGGAGCTTTATTTGGACCGTTGGTGACCTTCACGCTTGGGATCAGTGCATCGTTCAGATCCTTGGAAGTATCGAACTTGTCGTTTTCGTTATCAATGGCTACTACTCCAAACTTGTAGGTTTTCTCCTGGTTTTCTTCACCGTTGGTTCCAATAGTCAGCGTTGCTGTTGGTGACTGGGTAACCTGGACACCAAGCTGTGTGTCCGGATCATCAACGTTGTAGTACCACCACTTGTAGCTGGTGATTTTGCCATCAGGATCGGTAGCGCCCTGGGCAATGACACTCACCTGTACCGGGGTTACAAGATTTTTCCCGAATGGAATTGCGCTCAAACCGCTCACAACCGGAGCCTGGCGTTTGATGCTGACCGTTACGGTGTCTTCCGGAGATTTCTTTCCGTCATCTACGTTGGAAACGGTCAGTTTTACCGTATAGTCCGCAGATGTTTTTTCTCCAAGTTCCTTGAAGGTGTGTGTCACGGTCTTTCTGGTGCTCTTTTCTGATCCGTCGCCAAAGTCCCAACTGTAGTTGAGGTTACGTCCGGTGCCGTCAATGTTCATGGATTTTTCGGCATCAAAGGTGAAGGTTGTTGTACGGCTTCCTTCGATTTTCCCTGTGGTATCGCCAAGCTCTTCTCCATCTTTCAGTACGCCAATGGCGGCAATCGGAGTGTCAGATGAACCGATGAAGACTTTGCGGTAGGTGGCATTGCCGTTGTCCTGACTGTCAAAGACGGTGAGTTTTGCTTTAAAGGCTCCGGCCTGGGTGTATTTGTGTTTCACCAGAGCTGTTTTGACTTTACCGCTTCCAGGTTTGAGATCTCCGGCCTCTTTTCCGTTGTCTCCGGCATCAATCTGGTAGGCCACGCCATTCTCACTCGCCACATTAAAGGTGACTTCTGCTGCTCCATCTTTCAACTGGGCGGTGAGAGGTTTGCCATCATCAGCCCATCCGACATCCAGATCGTTTTCCACCACAAAATCCTGTTCCTGTGGAATGCTGTTGTTTGGATCGTTCGGATCCTGGACATCGAGCGTCATGGTGTATTGGCCTTTCTTGAGCTTGAATTTCAGACGGCCGTTGGCGTCGGAGTAGCCTTTCGTGCCTTCTTTTCCAAGATCACTGCAGTCTTTTTCTGCTGTATCAAAGCCTTTGCCGTCTGTTTTGGCATGGTAGTATGAACAGTCGCCAGGCGCAGCGTTGACTTCCCATTTATACTGGATTTTTTCGCCATCGGTTCCATCCGGATCGTAACTTCCGCGGCCATCAAAAATGTAAACGTTTGGCTGGGTTGGATCAGTATTGCTATGAAGGAACTGGGCAACCGGAGGTTTGGATTTAATTCTTGTTGGAAGGTTCGTTGTATCCGTGGTCAAACCGTTATCAACCGTCAGAGCCATGGTGTAGTCCCCCGGAGCACTGTATGTGTACTTCATGGAGTCGGTTGTACTTGGAGTGAATCCGGTTGGGGTAGCGTTTTTATTATCCTTGAGGGACCAGGTGTATTTAGTGATTGGTGCTCCATCGCTCGCAGAAATTGACTGGTATTTGAATTCGTCGCCAAGTTCCCCGTACTGGCCTGGCTGTGCCTGCAGTCTTGCTACGAGTGATTTCACAATCACATTGAAGATCTTGCGGTCAGTAACCCCACGATCGTCGGTCACTTCCAGCGTTACACGGTAGGTTCCTTCTGCATTGTATTTGACCGGCTGGGTTACGCTCTTGGTATCCGGAGGACCTTCGACGACGTTATCTTTATTTGATTTATCGCCAAAATCCCATTTGACTTTGGCAGGACCATTTTTAAGTTTTGGGTCGGTCAGTGCAAAATTGCCTTTGGCACCAACCTTGGTGTCAGAGGCATCAAAGACAATGCCCTGTTTGGCCTCGGTTAATGTAACCGGAAGATCCTGCATGTCGGTGGTCTGAATGCCGTTGGTGTACTGGGAAAGGTAATAAGGTGTTTCAGTTCCAGAGATCTTTGCTGCCAGATTGATCTGGGCAATCGATGGGCGGATGGTGATAGTCTGGTAGGCAACACCATCAGCCGGTTGGGTTTCACCCTTGGTTGCATCTGCTGTTGGCGCTTTTACATTGAGCGTTACCACATACGTTCCCGGCTCCTTATAAATGTGGCTTGCAACAGGACCGGTCGCTGTGGTATCTGCACCACCAAGATCACCAAAATCCCAGGTATAGTTGGCATCCGGAATCGTCTTATTGTTTGGATCCAGAGATTTCAGTCCATCAAAGTTGACCGGGAGTGGTGCGTTTCCTTCCGCTTTATCTGCTGTAATAACTGTGTACACAAACTGAAGATCTTTTACGAGTTCGTAGAGTTTGCTGAGGTCGTTGACGATTTGCAAAACATCCGCATTGGTTACACTCTTTGAGAGAGTGAGGCTGACACTTTGGGCAAATGCTGAATTCGCAAGCATCTTTGTCCATACGGACGCGGGAGCATACACTGTGCTTGGCAAGCCGGCCGGCAAACCTGATACCATGGCCCGGAGCTGGTTGAGCACCGTTTCAAACTGGGTATCAACTACCGGGAGTGACGCCGCCTGTTTGATCTGTTTCTGCAGTTTCAAAAGACGATCGTTGGCTTTGGCAACCGCCTGGGCAAAATCCCGATTATTTGCTGCACGCATTCCAGATTCACCAAACTGGGCCTCAAAGTCTTTGTTAATATTGTCGTAATTTGTTCCAATGTTTTTGAAAAACTCTTCCGCACTGTCCACATGGGTCTGACCGGTTTCTTTATCGTTGGCCAGTTCATCGAGTCCAGCGTTGGAAAGTGAAATATAGGCATCGATCACGAGCAGGCCATTCTGGCCATTTTCCGCCACCTGGCTCAACGCTCCCGACTTGCTAATAATATTCTGAAGAATGGTCCTCTTTTGCTGGAGGGCCGATTTAAAGCTGGCGGCATCGCTCGTATCCTTAAAGACATCCACATTGGCGAGTGAGGCCAGGTCTACCTTGATTTCACTGTAGTTCTGGTAGGCGGTTACAAAATCACGCGCAACGCTTTGCACAACACTTCCCGCATAGGAAAACAGTGCCTTGCGGCGGGCGTTCTGATCTCCGGTTGCTCCAGGAGCCGCGCCGTTGGTTGCACCATCTTTATCTGATCCACCTCCTGCCAGCAGGATGGTGTTTACCAGTGCGAATGATGACAAAATAATAAGGATACCAATAACTGCATAGGTTACGGCTTTCTTTCCTTTTCCGGCTTGGTCTTCATTGCCGGCAGCCGTCACATACATAAAACCTCCGTAAATCACCACAATCACCGCGATGATCCCCAGGAACCCGAGGGCAAAATTCACCACGTTTTTAATGTACTGGCGCAAGTCAGTATTCTGGCTCAAGCCAGGCGCATACTGTGAAGCGTCCGGGGCAGAAAGCGTTCCCGTAAATTCGGTGAAACTCGTGGTTTCTGTTCCACAGGAGAAGAATCCTCCTGTTCCCTGTGAAATATCGTCACAGAGCGATGCCGAAGCAAAACCCGGGAGACTGAGGGTCATGAAGGCGACCATTGAGAGTACGATCGCACGTACCTTGTTTTTGAGGGTGGTGTTTGTTTCCATGGGGGTGTTTTAAAATTTTTATTTATAGGTATTAAGGAATGCTTCCACTGGTTGGAAGACCAGATGTAGCACCGGCCGTAGCTTTTCCTCCTGGGCCGATCTGGTTTTCAAGTTTGATGGTGGTGTTCACGATGCCAAATGCCGCCATGGCCAGGAGCAGACCGATGGTTGCTCCAATGATCACTTTCTTCGCCTTGCCGGTGGCGTCTTCATTGCCGAACGCTGTTACATAAATGTAACCGGCGTATACGTACATCACTGCTGCAATTGTGGTGAGGAATCCTGAAATAAAGTTTGTAAGATTCACAATGAGGCGCTTTCCCTGTTCGACATCCGGAACCTTGCTTCCCTGTTCCGGGAAGAAAATATTTTTAACGCCAAATTCGGCAACGCCCACTAAAATAAGCCCAATGGCGGCGTAAGTGATCTGGCGCTTGGCTTTTTCCATGATATCTTCGTTTCCACCGCTCGTTGCGTAACGGAATCCGGCAATAACAATCATGAGTACGGCGATGGCTCCACAGAAGTAGGCAACGACCGAGTAAATTCCCTTGATGAGTTCTGAGCCGGACTGAGCTGCTTCCTGAAGCGTTGATTTGCTGCTGAAAATTTCGCCCTGTTCTCCAAAGAAAACCCGTTTAATAAACTGGTCGGCCACGATGATGACAATTAACCCGATCATGGCATATTTGAGCTGTTCTTTCTGTTTCCCGGCCTCTTCTTCACTACCTTTTCCGGAGGTCACCAGACGGACACCGGAAATAATGATCATGATAACGGCGATCGTTCCAATGATGTATTTCACAAAATCGATCGCGTAGTAAATGGCGCTCGTAATGCCGCTGGCACCTGGTTCTATCGAGGCGTTGGCGTGCCCGGTGGTTGAGTAACTTGGCAGTTTTGTTGTCTCTCCTACATTCTTGATGATCTCTGAGGCCGACTGGGCGTTCGCGGGAACAAATGTTGTCAGCACAACCCCGGTCATCATCACAAACAAGGCCAGTGGGGCCAGGAAGTTTTTCACAATGTTGAGGATGTTTTTTTTCATGGGTGTTGTTTGTTTTTATTCTTTGTTCGGATTTTCAGATTAACTTGTTGGTGTCGGTTCCGTGACGGTTCCAAGTCCGCCCTGGAAACTTCCGGAAATAATGGTGCTCACAATGGCAAAGGCCGCGTACATGATTAATATTCCCGCAATAACGGCAAAAACCAGACGTTTGGCTTTTCCCTGGCGGTCTTCGTTTCCGGCTGAGGTTACGTACTGGAATGCTCCGTACAGCAGCATGAGAATCGCGACCGGTGTTGCAATGGTGAGGACCAGATTGGTGAACCCGGCCAGTTCTTTCACACCCTGCGCCGCGTCAAAAGCCGGTGTTACGCCACCTACCCCTGGGTACTTGCTGAGGTCGACCTTGTAAAAAACCTTGGAAATGGCGGTATCGGCCATGATGATGAACAGCAGCCCAAGAATGCCGTAGAAAAGTGACTTTTTGTCTTCGGCCAGTTTGTCTTCATTGCCGGATGAGCCGATCAAACGCAAACCGCTGCGGATGACCATGAACACGGCAATACTACCGATAAGGTATTTGATGAAGGTGATGATGAAATCTGTACGCTGATCAAAGAGTGTCGCAGAACGCACAATGGCGTTTGGATCTTTCAAAAAGCTTCCCGGGGTACAAGGCTGCCCACTGATGTCTTTGCCGGTTGCCGGGCACGCTACCGTAAAAATTCTTACAAGATCTCCTGAAAAGCCTACAACGGCCAGACCGATGATGGCATAGAGGATGCTGCGTTTCTGTTCAGTGTAGACCTCTTCGCTGCCCTGGGCCATGACCAGCCGAACCCCGGCAATGACGAGCATGCCAACGGCTACTGCCCCAAGCAGGTATCGTACATTCTGGATTCCGGCCATGACCAGGTTCTGGAATTTTTGATCTGCGGTATCTCCGGAAACTGTTGGCAGGTTGGCGTACGGGTTGTTTGATGTTGTCGAGCTTCCGGGGAGAGGCAATAAATCGGCAGCACTTACTGGAAACGCCAGGTTTGCCAGCACCATGACCATGAGGCCGAAAGCGATCAAAAACTGTTTAAGAGTTTTCATGGGACCTTTCCGGTTACGGAAATACATAAAAATATCTTTTTATTATAGCAGAAAAGGCACTTTTTTGCAAAACGTCCCGGAGAGGTTCTTCCAGGTCAGAAAAATCCGGACGGGAAAAAGGATAATTTTCTTGCGTTGGAACCAAAAGCGCGGTATATTTCTTTCCGTTCCGGGGGCTTTTTAACTGCACACTTTTTTCACTGTCACATGTCAGAATCCAAGAAACCTGAATCCAAAAAAAATCCTATCATCAACTACATCCAAGAGAGCTATGAAGAGCTCAAGAAAGTTACCTGGCCAACCCGTAACCAGGCCGTGAAGCTCACGTTTATTGTCATTGGTTTTTGTATCGCCCTGGCTGTACTGGTTGGTGCGCTTGATCTTGTCTTTAATACCGGTTACCGCTCACTCGTCAACCTTTCCCAGAAGGTGGCTCCGGCTCCTGTGAATCCAGTAAGCAATGTCGCGACCGGTGAACCTACCTCCAAGATTGACCTTTCCAACATCAAGATCAGTCCTTCCCCAACGCCTGCTCCTGCAGCAGCGCCAAAGGCAGGTTCTACCTAGCAATAATCTTACTTATTCCGCTTAATTATCTTCCGTTATGCCAAAACAAGCACCCGGCACAGGCCGTCATTGGTATGTTGTTCACACCTATTCTGGGTATGAGGATGCTGTTCGTGAAGCGCTGCTTCAGCGTGTTGAATCTCTGGGAATGCAGGATCTGATTTTTGATGTCGTTGTTCCAAAAGAGACCCAGATTGTCATTAAAAAGGGTGAGCCGAAGACTGAGAAAAAACGTATTTTTCCTGGCTATGTACTCGTGGACATGATCGTAACCGATGATTCCTGGTACGTTGTCCGCAATACTCCGAATGTGACCGGGTTCGTTGGAGCAGGAACCACACCGGTTCCAGTTTCTCCTGAAGAGTTCCAGCTTGTGAAAAAACACATGGGTGAAGCTGAACCGAAATTCAAAATCGACTTTGCAGTTGGTGACCATGTGGTCATTCTGGATGGTCCGTTCGTCAATTATGACGGTGTTGTCAACAAAGTTGATGAAGAGAAAGGTAAGATTAAGGTCCTCATTACGATCTTTGGCCGTGAAACGCCGGTTGAACTTGATTTCACCCAGGTAAAAAAGAAATAGTGACGCATTGTTTTTCCTGAAATTTTCTTTTGATGTTTTCCAGGATGAATAAATTTACTCTTTTCACGCTGTTTCTCTCCTCGATCATTGTTGTGATCGTTGCGGAGATTATGGTGAACGAGTATTTACGCAGTCCTTACGGCCTTGATGGCACTACCAGCCTTTTTCACGCACAGCAGGCGGCGACCCAACAGGTTCAGCCCAGCTCCAGCCAACAAAATGCTTCCGGGACAGCCAGCGGTGCGGCCACTGGCGCCAGTACATCCACCAGCCCGGTTTCACAGCATCTTGCCGGGTCTTTTACAGCGGCTGTTTTCATGAAGGCAGGCATCCATGACCTTACCCTTCAGAACATTCCCTACGACGGAAAACTTTTTGGCAAGATTCCTTTTGCCGACATGACTCTTGTCCCCACCTATCAGGCACATCTGGCCAAAAATGGTGTGGCTCGGATAGCGGGTTTCTATGAATTCAATCCCGGATCCGAGCTTTCTGCCAAAGAGTTTTTTGACCTCATCAAGCAGAAATGCGGAGCTGAAGTCGGGGTTATTCTCAATGAGACGAACAGCTATGGTGACGCCTCCTTTTACGTCAACTATTTTGAGTTTCCGGACAAGGTATTCCTGGTTTTCCGCAAAGGGACACGCATTTTTGCATTCAACTACGGCAAGGAGCTCCACAGTTCCATCACCAAACTTGCCGGCCTTTTGTAGCTTGCTGGAGAGCAAATTCTCTTGCAATCCCCTGCAAAAATCAGTAATCTAGCTGGGCAAATCTGTTACGCAGCTTCACTTTTCAAAGTATTTCATTATTTTCCAAAGGATATGGCAAAAGAACTTCTTACCGTCATTAAACTTCAGATCGCGGCTGGCAAGGCAAATCCAGCACCTCCAATCGGTCCTGCGCTCGGTCAGCATGGTCTGAACATTCCTGATTTCTGCAACAAATTCAACAATGCGACCAAGGCGATGGGTGACACCATTGTTCCGGTAGAAATTTCCGTCTTCAAGGACAAGAGCTTCACCTTCATCATGAAGACTCCTCCGGCTTCCATTCTCATCCTGAAAGCTCTTGGAGCCCAGAAAGGTTCTGGTGAGCCAAACAAGACCAAGATTGGAACCATTACCAAGGCCCAGCTTCGTGAGATCGCAGAGAAGAAAATGCCTGATCTTAACTGCCATGATGTTGAGGCTGCCATGAAAACCATTGCCGGAACGGCCCGCAACATGGGTGTAAAAGTTGAAGATTAATTTTTCGATTCATGAACGATCAGCCAAACAATCAGCAGAAACCCAAAGGTGGTGCTCTCCGCATTATCCGCAACGTCTACCTCTACCTGGTTGCGCTGATCGGTTTGATCACTTTTATTTTCGGGTCTGTCGGCATTATCAATAATGTTCTTCAGCATTATGTTTTCCAAGTTGATCAGGTGGATTTCTACTCACAGCCTATCTATCCGGGAATGAAAGGCCAGTGCGCCCAGTCTTACCTTGATCCTACGGATAAAGAAGGAAAGCGCATGATTGTTCCAACCACCCAGGAGGTTGAAGAATGCCGCAAAGCGGAAACAGAGCAGAACAAGCGTATTAACAACGCCAATTTTGCCCGCGAAATTTCTATTGCCCTTGCCCAGATTGTCATTGGTCTTCCGATCTGGCTCTTCCACTGGAACGTTATCCAGAAAGAGTACCGCAAGCGTGAAGAAGATCACGAAAATTCGTAAACTCATTATTCATTTCAGTGGGAGGCCTCGACAGCCGTTATTACCACGCAACACATACTTTTATGCGTAAACATGGGAAAAAGTTCGTAGCAGCCGCCAAACTGCTCGAAGGGAAATCTGCTTATACTCTTGATGAAGCAGTGGCACTTTTAAAGAAAACTTCCACCACGAAGTTCGACCCAAGCTGTGAAGTTCACATGCGTCTTGGCGTTGATCCAACACATGCGGAACAGATGGTCCGTTCCACGGTGGCTTTGCCACATGGTACCGGTAAGAATGTCCGTGTGATCGCTTTTGTTGGTGAAGACAGGGTCAAGGAGGCAAAAGCTGCAGGTGCTGATAAAGCCGGCATGGAAGATCTGATTGAAGATATTACCAAGGGCTGGCTGGATTTTGATGTTGCTGTTGCGACACCAGACGCCATGAAAGGTCTTGGAAAGATTGCGAAAATTCTTGGTACCAAAGGTCTTATGCCAAATCCAAAGGCGGGTACGGTAACCATTGAAGTTGCCAAAACCATTGGTGAAATCAAGAAGGGTAAGGTTGAATACCGCACAGACAAACAGGGCCAGATCCACCAGATTTTTGGAAAAGCTTCCTTTGGTGAACAGAACCTCAAGGAAAACCTTGTGGCTTTTGTTAAGGCTGTGAGCGATAACAAGCCATCCGCTGTGAAGGGAACCTACATCAAGAATGTCAGCGTTGCCAACTCCATGGGCCCTGGCATTACGCTTGATCTTACCGACGTTATGGCTGCGCTGAAGTAATTCTCTTCTCTCTCGTCCATTCAAAAAGAACCTCAGCTCGAGGTTCTTTTTTGTTGTGTATCAAATTTTCTTTTTCACCTCTTCCGCCGCTTCCCACTTTTTTGAACACACGTTTTTCTGGATGCATTGGAGGGTATTGACCGATGCTTTGCCCCACGCAGCTGTAGCGGCGGCATTATTCCTGGGTCGGCGCAGGCTCGTTGGCCGGAACGCTGATCGCTCCGTCATGGCCGCACTTGTCGTAAACAAGATTATCAAAATTATTTTGCCCCGGCTGATAAATGATTTCATAGCTTTCACCGTTCTTGCACTTTACCAGAATCGTATTTTCACCTGACGTTTCCACCCGCTCCACGGTTGAATTTTTTTCCAGGAGACGGACGTTATTATCCAGGCTGCTTCTTCCGCTGAGCATATAGAACACTACTGCAATGATGGCGACATCGATCGCGAGAAAAATTGGCAGGATTTTTCGAAATTTTTCGTTCATGGTTTTAGAGTTACAGAGAAATTAATGAACATCCACGACCGGTACCATTTCCAGCTTTTGCTCTTCAAGTTCGAGCGCTTTTCTGAGCGCTGAAAGCGCAACTTCCAGCTGATCGTCGGTCGGTTCCTGGGTGGTGATGCGCTGGAAAAGTAGCCCGGGAAGAGTGATGATTTTTACAAGAGCGTGCTCGGCATATTTTGCGCTCCAGCGTAAGACTTCATAGGCGACTCCGGCCACAATCGGAAGGAAAGCTACGCGTGTTGCAAAATTCGACCAGAAATCTGGCTGGCGTGGAACAAAGGTGTAAATAAAAATGCTGATGAGAAACACGACGAGAATGAAACTTGTTCCGCACCGTGGATGGAAACGTGTCATGTTTCTGGCGTTTTCAATGTTGAGTGGAAGGCCTTTTTCGTAGGTATAGATGGATTTATGTTCCGCACCGTGGTACTGAAAAACGCGGTGGAGACTTGGCATCAGGCCCAGGAGAGCGATATAGACAACAAAAAAGGTGGTCTTGATCATGCCATCCACAAAGTTGTAGTAGAGATAGTTTTCGTTGAGGACCGTAAAAGTTTTGCTCAGATAGTCGGTGATCCAGAGCGGCAAAAACTTGAAGAGAAACAGGCTGAGTCCGAGCGAAAAGACCAGTGAAAAAGCGAAAGAAAGGATCATCCCGATGTTCTTCAGGCTCCGTGATTTTTCTCCGGAGGTTTTGATATTCTCCATCGGCTGGTCTTCATCTTCCATGGCCTGACCTGCTGAAAAATTGACCATGCGCATGCCAATGATCATCATTTCAAACAGATTCACCACGCCGCGTACCAGCGGAATTCCGAGCATGCGAATACGCGCAGATATGCTCCGGTAGGTCTCTTCCTTGAGGGTGATGCTTCCGCCCGGTTTTCTGACGGCAATCGTAACAAAATTCGGTGATCTCATCATGACTCCTTCAATGACCGCCTGGCCGCCCACGGCGAAATCGATCCTGGGGAGGTTCTGTGATTGTGGCTTTTTGCTCATAAAAAATATTATTGATCTTGGCTGGTATTCTATCATGGCACCCGGGGCTCACCAATGAAAAAACATAACGAAAAAACACGTGGAAAATTTTGACGGAGTCCGTTAGAGTGATCAAGATTTGTTTCACTCATCATGAAGGTATCCATTCAACGCATCGACCGCGAGCTGCCTCTCCCTGTTTACGAAACGGACGGTTCCGTCGGGTTCGATATTCTTGCGCGTGAAGATGTCGCTATCGGCCCGAAAAGTATCGGGCTTATTCCCGGCAATATTATCGTTGAGGTTCCAAAAAACTATATGCTGGTGATTGCTTCCCGCAGTTCAACTCCCAAAAAGAAGGGGCTGCTTACCCCGCATGGGATTGGCATTATTGACCATGATTACTGCGGTCCGGAAGATGAGATCAAAATTCAGGTCTATAACTTTACGGATACCGGAGTGCTCATCCGTCGCGGTGAAAAGATTGCCCAGGGCGTTTTTGTGCATATTGATAAGTTTGAATGGCAGGAAGTGGACGCCATGCAAAAGCCCAGCCGGGGAGGGTTTGGAAGCACCGGCGGGCACCACTCCTCATAATTTCGCTGCTCTTAGTTGTATAAATTTTTTATACATGAATAAAGGTCTCTTCATAGCGGTTTATGGCGTCAATAACATTGGCAAATCTACCCATTGCCGGATTCTGTGTGAGAAACTGAAACGTGAAGGTTATCAGGTTATCAGTCTCAAGTACCCGGTCTACGATCTTATTCCTACCGGCCACCGCTTAAATGAAATTTTGAGAGGCGGAGGTGAACAGGAGGTCAGTGAACAGGAACTCCAGGCACTTTTTACCCAGAACCGCCAGGATTTTGAGCCACAGCTTCAGGCGTACCTTGATGCCGGAAATATTGTTGTAGCTGAAGATTATACCGGAACTGGAATCGCGTGGGGTATGGCCAAAGGTCTGCCGCAGGATTTTATGGAAGGCCTCAATGCAGAACTTCTTTCTGAAGATTTTGCCCTGCTGCTCACAGGCCAGCGCGATGCCCGCGCCACGGAAAAACAGCATATTCATGAACAAAACCAGGACCTTCTTGCCAGCGTGAACACTATTTTCAGCCAACTGGCTGCCGAACGGGGATGGAAAACCCTTGAGATTCAGCCGGATGTCGCCGACACCGCCAACCTGGTCTGGAAGACGGTTCAGGCTTTTTTGGAGCAGCATCCTGAAGTTCCAAAAAGCCCGGAAAGAATTGAGTAGCCTTGAAATTCGCGCAGGTGCGTGTTAGCATGACGGCGCTTTTCTCTTTTGAATCGCTCTTCACTTTTTTATTTCTCCATGCAGCTGCTGGATGGAAAAAAGGTCGCTTCGGAACTTTACCAGAAACTCCAAGGGAAAGTTGCGGCCTTAAAAGAGAAGAATATTTTTCCGAAACTTGTCATAGTTCTTGTGGGAGATGATCCCGCTTCTTTGTCTTATATTAAACAAAAACGCAAGGCATCTGAACAGACCGGAATTCTTTCTGAACTCATCAATCTCAAACCTGAGGAGGTGACCACCCAGAGCATGATCGATCTGGTGAACCAGCTGAATGCGGATGCTTCCGTCCACGGTTTTATTATTCAGCTGCCTCTTCCCAAACATGTTGATACGCCCAAGGTTCTGAAGGCAGTGAACCCAAAAAAAGATGTTGATGGCTTTACTGCCTACAATCTTGGAAAAATGTTTCTGAGTACTGAATTTGAGGATCTGGCTCCCTGCACGCCGCTCGGGGTGATCCGGCTTTTGGAGTACTATGAAATCGCGGTTAAAGGCCTTGAAGTGACCATGGTCGGGTCCAGCAATACGGTGGGGAAACCTCTGGCCATCATGCTGCAAAACCGCGGAGCAACCGTGACGATCTGCAACAGCAAGACCAAAGACCTGGCCGCCCATACTCGCCGGGCCGATATTCTGATTGTTGCTGTAGGAAAAATTGGCCTTATTACCCGGGAAATGGTGAAAGAGGACGCGGTGGTTGTTGATGTTGGGATTAACCGGAATGAGGAAGGTAAACTGGTTGGGGATGTTGATTTTGATGGTGTTTCTGAGGTTGCCAGCTTTATTACTCCGGTTCCGGGTGGATGTGGACCGATGACCGTTGGCTGTCTGATGGAAAATGTTGTTCGTGCGGTTCTTCAACAGAATCCGCAATTTGTTTCTTAACGATCTGACGCTATGTGTGGAATTTTAGGAATTATGGGAAATAAACCGGTGGCTCAGGAGATCTTTGACGGGCTGACCGTACTTCAGCACCGTGGGCAGGACTCTGCGGGTATTATGACCTATGAGGACCATTTTCATTTAAAAAAGGGAAACGGACTGGTCCGTGATGTTTTCCACACCAAAAACATGATCCGTCTGAGAGGAAATGTTGGTATCGGCCATGTGCGTTACCCAACGGCTGGAAGCTATGATGCTGCTGAGGCCCAGCCATTCTTTGTTAACTCCCCTTTTGGTATTGCCCTCATCCATAATGGCAACCTTACCAACTACGAACAGCTCAAAGAAGAGGTTTTGAAAATCGATTTGCGGTACCTTAATACCAAGTCCGATTCGGAACTGCTGCTCAATGTAGTGGCACAGTCCATTCGTGATACGCTTCGGAGCAAAAAAGATAAAACCTACCACATCACTCCAGATATTTTGTTTGAAGCCATGGAGATGGTTTTCCAGCGCCTCAAGGGAAGTTATTCCGTGATTGTGATTATTGCAGGGTATGGGCTTATGGCCTTCCGTGATCCGTACGGAATCCGCCCGCTTTCTTTTGGAATGAGAAAAACCGAGATGCTCCCGGAATACATTTTTGCTTCGGAAAGTGTGACGCTTGATACGCTTGGGTATGAACTGGTTTCCGACGTCCAGCCGGGCGAGGTGGTTTTCATTGATACCAAGCGTGAGATTCACCGCAAACAGGTGGCAAAAAAGCACTGGGCTCCATGTATTTTTGAGCATGTCTATATTGCCCGTCCGGACTCGATCCAGGATGGCGTGAGTGTGTATAAAACCAGACTGCGCATGGGAACCAAGCTTGCCCAAAAGATCAAGGATGCCAATCTTGATATTGATGTTGTGGTTCCGGTTCCGGACTCCGCCCGCAGTTCCGCGCTTTCTTTGGCACAGGAGCTTGGCATCAAATACCGCGAAGGTCTTGTGAAAAACCGCTATATTGGCCGCACGTTCATTATGCCCGGCCAGGAGATCCGCAAGAAATCCATTCAGTATAAACTCAACCCTATTAAGCTTGAGATTGAGGGAAGAAACGTTCTGCTGGTAGATGACTCTATTGTCCGCGGAAATACTTCCAAGAAAATTATTGAAATGATTCGTGGAGCCGGGGCAAAAAAGGTTTTCTTTGCTTCTGCTGCGCCTCCAATTATCAGTCCGTGCGTTTATGGCGTAGATATGCCAACCACAAAAGAGTTTGTGGCCAGCGGGCTCAGTGTTGACCAGGTTTGCAAAGCGATCGGGGCCGATGCGCTGTTCTACCAGGAGGTCGATGATCTTATTGATGCGGCAAAAGAGGGTAACCCCAACATTACCAACTTCTGCTACGCCTGCATGAGCGGGAAGTATCCAACGGCCGAGGTCACCAAAGAGCTTTTGCAGAAAGCTGAGGCGTCACGCGGGAATGTTCACCAGCTGGATGCCGAACTTGGCGATGGTGTAAAAGACGACCAGCTGACTCTCATCTAGGGCTGATATTCCTTGCTGTTTGCGGGCGATCGTAGCAGTTTGCTTTTTAATGCTGCCGTTTTTGGCAGTCCTGATTTTCCCTGGTCCATTTTGCTCCCCTGTAATACTTTTGTCGCTCAGGGTTGTATTTGTATGTGAAACATATAATTGCCATATAGTAATTTTTCTGATACCATTATTTGATATCAATATTGAACAATCCATGAATAATAGTAATACCGCACCAAATCTCCAGCCAGATGACGAAAAACTCAAAGCATCAGCAGGAGGTTCAGCCTCAGGAGATGTGCAGATGAAGGGTATGGCGAAACCAGTGAATTTTCACTTCTGCTCTTGAGGCAGATTCGTCAAAGATTTCTGAAGCACAACAGGCTTTTTCTGGATGAGATCCGCGCCGCGACAGCAGTACGGGCTTTGTGGGAAGCAAGAACATGTCGCCCAAAGGATATCGAAACCAAACCAGGCAGCTGGAAATGGCACCGAAGAGATATCTGAAGGTTTTGAGAAAAGGCACGATGAAAGCGACTGGAAAAACTTGCCGACAAATTTTCCTATGAACATGCGGTAAAACCTTTGAGTCCTGAACAAAAAGCCGCGCGTGAACAAAGAATTGGTGATTTTCTTGAGGCATCCCTCAAGGAAACCAGCAAAAAAACACTGGAGGTTCTTCGCCCACTTGAACTTGATGTGGCGGAAGTTCTTACCAGATCAGGCAAAGATATTCTCGCTGAAAAACTTCCTGAACCCAATAAGGGCATCATTGAAAGCGGTGGAAGAAAACCTGTCGCCATGAAAGCAAATTTCAAAGGAAATGATGTTTTTGCATTTACGACTCCGGGGCTTCCAAATACCCATGGACAGTATGCTGAAAACCGTGATGGTTTTGTGATCATGAAAACTTCGGATGGCGAAGGTCTCCAGGTTGTTTTGAGCCACGGAGTGAGTGAAGGTCCTGAAGCGGCGGCACTTACAAATACCGCCTGTGTATCGGTCAGTCATGACCTCAACAAAACCAGAGCTCCAAATCTTACCACAGCCCTGGAACGTGCGAACGATCAAGTAATGGGGATGAAAAAGGAACTTGATGTTCCAAAGCAGCGAGTCGCCATGCTTGCAGCCACCATTAAAAAAGCCTCAAGCGAGGTACCGTTGTATTCCATTGATGTTCAGAACGCCGGGGATGCTCACTGTTTTGTGATCGATCCATCCAAAGGAAAAGTGATGAAGAGCACCATTGCCACTGTTCGTTCACGGCTTGATCGTGAAAAGCTCCCGGTCACCAAGAAAAATGAGCTGCTTGAAAAATGGGCAGCCAACGCCAATGCCACCAAAGAACAGGTTGAAAGGGTACTGACCATGTCTGCCGGCGTAAACGATGAGGTTTTTGCTCCGATTGAGTCTGGCCTTACCGCTGCTCCGGGAGAGATCGTCGTCATTGCTTCAGCGGACTTCATGAGGTCTATTGGTGGTGCTGAATTCTTCCAGGATGGCGCCATGGGAACCATGATTTCCCGAAAACTGAAAGAAGGGAAGAAGCTTGGTGATGTTCTTGCCGAGATAGTCAAAAACACCGTGAGACGTCAGAAAGAAGGAAAACTTGAAGATACCCCGCTTTCCGTTATCGCTTTTGAGGTTCCGGGAGCCCATAAGGCTGCCAAGGCGCCAAAACGCCAGGAAGCAACCGTTGATGAGATTCTGGGAAAACCACTCCCGCTTGACCTGGACCTGAGTGATCTTCAGAAGGAGTAGTTTCCTTTCCATTCAGCCATTTTCCAGTCTTATCTTACTTTGAGGACAGGAAAATTTGACGATTTTGCTTTTTTGTGATATTTTGGGTTCCAATCCTGGTTGAGAGGCTTATTTATGGCACACCCTGAATCTGAACAACCTGGCGAACGTGAGGATCTTCCTGATGGTTCCACCGTCCCGAAAGTTGAAGGAGGAAAAATTTCCAAGCATGGTTCCGAAGGAGTCATCTGCTCAGCTGGTGCGCGCCATCCGCTTATTGACCGTATCCTTGGCGGCAATCTTGAAGAGGCTTCATCTGACTCTATTCCGCCCAAAGAGGATGGGGACACCTTTATTTCTCCGTTTGAAATTCTGGCCATTACCGAGCCACAGGTGGCCATATTTACCCAGCAGGCAAGAAAGCTTGGGCTTCCTACCAAGTTTCTTCAGGATGCTGTTATGAAAAAAACCGGACCGGTTGAATATCTGCGGTCGCTTCAGCAATGGGGAGAAACTGTTATTTATCAAACCAAAAAACTTGCAGGGGTTGCGGTTAATGCCACTCCCATCGCTTCACGGGATTTCCATAATAAAGCAAAGGACGCGGCCAGATTTTTCAAGGGAAAAGCTGACCGCGTTGAAGAGCTGGAGCAACTTCTGGAAAGCCTTCAGATGTTTCTTGATCACTCCTCCCCAGGTGAGGAGGGGTAAAATTTGACGAAAACAGGGTTTGTACTATATCTTTGCCAAGAAGTCTGTGACTTCTTTTTTTTTATTCAATTTTCTAACCCGGATTTTATGGTAACTCCCATTTCCAAAAGACTCGGAATTGCGGCTCTCGGTTTTGTCATGGCTGCGTCTCTGAGTGCGTGTGCAGATATCGATGATGAAGGTTCGTCATCAACCCAACAGCAGACTTCAACAACCCAGACCCAGGCTGTCACAGGAAAAACAGAAGGTGAAACCATGAAAATCGGCGGAATTCTGCCTCTTTCCGGAGATGGCGCCGCTTATGGAGAACCCCTCCAGAAAGTTGCCCAGATCGCACTCGATGAGGTCAACGCAAAAGGTGGTGTTCAGGGAAAGAAACTCGAAATTATCTGGGAAGATGGAAAATGTAACGGGAATGATGCCGCCATTGCAGCCAATAAACTCATTAACATTGATAAGGTAAAAGTTATCTACGGTGGTTTCTGCAGCAGTGAAACATTGGCCGTTGCTCCGATTGCCGAAGCGGCAAAAGTTGTTGTCCTTTCCCCTGGTTCTTCCAGCCCGGACATTACCAATGCCGGTCAGTACATCTTCCGTAACTACCCTTCCGACGCGACCCAGGGCAAAGTTTTGGCTGAAGGTGCAAAAGAAAAAGGTTTCAAAAAAGTTGGCGTTCTTTCTGAACAGAACGACTACACCCTGGGAATTCAAAGAGTTTTTGACGCAAAGTTCAAGGAGCTTGGTGGTGAAGTTGTCACCTCTACCTACCTTCCGGACGATACCGATTTCAGAACCTCACTCCTCAAACTGAAATCTGAAGGCGTTGATGCCCTGCTTGTTGACCCACAGACACCAGCCAAGGCTGACCTTATCTTCAAGCAGCTTGAAGAGATGAAGTGGGATGTGAAGCTCATGGGCAATGACGTTGTTGCCGGTTACCAGGATCTTATCAGCAAGTATGCCAAACTGGTTGAAGGCATGGTTGTTGCTGAATTCACCTATGACAAGGAAAACCCTGAGTTCAAAAAACTTGCCGCGAAATTCAAGGAAGTTGCGGGCAAGGAACTGCCATATGGAACTTATGCCAGCACCTGTTACGATGCTGTCTATATTCTTCAGGAGGCTCTTGAGAAATCCGGAAACGATGCTGAAGCCATCAAAACATATTTGGCAGGTATCAAAGACCGCAAGGGTCTTGGCGGCAGTCTGACCTTTGATGAAAACGGTGATCCAAAGGCCGGTCATTCCCTGGAAATGGTGAAAGATGGCAAGGTCGCAGCCTATACCAAATAGTTTACAAAAAAGCCCATCCTAGCGATAATAGGATGGGCTTTTTTCTTTTGTCATGCTTGAAATTCTTCCACAGGTTTTGTGGTATTCCCTCGTTGCTTCGGCGATTTACACCCTGATTGCCATCGGACTCACCCTGATTTTTGGAGTCCTTGGCTTCATTAATTTTGCCCACGGTGAAATGGCCATGATTGGCGCATATGTGCTGCTGGCGCTGCTGGTTCAGTTCAAACTTCCTTTTTGGCTAGCCTTTGTGCTGGCGTTTGTTTTTGTTGCGATTCTGGGCGTTGTGCTGGAAAAACTTACCTTCAAAAAAGTTCGCAAAAGTCACCCGTTTAAACCGCTCGTTATTTCCATTGGCGTCAGTGCCTTTTTACAGGCCGTGGTTATTCTCATTTTTGGATCCGGAGTCAATTCGTACCGCCAGGCGGGGCAGGATGTTGCGCAGACATTCGATTTTTTTGACGGCAATCTGGTCATTACAGATCACCAGATTCTTCTGATGATCATGGCGGTGGTGCTGCTGGTGGGACTGGCTGCCTTCCTGAAATATTCCCGGACGGGAAAATCTTTGCGCGCCGTGGCAGATAATAAAGATATTGCGGCAATTCTGGGCATCAATGTGAACCGAACCATCTCCATTATTTTTGCTCTTGGCTCAGCGCTTGCGGCAATTGCCGGCATGCTCATTGCCGGGGAACAAAACCTGAATCCAACCATGGGCCTGGCCCTCAATGTCCGGGCTTTTGCTGCCGTGGTACTGGGCGGTGTTGGCAATATTTATGGGGCACTCGTCGGAGCCGTCATTATTGGTTTCTGTGAAAATTTTCTTGTCGCTTTTACGCCGATCCCGCCGAGTTTCAAGGAGGCCATTGTCTTTTTTATTCTCATTCTGATGCTGTTTGTGCGTCCCAACGGCATTCTTGGTGCCAACGCGGATGCTGACGTCCGTAAATAATCCCCATGACTGATTACCTTCTCAATTTTGCGACCACCCTGGTGATTATGAGCATGCTCACGCTGTGCCTGAATGTGATTATCGGCTATGTGGGATATTTGAACCTTGGTCATGTTGGGATCTGGGCGATCGGCTCCTATGCCTACGCGCTGCTGGCGCTGAAAGGAGTTCCGTTTGTGGTGGCAATGCTTGGCGGAGGCGTTGCGGCAGCGATCGCCGGGCTGCTCATTGGCCTGCCCACGTTGAGACTTAAGAGCCATTATATCGCCATCGCCTCGCTCGGGCTTTCCTATATTGTCTATTCCCTGCTTCTCAATCTTACGGATATTACCCGCGGTCCGCTGGGACTCCCCGGAATTCCGCGTCCGTCTTTTTTTGGCATGCAGTTCCAAACCCCGTGGTCTTTCTTTCTTTTGACGCTCGGCATTTCCGCGGTGGTGGGTTTCCTCATTCATCGCATACTCCATTCCCCTTTTGGAAAAATTCTTGAAACGATCCGTGAGGACGAGGTTGCTGCCAAAGCTCTCGGCAAAAATACTTACCTCTACAAGCTTCAGGCTTTTGTGATCAGTTCATTTTTTGTGGGCATCATCAGCGCACTGAGTGCTTCATTTTTTCAGTATATCAGCCCGCTGGGGTTTCAGGTTGAGCAGCTTGTGTTCTTTTTGGCTGCGCTCACGGTTGGAGGTGCAGGGACCTTTTGGGGGCCGCTGGTTGGCACTGCGCTGCTCTTAAGTGTCCAAGAGCTCATCCGTTTTGTCAGCCTGAGCCCGAATACGGTTGGCCCCGTCCGCACGATGCTTTACGCCGTTATTCTCATCATCATTATGCTCTACAGACCCCAGGGGCTTGTGGGCAAAAAATTTGTTTCTTCACGGACTTTATGACCGTCATCCGAGTTCAAAATCTGAGAAAAAGTTTTGGTGGTCTTCATGCCATTGACCACTGCAGTTTCAGTGTGGAGAAAAACAGTATCACCGGCCTGATCGGCCCCAATGGTGCCGGGAAAACCACCATGTTTGATCTGATCAACGGGCTTATGGCTCCTGATGAAGGACATATTTTCATCCATGAAAAAGAGGTTACCAGGTTGCCCGCACACCGCCGCGCCCGCATGGGACTTGCCCGGACGTTCCAGGCGATCCGTATTTTTCCTGAACTCAGCGCGCTTGATAATGTGGTGGTTGCTCTTCAGGACCATCCGGAAAAACTGCGGCATGCATTTACACCTCTCAGAAAAAAGCAGCGGCAGCTGATGGTACGTGCCCAGGAATTTCTCCATACGGTTGGCATCGGTGAAAAGGCCCACCTGAGGGCCGGCGATCTTTCTTACGGACAGCAAAAACTTCTGGAAATTGCCAGATGCATGGCGACGGACGCCGAGATTTTTCTTTTTGATGAGCCGGCCGCGGGTGTGAATCCTACGCTGTTGAACGCCATCAGAGAACTTATTCTCAAGCTTCATCAGCAGGGAAAAACTCTGCTTATTGTTGAACACAATATGCCATTTTTGATGTCGATCGCTCACCAGGTGATTGTCATGAATTTTGGCAAGGAGCTCGCCGTTGGCAAACCTGAAGAGATCCAAAAAAATCCCCGGGTTCTGGAGGCCTACCTGGGCAAAAAACGCGACGCATAATCCTTCTCCCCATGCTTACTATCCATCATCTTACGGCGGGTTACGGTGGTCCCAATATTCTTCATGACGTGAACATCGAAGTCCGTGAGGGAGAGATTGTCACCATTATCGGACCCAACGGCGCCGGCAAGTCTACAATCCTGAAAAGTATTTTTGGCATGACGGTCATTGAAAAAGGATCCATCAAATATTTTGATGAGGAGCTGACCGGACTCCCGACTTCGGAAATTATTGAACGCGGAATCTGTTATGTTCCCCAGGGTCGCACGGTTTTTCCGTCACTCACCGTTGAAGAAAACCTGGAAATGGGAGCGTACATCCGCAAGGACCGGATGGTTGTCCACAAAGACCTTCAGGGCGTTTATGAAAAATTCCCGAGACTCCATGAACGCCGTCACCAGATAGCCAAAACCCTTTCCGGCGGCGAACAGCAGATGGTGAGCATCGGCCGCGCGCTCATGCTGCAGCCACGATTGCTGCTTCTGGATGAGCCGTCGATTGGACTTGCTCCGCAAATCGTACTGGAGGTTTTTGAAAAGTGCCGTGAAATTCAACGGTCAGGTACAGCGATTTTGATGGTTGAACAGAATGCCACGCTGGCCCTGGAGTATTCGGATCGTGCTTATGTCCTGGAACTCGGGCAAAACCGTCTGAAGGGAACGGGCGCAGAACTCCTCAAAAATCCACAAGTAGGTGAACTTTATCTGGGAAAATGATAAAATGCTGACAAAGGGCATTTTTTCCTTTCAATATAGGCAAAACTGCACTTTACAAACCGGCCAGTTTGCCTTTATAGTGTTCACCACTTTAATCACTGGTTATGGGCGAAAGAAAGCCAAATGATCGTGATATTCCTCCGGGAATTGACGCAGAAGTCGAGGCCCTTTTTGCTGAAGTGACTTCCGGCGCTGAAGGTGTCCATGTTGAACCACGAAAAATTGGTCCGGTTTCCGGTATCAGCCGGGTGGCACAGCGACAGGTTGTTGATCTTGTTGCGCACATGCCCACCATTCCTCCACCACCACCTCCACCGGATTTGCCCGAACAGGGTCAAATACTGGCGGGAGTAAATGATGAAAATGAGAACCCCGGTGAGGACGAGATTGAAGTCACCCTGGATGATGGCGCTTTTCAATCGGATGACGGAATTGATGGCGATGATGGCCGTAAAACTCCGGTTGTTGATGTAACTGCCCAGCCGCAACCTTTCACCACTGATTCGCCCGCTTCAGCTTCCTCATCGGATGTTTCCACCAGGCCGGCTCCATACATTAATGTTCAGCAACTTTTTGAGATGAGCAGATCTCCGGTCCCGCCCCGTCCCGACCTTATCCGTGAACCAATTATCCATGAAAAAGATAGTTCTGCTGTGCTTGTTGAAACCATTGCCGCTGTCATGAAAGGAACCCAGGGCAGCATTAAGCCCATGGCTCTTCCGCGTGAACTGACTCCGAATCCGGCGACGTTCCAGCCGGTGACTTCCGACTCCCCGGCCCACGCAGTGAGCTCCGAAGCAGCCGCGTCAACATCTGATGATGGGTTTGATGATGCCCCAATCCTGGAAGTGGGCGAAGCCGAAGATGTTTTTGACCCAGATGAATTCGGGCAGGAGGAGCAGGAAACTGTCCGTACACATACTGTCATGAGCGCCACCGTTGAACAGTGCATGAAGCTTTTTCATGAGATGAATATCTATTTTGACCGTATGGATGCCGGTTTTGACCAGTTTGAATGGAGAGGTGATTCACTCACTGACCAGCAAAAAACTTCCGTCCGTCACTATTTTCTTCGTCAGATGTCTCACCTTTTAGCCAAACATGTGCTGGATGGAAAATCCAATGTTGTTCAGACCAAAACCGGTTTGCTCGCAGGAAAATTGGCCCACCGCGTTGTTTCCGTACAGGGAAACAGTTTTGTTTCGGACGACAACGACATGGCTATTATGAAGCTCATTGTATCGCTGCTTGAGTCTTTCCCTGTGGACAGTGAAATCCGTCCGATTGCCGAGGCTTTTATTGACCAGCTCGACTTTAGTATTTTTGACCGTCATTGATCTTGTTTCATGGTGGTTGTTTCCTTACACTGTCGGTGTACTTTTTATTGCTGTGTATGAAAAAAGTTTTACTTGTCGGAAATGGCGCACGTGAACATGTTATCGCGGAGACGCTCAAAAAAAGCGATGCCCAGCTGTTTTGTTATGGAAAAGCCAAAAATCCTGGTCTTTTGACCCTGGCAGAAGATTATAAGACTGGATCGGTTGAGGATTTTGCCGCCATTCGTGATTACGCGCTCAAGGTAAAGCCTGATTTTGCGTTTATCGGCCCGGATGATCCCATTGGCGCAGGATTAGCTGACGCGCTGCTTGAGGTTGGCATCCACTCCGTTGCTCCGCTCAAAACGGTAGCGCGTCTGGAGTCTTCCAAAGGCTTTACCCGTGAACTTGTGAACAAATACCACATCCCGGGAAACCCCAAGTACAAAGTTTTCTTTGAAGAGGCTGGCATGGAAGATTTTCTCAAAGAGCTTGGTGAGCATTTTGTGGTCAAAGCTGACGGACTGATGGGTGGCAAGGGGGTGAAAGTTTCCGGAGACCACCTGAACGGTCACGCGGAGGGACTTGCCTATGCCCGTGAATGCCTGCAGGCCGCCGGCCGTGTGGTGATTGAGGAAAAACTGGTTGGCCAGGAGTTCAGCCTCATGAGTTTTGTGGACGGGGCCCATACGGTAGAGATGCCGGCGGTCCAGGATCATAAACGCGCCTTTGATGGTGATAAGGGACCCAACACCGGTGGAATGGGTTCATATTCCGATGCTGATCACTCTCTGCCTTTCCTGAAACCTTCCGATATTGATGAAGCACGGGTCATTACCCATCTGGTGGCCAAAGCCCTGGTCCAGGAGACCGGAGCCCAGTTCAAAGGGATCATGTACGGTGGATTTATTGCTACTGCAAACGGGGTTCGGCTTATTGAGTACAATGCCCGGTTTGGTGATCCCGAAGCCATGAACGTCCTCCCGCTCCTGAACACAAATTTTGTTCATGTCTGTGAAGCGGTTATTAATGGTGACCTCAATACACTCAAAGTTGAATTCGCCAAAAAAGCGACTGTTTGCAAATACCTTGTTCCGGAAGGGTACCCGGATAAACCGGTGAAAGGTCAGCCGATTGAGGTTGGTTCCGTTCCGGCCGGTGTGCGAATGTACTACTCCTCTGTTGACCAGACGCCATCCGGGCTCATGTTAAGCTCTTCACGTGCTGTGGCTTTTGTTGGCGTTGCCGATTCCATTATGGAAGCGGAGCAGCTGGCTCAAAGCGCCTGCAACACAGTTAAAGGCCCGGTCTTCTATCGCAAAGACATTGGAACCGCTGAGCTCATTGCCAAAAGAGTAGCCATGATGGCTTCACTACGAAAATAGCGTCCCGCCATTTTTGTTCTTAGCGACTCTTAGCTTCTGCGCTTTTTGATTTTGACGGTTTTGGTCCGTGGCTTTGCAGCAACTTTCTTGGAAGATTTTTTTGAACGGCTGGATGGTGCACGTTTTGCCGGACGGTCTTTGGAGATCGGTTTTTTGCTGAACCCCATTTCTCCCATGAGTTTTTGGCGCAATGTCTGAATTTTTCCCTGAACCTTCTTTGATGCCTGGTGAATTTTTTCCGACACCCTGTGCATTTTTTCATCATCGAGGTCGAGATATTTTTCCCCGAGATTTTTAATCTGGCGTTCAGCTTCACCGATTTTTCCTTCCGCCTGCTGAACAAATTTATCAACATGTTTCTTTCCTTTGTTCACCTGATCCTGAACCTCGGGCATGCTGTAGACCTCTTCTGCGGTATCGGCAATGTCATGTCCCATTTCCACAAAATTTTTCTTGAGCGTTTCCGTCCCCACTCCGCCTTTTTTCACTTCGTCTTTCAGCTGTTTGCGAAGCTCTTTCCCCTTTCTTGGCGCAAACAAAATACCCAGGAGTGTTCCCACAATGACGCCGAAAAATAGTCCGCCCCGTCTGTTACTCATATTGGTTTTTGTTAAGCAAGTGTGTTGTTATACTATCACGTTTTTCATCCCGCAACAAATTTTCACTTTTTCCACATACAGAAAAACCCCACCTTGCGACGGGGTTTTTCCATGATGAAGAAGAATTTCTGGAATTGTATTAGTACTGGAGGTACACGTATGTGGTTGCAGTTGTTGAACCAACATTGTTGGTAACCGTCACACGTGCGGTGTACGTACCACGTGGCAGAATGTTGCCATTGTCATCGCGGCCATTGAAACTTACGGAGTTCCCGGAAGTTGATGTACCTGCGCTGTAGAAAGTGCGACGTACGGCACTGTTGTTATCCAGAATGGATACGGTAGCAGAGTTTACAGAGTTGTTCAGGGTGTAGCTGATCGTAGCAGACTGGTTGTATGGGTTGATGGTTGCCGGGCTCACATTGATCGAATTGATCATTGGATAGCCGTTGTTATTGTTGTTGTAGTTATTGTTGTAGCAGTTGTAGTTATACACTCCATTGATGTAGCAACCGTTGTTGTTATTGTAGTTATTGTTGTAGCAGTTTGAGTTGTAGGAACCATTATAGTTGTAGCAGTTGTATCCGTATGGATAGGTTCCATTGAGGTATGGATTGTTCTGCTGGTTGTAGAGACCACGGGTTTCAAACTGGTAGAAGAGGTCAGCTACATCACCACGGGTCATGGCTGCTGCAGGGCTGAAGCGGCCGGTGCCGTCATCGTGCATGAGCCCATTGCTCTTGGCATAGCAGGCGTAGTCAATGTACCAGCGGGTATCACCGTTTACTGGAGTGTCGTTGTATGGAGCGTAGTTACAGTAAGGGATGTTGACTCCGGAAGATTCAAGGAACACTTTGAGAAGTTCAACACGGTTTACGGTCTGGTTTGGACGGAAGGTACCATCTGGATATCCGCGGATGATGCCGAGTCTCTTGGCAGTGCGGAGGTATGGAGCATACCATGCGCCACCGTCAGTATCACGGAAGAGGGTTGTTCCATCGTTGAGAACTGGAATGCTCAAAGCGAGGAGAATAACTTTTACAGTTTCAGCACGGTTGATTGGCTGGTAAGGACGGAATGTACCGTCGGTGTAGCCGGAGAAGACGCCGTTGTCTCTCATCAGGAGGATCGCCTTGCAGTAAGGGCTGTTGGAAGATACATCGATGTATCCGCCACAGGTGCTGCCATTTGGGAATCCAATGATAATGCCGTCAGTGTCTACTTCAACCCATGCGGTCTTGGTATCGGTCTGACCATTGCCGTTGGCTGTTACACGGAACTGATAGATATTGTCCGGAACAATGTTGCCGTTCACATCACGACCATTCCACTGATCACCATAGTTGTAAGAACCGTATGAAGTGGAATAAGCGTAGTTGTTGGAGTAACGGGTGATGTTATCAACCAGAGTACGGATCACAATGCCGTTACGGTCAAGAACCTGGGTGGTGACGGTAGCGGTCTGGTTGAGGTTGTAGTACGCGGTTGAGGTCTGACCCTGACGAGGGTTGAAAATTTCAGGCTGAACGTAGAGGTTCAGGATGAGGTTGCCATTGTTGTTGGTTGAGCCGTTGCGGTTTACTGTTACGTAGGTGTATTCAGTGTCGGTACCGGAACCGTTGTTGGCACGAACACGGACAGTGTAAGAACCGTCGTTCACCATGTTGCCGTACTGGTCGCGGCCATCCCAGTTATAGGAGTTGCTGCCATTGTTGCGGCAAACGTTGTCGGAAAGAGTACGGATAAGTGTGCTGTTGTTGTTCAATACTTCAACAGTTACGTTCGCTGAACGGTCCAGAGTGTAGTAAACACTGACAGACTGGTTGTTTGGGTTGAAGGTTGATGGGCTTGCGTAAACGTTGGTCAGGTTTGGAGTACCGCTGATTGAAGTACAGTTGCCGCTGCCGTTGCTGGTTACGGTTACTGTCGTAGTGTTTGAACCAGTGCCGTAGGCGTTGGTGGCAAGAACTTTTACGGTGTAGGTACCGTTGGCAAGAATGTTGCCGTTGTCATCGCGGCCGTTGAAGTTCACGGAGTTGGTGGACATGGATGTTCCTGTGTTGTTGATGGTGCGGCGCAGGGTGCTGCCGTCCCAGATTTCAACACGTGCAGATGTCGCTACTTTGTCCAGAGTATAGTAAACGGTTGTTGATTCGCTGTTGGATGGGTTGAAGCTTGTTGGGTTTACGTACACTGAAGTTACTACAGGAGCGCTGTTGGTTGAACCGCTGCTGGTAATGGTAACGAGTGCAGTATTGCTGCCTGTGCCATACGCGTTGGTCGCGCTGACTTTTACGGTGTAGGTACCGTTGGCAAGAATGTTGTTGCTGTCATCGCGGCCGTTGAAAGTTACTGCGTTGCTGCCAACGTTGGTTCCGGCGCTGATCGTGCGGCGGAGAGTGCTGCCATCCCAGATTTCAACTTTTGCTGATGTTGCAGCCTTATCCAGGGTGTAGCTGACCGTTGTGCTTTCACCGTTGGTTGGATTAAAGCTTGAAGGATTTACAGAAACTGAAGACACCACCGGAGCGGTGTTGTTGGTTGAACCGTAGTCTACGGCAAAGCTTGCAGACTGCTTGCTGTCTACAACAGCGCCACCGCTGGTCAAAGAAAGTTCAACTTTTGCGGAGTAGTTTCCTGCAGGTACGAGCGCGTTGCTGTCGCTGCGGCCGTCCCAGTTCAGGAAGTAATCGAATCCGCTGGTTACGCTTGAAGAAGCGTATGTTCTTACAACACTGTTGGATGCGTTCAAAATCTTCACAACCGCTACAGCGCTCTTATCCACAGCGTAGTGAATGCGGTTGGTTGAAGTTGTCGGATTGAAAGAACCGTTTTCTGCGTAGACATACTGAACCTTTGGATCTGCTGCTGTTGAGCCGTAGTCTACGGTCACAGGAACAGTGGTAACGTATGGAACCGGTGTTGCGTCGTTCTTACCGGTGAAGCGGATGTAGTAGGTTTTTGCTGCTACATTGGATCCGCTGACTTTTCCGTTCCAGCTGATGGAATAGGTTCCAGCATTCTGGGTGAATGGAGAAGCTCCGAGCTGGGTCAATACCGTGCTACCGTCAACCACCTCAATGTTGAGGTTGGCCTGGGTGTTCAGGGTATAGCTGACGAAAGTCTGCTGGCCGAGCGCAGGATTGAATGGGTTTGGGGAAGCGTTTCCAGTAGAAATGGTTACTGCTGGTACTGCTGGATTTGAAGTAACAATAATGTTGTCCTGGGCAGTAAAGGTCTGGCCGGTTGCATCGAGTTTTGCTGATACAACGAACTGGTAAGTTCCGTCGTTCACCAAAATGCCCCCGTCGTTCAAACCGTTCCACTGGGTGTCATAGGCACCACCGGTCATATGAACACCGGCGTTGTTATAAAGACGTTTGATGGTTGCACCGTTCTGCATGATGTCGAGCCATACGGTTGCAGCACCAACCAGTTCAAAATGAATGGTGGTTTTTTCACCATTGCTTGGTTTGAAACTTGATGGAGTGGCCTTGGCGTTGTTCAGAACACCTGTGCTTGGGCTGTAAATGGCAGCCAAGAGAGCCGGGCTGATGGTTGTGGCACTGACTGGAGTTCCAGAAGTGACAGTACTGTCAGTTAAAGTAAATGCCGATACGGCTTGAGCTGAAGATGAAACCATCATGAGTGACAGTGTCATGACGGCAACAGTTTTCTTCAACCACAGGGATGCAGAATGCAACATGTTGTGAAGTATATGGGATAAGATAAGTAATGTTTTTGAGACGTTTCCAAGGGGGCACTGCCTTTCAAACCGCTGCCCTTTCACACATCATAATCGTTTTACCGCTTTTATATTACAAAAATTGTTTCATCTTTCCCTGCCAATAATTTTGACAAGGCGGCTATATTAGTGCTTACTGTATATTTTGTCAAGTTTGTTTTTTAATTTCACCAAACTATATACACCTCCCCTGATGAAAGAAAAGTGGCGATGAATCGTTTAATGTTGACAAAGGGGCTCAGCTTCCATATATTTGTTGAGCTTTGAGCACATATTTCCATCAGCAAACCTATGCCAATTATCAAATCAGCAAAGAAGAAAGCCCGCCAGGCAGAGCGTCATTATGAACGCAATCAGGCAACCCGCACCAAGGTAAAAACTTTCATGAAAAAGATCCAGCTTTTGAGCAAGAGCAAACCTGAAGATGCCAAGAAGCTTTTGAGCGAGGCTTATTCTGTTCTGGATACTGCCGCCAAGAAAAACATTCTTCATGCCAACAATGTTGCCCGCAAAAAGTCTCTTCTTGCCCGCACCGTTGGTGGAGTGAAAAAATAGTCTGGCAACCTGATATGGAATTGAACCCCTCCGCTCCCGCTGAGGGGTTTTTTGTTGTCCGCTCGGGGTTTGTATATTAGAATCAACTGGTACTTTTGGTACGTTGTTCTTTTGCAAATGGGCCTGTAGCTCAGTGGTTAGAGCAGTCGGCTCATAACCGATTGGTCGATGGTTCAATCCCCATCCAGGCCCACCATCAAACGCCTCTCCTCGTCGGAGGGATTTTTGTTTTGTCTGAATTGCGCTTTTTTACTGTAGAAGTTAGCGGTTTTGTGGGTATTGGAATGGTTCGAACTTTGAGGAGACCATTTGGCTCGTTTGAGGAGTTTTTGAATATTTTGTGGCTTAGATCGGAGAGAAAACACCTTTTGGTTCGTGGTTCTAACTTGGGGCAAAACTCTTGTAAAATCTGGTGGAAGCGATACAATATAACTAACCATAGATTACATGTCTTTTATGATCAAAGAACAAACAATAGGGCAAAAAATACGAGCTTGGCGAGCAAAGAAGGATTTGACGCAGGACGAGCTTGCAAAGAAGGCGGATATTCCCTATCCGACACTCATTAAAATTGAGTCGGATACCGTAACTAATCCGACGCTCGAGACAGTGAAAAAGATATCGGCGGGGTTAGGGGTTACACTTGATGAATTAACTAAATAAATTATGTTTAAAATTGCTCAAATTCTTAAGGATTCAAGCTATAAATTCGATCTCTTTAGTGATGGATTGGTTGAAGAACTTGAATCTAAAATTACCGAGAAAGGTGGAAAGTATTATGTGATTTGTGCAGTGAGAGACAAGGAAATTGTACTTAAACCTGAGGAAGTTGTTCGACAGTTGTACCTTTTAAAATTGATTCGAGAGTATCAGTATCCAAAAAATAGAATTGAGTTAGAGCGTTCAATCCATTTCGGGCGTGAGGTCAAGTCTGCTGATATTGTCATTTTGGATAAGGATAGGCCAACAGTTGAATACATCATTATTGAAGTCAAGAAGCCAAAATTGCAGGATGGGAAAAATCAGCTACGCTCATACACTAATGCTACAGGTGCGCCTATTGCAGTCTGGACTAATGGTGGGCAGATTTCTCACTATCACAGAAAAGACCCGAATTATTTTGAGGATATTACTGATATTCCAAAAGCAGATCAGACCTTGGAAGATATTTTAAAGGAAAGATTTACTTTGAAAGATCTTATCATTCACGACAAAATTCCGAATGAAGGCAAGTCTTTAAAAACTATTATTCAGGAGCTTGAAGATGAGGTTCTCGCTAACGCAGGAGTGGACGTTTTTGAAGAGGTTTTTAAGCTTATATTTACAAAACTTTACGACGAATTGCGCAGTAAAGAGGATAGAATGCGCATTAAGTTTTTCTTGGAAGATAAACTGAAACCTGAAGATAGAGGTGATTATGAAAAGCTAAAACAGGTACTGGAGAAATTAGATGATACAAAATTCAGAGTAATGGAGTTCAGAAATACTGGGCAGTCTGAGGGGGAGTTAAGAACCAAAATTCAAAAATTATTTGATGAGGCAAAGAAGCTTTGGCAGGGGGTTTTTGATGAAGGTGCTCAATTGCAACTTTCTCCATCTCATTTATCGGTTGCAGTATCAAGTTTGCAGGATATTAAGCTTTTTAACTCCAATTTGCAGATTATTGATGAGGCTTTCGAGTATTTGGTCAATAAATCTTCTAAAGGAGAAAAGGGGCAGTATTTTACGCCAAGGCATGTGATTGATATGTGCGTAAAAATGTTGAATCCAAAACCTGGGGAATACATGATCGATACTGCTGCAGGTTCCTGTGGTTTTACAGTTCATACGATTTTTTACATAACTGGCCATCTTTTTCAGAACATGGAAATTTCTGAGGAGGAAAAAGAGAATGTTTTGAAGGTGTTTGGCATAGACTTCGATGAGAAAGTTGTGCGCGTTGCTAGAACTTTGAATTTGATAGCCGGAGATGGGAATACGAATGTTTTGCACATGAACAATTTGGATTATGAAAGATGGAACGAAACAATCCAAAATCGTGATTGGCTTTCGACTTATGGCGGTGGCTTGAAGCGGTTGGAAGCATTGCAGAAGGATCATAGCTCCTATAAAGAGTTTAATTTCGATATTTTGATGGCAAACCCTCCATTTGCTGGAGATATCAAGGAATCCCGCATTATTCACAAATATGACCTTGGTTATAATGAAAAGGGAAAGCCTAAGTCAAAAGTAGGGCGAGATATCCTCTTTATTGAGCGTAATTTGAATTTTTTGAAGCCTGGTGGACGTTTAGCCATTGTTCTGCCTCAAGGCCGTTTTAACAACACTTCTGATAAGGATATTCGCGAGTTTGTTGCCAATAAGGCTCGGATTTTAGGGGTTGTAGGGCTTCACGTGAATACTTTTAAGCCTCATACAGGTACAAAGACAAGTGTGTTGTTGCTGCAAAAATGGAATGATGCCCCCAAGGCTGGCCCTCTGTGCCCTAAAGTTGAAGATTATCCGATTTTCTTTGCTGTTTCTGAAAAGAGTGGAAAAGATAATTCAGGAGAATATGTCTTTTTGAAGAATGCCAATGGGCAGCCAAAGATTGATAAAAATGGCCATTTGATCGTTAATCACGATTTACACAACCATGATGGAGAATTGCCGGATGGTGTTGCGGAAGAGTTTATCAAATGGGCTAAGTCGGAAAAGCTTAGTTTTTGGAATGAATAATAACTTAATCAAATTATGTCAGATCTTGTACCACAATCATCGGATTTTCTCCTCTATGTCACGCCAAATGGTGAAGTTCGCATAGAAGTCTTTTTTCAGAATGAGACAGTATGGCTCACTCAAAAGAAAATGGCTGAACTTTTTGGTGTCACAATTCCGACTGTCAATGAGCATTTGAAAAATATTTTTAGTTCTGGTGAATTGCTTGAAAAAGCAACTATTCGGAATTTCCTAATAGTTCAAAAAGAGGGAGCTAGAGACGTTTCTCGCAATGTTGAATACTATAATCTGGATGCAATCATAGCAGTTGGTTATCGTGTGAACTCCAAGAGAGCAACACAGTTTCGAGTTTGGGCAACGCAGATCCTTAAGGAATATATGGTTAAAGGATTTGCCCTGGACGATGACCGTTTGAAGCAGGCGAAGAAGCTTTTTGGTCAAGATTATTTTCAAGAGTTACTGGAAAGAATTCGTGCGATTCGCGCCAGTGAACGCCGTATTTATCAACAAATTACCGATATTTTCGCTGAGTGTAGCATTGATTATGATCAGGGTTCCGATATTACGAAGAAGTTTTATGCCATGGTGCAGAATAAATTTCATTTTGCGATTATTGGCCAAACTGCTGCAGAAAAAATTTATTCCAGTGCCAATGCTTCAGAGCCTAATATGGGTCTAAAAACATGGAAGAATTCGCCCAAAGGGCGTGTTTTGAAGTCTGATACTAATATCGCAAAAAACTATCTGGATGAAAAAGAGGTCAAGAAACTTGAAAGAATTGTTTCCAGCTATTTTGATTATTTGGAACATATGGTTGAAAACCGTGTGAGTTTTAAAATGGAGGATTTAGCGGAAAGTATTGATAAGTTTTTGACTTTTAATGAGTACAAAGTGCTGGGCAATGCAGGCAAGATTTCTGCTGATCAGGCCGAGAAAAAGGCTTTTGGTGAATATGAGAAGTTTAAAAAGATTCAGGATAAAAATCTTGAGTCTGATTTTGACCGAGAGGTAAAGAAGATATTGAATAAATCTAAAAAGAAATGAAAAAAAATCTGATAAAAGCCCATGTGTACATAAGAAAATATTCGATTGTTTTGGTGTTATTGGTGATAGGTGTTTTATGTCTTGTATTTCCACAGATTTTGTCATCTTCTCACGACATTGTGGTATGGATTCTTGATCAATTGAATAAATATTCATCTGGCTTAACAGCCCTAGCTGCACTAGTGGCATTGATTTTTGGAGCTTCGGGGATTGATGCATGGAAGAAGAAACTCAAAGGGAAGTCAGATTTTGATATAGCGAGAAAATATTTGAGAGCTGTCTTAAAGTTGCGGGATTCTTTGAAATTTGTAAGAAATCCATTTATTCCTCTTGGCGAAATGCAGGAAGCCCTGAAAGAAAATGGATTTGACTCAGATGATTTTAAGGATAGAGAAAAGGTTAATCGTGCGGTTTATTCGTCACGTTGGAGCAAAGTTCAGGAAGTTTGGACTGATTTAGAAGCAATATTGATAGAAGCTGAAATATCGTGGGGAAATCAAGCTGTAGCGGTTGAAAAGGATCTGGATAAATTGGTTAGGGAATTAAAAGGTGCTATTTGGTTCTTCTTAAATTCTGGCGAAAATATCAATCCAAATGATAGAAAGCATAAGCTTATTTATGGATCTTATGATGACAATGATGAGTTTTCGAAAGAGGTAGATTGTGGAATTGACAAGGTGAGGAACTTTTTAAAAAAATATTTGTAGACTATGCAATATTCAGTCGTAAATTTTAAAACGGTTAAATTTGAAGGATTGAGAATTGATCCTGATTATTTTATGCCAAAATTTTTACTGAATGAGAAAGTTATCAGTTCAATCAAGTGGCAGTATCTGAGTGATATTTCTATGAAAATCACTGACTTTGGGGCGTATTCACAAAATAATATTATTGAATATTTAGACAATGGAGAGTGTTTTTTTATTAGGAATCAGGATATACGAGATTTTTTTCTTGAAGATGAAAAGATTTTTATTGATAGGTCGGTTTATGATCAGCTTTCACTTCATCTTGAGGAAAAAGATATTTTAGTTCAAAGAGTTGGTACTTTAGGAAAAGCTGGAATTGTTTTGAAAAAAGATTTACCGAGCACGGCAAATCAAAATCTCGCCCAAATTAAACCGAATCCAGAATTAATTAATCCGTTTTATTTAATTACTTTTTTAAATTCTAAATTTGGGGAATCTTACTTTGAGAGGTTCAAAACAGGTAATGTTCAACCTTGGCTCAATTTACAACAAATTAAAGGGCTCAAAATCCCAATTTTTACACTGTCATTTCAGGAAGCTATAGAACGAATCATAAGCAAAGTATTTTCAACAAGAGAAAATTCAAAATCATCATATATGCAAGCTGAGCGGCTTCTACTTTCCGAAATTGGACTATTGAACTGGAAGCCAAAACACCAGCTTTCATTCGTGAAGAAATATTCAGACAGTGTAAATGCCGAGCGTTTTGATGCGGAATATTTTCAGCCGAAATATGAGGAAATTATTGCGGCCGTTAAAAACTATAAGGGTGGATTTGACTTAATAAAAGGGCAATTCGTTCAAAACAAAAAAACGATTCATAAAATCGATGATCGTGTTTATAAATATATTGAAATCGGTTGTGTAAATATTTCTGATGGAAAAATGGAACCGATGAATTTAAAGGGCTTTGAATTACCTGCAAACGCGAAAATTAAACTTCAGAAAGATGATGTTATTGTATCTAAAGTCAGACCATATCGCGGTGCAATAGGTATTGTTGACTGTGATAACTATGTTGGAAGTGGTGCTTTTACTGTTTTGCGTGAGAATGGAGTTGTTAGTAAAGAAACACTTATGCTATTTCTTCGACTTAAACCACTTCTTGATTTTTCTTTAAAATTTAACACTGGTACTTCCTATCCAACAATAACTGATGACGACATTCTTAATTTCCCATTGCCAAAGATTTCACTCAAAATACAAGAACAAATCAAGGAGAAAATAGTTGAAATGCAATTACAGAAACGAAAATCTCTGTTTATGTTGGAAATTGCCAAGCAGGGAGTAGAAATGGCGATTGAAAAAAGTGAAGATGAGGCTATGGTGTGGTTAAAAGAGAATTTAGATAAAATAGAATCCTAATGCACATAACTGCTTCCACACTTTACGCCTATATCCAATGTCCTCACCGTGTGTGGCGCGATGTTTATGGTCCACAAGAGGAGAAAAATCAGGAAACGAATCCGTTTGTTGAACTTTTATGGAATCGAGGCGTTCAGCATGAAGAAAAGATTGTGGCAAAGCTTGGTGAATATTTAGATTTGGGTGATGGAAGTCTTGATGACCGGTTTGAAAAAACAATAAAGGCAATGAAAGAAGGAGTGCAGCTTATTTATCAGGGTGTTATCAAATTTGAAAATCTTTTGGGAATCCCCGATCTTTTGAAGCGATTACCGGACGGACAATACATGCCAATTGATATTAAATCGGGTATGGCTTTGGAGGGCGAAGATGAAGAAAATGGAGAGGAAGGAAAGCCTAAAAAGCATTATGCTGTGCAGTTGTGTTTGTATAACGATGTTTTATGCAAGTTGGGCTTTGCTAGTCACAAACAAGCAAAAGTTATCGATATTGATGCGGAAGAAGTAACTTATGAACTAGAGGCTCCAATGGGTCCAAAAAATCCACAAACATGGTGGCAGCTTTACGAAAAAGTGAAAAAGGCAGTGGAGTTTTTGTTAGCCAATCAATACCAGAATAAGCCAGCAATGGCAGGTATATGCAAACTTTGCCCTTGGTACAACAGCTGTAAAAAGTGGTGCGAAGAAAAGAATGATCTGAGCCGAATTTTTTATCTTGGCCGAAGTGTAAGAGATAAAATGAATGAGGATTTGATGATCGACCGTGTAGATGAACTTTTTGACCTTGATGTAGAGGAAATCATGGAGCAGAAAAAGAAAGAAAAGAAGGCTGGAAATAAAGAGTTCTTATATCGTGTTGGCGAAGATACCTTGATAAAACTTATCAATCGGGCAAAAATTCTGGATCAAACAAAGAAACCTGTTGCCTATGCGCCAATGGCTTTCCCCACAGTTTCGTATGAGCTATTTTTTGATATTGAAGACGATCCGACACAAGAATTTGTGTATTTGCACGGGGTTTATGAACGTGGTCCAAGTGGTGAACGGTTTCTTGATTTTACTGCAAAGGAACTGACTTTAGAGGCTGAAAAGGAAGCATGGCAAAGATTTTGGAATTACATCCTTTCGTTACCGCAGAATGACTTTGCTATTTATTATTATTCCCATCACGAAAAGACGACTTATAAGCGTATGCAAAAGAAATTTCCAGATGTGATTAAAGCGGAAGATGTTGAAGCATTTTTTGAAAATCCCAATGTGATTGATCTCTATGGAATTGTTCAGAAAAACACAGATTGGCCACTTGGAAGTTATTCATTGAAGGCTTTGGCCGTATATCTTGGCTTCAAATGGCGCGATGAAACACCTTCAGGAGCATTGTCGATTCAGTGGTTTAATGAGTATATTGAAAAACGCGACCCTAAAATGTTGGAGAGGATTTTGTTGTACAACGAAGATGATTGTAAGGCGACGATGGTTTTGAAGGATGGGCTTGAGAAATTGGAGGTAGTTGCTAGGTAATTGATTCAGAAATAGCTATTTTCATTTCTTCCACAAATTCCTTCATTTCCACAAAATTATCCTTCAGCCAAACGTACCAAACAGCGAATAATTCCTCAGAAAGTCGCCAATGTACCCGTGTCCATACCTCCATTTCCGAGTCCAAAATGCTTGAAATTTGCTTAGAATCAGCCTTTTCTTCCTGCGGCTGATGTGCTAAATATTCGTCGACAGTCATACCTTTCTTTACCAACCCTTTGGCTTCCGGTTCGAACCATGCACAGGAGCCCCCACCATTTAATGTCATGACAAATAATCTATATTTAATGTTGAAGAGCTTATTTATAGTCCAACTTCCAATAGTACAAAACAATGAAGACCTTCAAAAAGTTATGGGAAAATTTTGCCCCCTATGCCGATAGTAATTTCATTACTGAAACGCAAAAACAATTTCATCCTAGATCATGGGAGATGTATATGGGGAATGTTTTATTAAAAAGAAACACACTCTCCGAAGCAAAACAAAAAATTAAGCCACGCAACGAAGGTCCAGATTTTATTTTAAATGATGGTACATATATAGGATGCATTGCTTGTTCTAAAGGCGATCAAGAGAAAGCTGATTCTGTTAGACCTCCTTTTTATGCAAAAAATCCTGACGAAATAATGGTGCAAGATGTCCCAATTGATAAGATGATTTTACGGATAACCCAAGCCCTTAAGGACAAAGCCATAGATCAATACGAAAGATGGAAAAAGAAAAAATGGTTTGATGCAAAGGCTCCATTTGTAATAGCTATAAATTCTGGTGACTTGGAATGGCCACAAGATTATCTTGGGATTCCATTAATAATTAAAGCTTTATTTGGCCTAGAATTTTTACAGATTGACCAAAATAAAAACGATAGCTTTACTTGGAGAGATGAGATTCAAAAAGGTGAAGGTGTCCCTGTTACTTACTTCACAGGGAAAGATTTTAGTTTTGTAAGTGGTGTTATTTTTTCAGATCAGTATGTTTTAAACCATCCTGAGAAGGTTGGTGATGACTGTATTTTTGTTAATAATCCATTTGCGCAAAATCCTGCTAATCTAGCTGACTTTTTTAAGTCTTGGCTAGCAACAGAGCATACGCTGACAAAAAAATACTAACCAAAGGGTAAGGACAAATTGCCCCCACCCTTTGGTTTTCTGGCTTTAGGTAGGGCTTAATCTCAACCTACGGACAACTTGTGACGATCTGTCATGGTTTCAACTCTTCGCCGTCTTCGGACACTTGGCCAACCGCCACATTTACCTCTTGCACAAACTTCTTCATTTCTTCAAAATTGTCCTTGAGCCAGAGATACCAGAATAAGAACTGTTCCTCCAAAAGTCGCCAATGCACCCGAGACCATATTGCAGCCTCGGAGTCTAAGACGCTTGAAATCTCCTTACTATCAGTCACTTTCGACCTTTTGGCTCGCGGTTCGATCTCTAACCTTTTAGTTAAGGGTTCAATCCGTGGACAGGAGCCCTACCAAATCTGCATCTGCAAAAGTAATATTATTAACGACCTGAAATTTTTTCTGCGAGCCAGAGGTCGCACATCCAGTAGTCGTTTGCAGGGGTTTCTTCTACCAGGTGGTATTTGCGGTGGATGGTGATGCTGAGTCCGGTTGAGGTGATGGTGACGCCGCGCCAGAGTTCATGGTCGGTCAGACCGGCCAGCAGATCGGCGGTGGATGGAGAGATGTCCCCTTTTGTCTGGAAATTGTTTTTGTTGAAAGTTGCAGTGAATTCCGGGGCTGATTTTTTGAGTATGGTGGTCACGGTGGTGTGTTCAAATTTCATTTCCAGATGGTGACCGGCCCAGGTTCCGGTGGCTTTTTCTTCCTGGCGGTTCCAGGTGAGTCCAAGAGCGTTGAGCTGTGGTTTTTGTTCACCCATGACCACGCTTTTGGCCATGCTAAAAAGCAGGTAGGCACAGCCCAGGGCAATGATGGCGAGTGGCGTCATGGTGGGAAGCAGTCCCATGAGCATGAATGGGGTGACGAGTGCGAGCGAGTAGAGCCAGAGGACCAGTTTGCTGATCCCCCAGATGTTTGCACGCAGAATCTGTTTAAGTTTGGGAACGCTGCCGTGTCCGTAAATAACGAGCCGGTTGACGAGATTTTCCGGATTGAAGTCGGTAAAAACTCTTTTGGCATCCAAAAGGTTTGCCGGCGATTCAGTCTGAGCTTCGGCTAAAAGGTCAAACCTGCTTTTGGCCATTTTCCATACAATGTTCAAAAAGACCAGTCCCAGGATGATGATCCAGAAACCTATGGCTGCTGCTGCTGCTTTGAGGCTCATGGTGCCGTCATTGCTCGGGTACAGGAAGACCATACTTACCGGGGCGCCAACCATGGTGGCCAGGGCAAAGTAGATAATGAACAGGTACTTCGTTTCGGTTTTTTGAGAGTGTTTTTTCATAGGGCTCATGCCAAAGTATAGCAGAATGGGCCTGACCCGCGGCCTCACCGGGTTTGACAAATAGTTTTTATACCGTATAGTTCGTCACGAATTTTTCACGAATTGAGAGTTTTGATGGCTTCTGTTGATGATCTTTCCCATAACGAACTGGTAGCTACCTCTTCCGTATTTGCCGGAGTAACTTCCTGTAACGGGCTGGTCCTGTTGCAAAAAGTTCCTGGCATGATGCGTAGGAGGTAGGCTGTCAGTTTGAAGCCTAACGTGTAGTTGAAGTGAACATCGTCCAGAAGAAGGGATACATCGCACATGCAACGTCTCACCGCAGACCGGCGGCTCCGTGAAGCCGCCAAGACCATCGAAGAAGACGGCGTTCCGTCGGGGCGCATTCCAGTCGCCCGCGACCGGCGTCTCAAGTCCACCACCGCCAATTTCCGCGCGGGCAGGGGTGGTCGGGGCAACGCCAAGGCCAAGAACTCCAAACAGGTCACCAAAAAGACCAAGGTGTTCCGCGGCAAGTTCAAGGGGGGCAGCTACACCATAGGGCGCCGCAAGTAACCAAGCGCGCGCCCGACTACGACGGCCTGTCAGTTTGAAGGCCGTGACCAGGCTTGAACACAGCCAACGATGGCGGTCCGGGCGAGTTGATCTCGCCCGGACCGCCTCCGCTTTTTTGATATGAAAATTTCCTAGGCGTACGCCACGTTTTTTTTCTGTGGCAGATAATCCTCAGGCTCACTTAAGGCAATGAGCATTTCAGCTACTCCCAGCTGACGGTCCCACACATTTGGTTCGTACGGACCAAAATCACGGGTCACTTTCCCACCCTGGTAAATGTTGGTTCCTGCGTATACATACGGACTCACATACCCTTTGTTGCGGTAGCCAAGTCCGTTGTACTGTTCGGCGTAAGTCAGCAGGGCGCCCATATCCTTGGTGTCCGCGTTAATACCCAGCTTTCCCCGCAATTGAATACTGTTCAGCGCATCAATGGCCGCAGTTTCCCAGTCGTAGAAAAGTTTTCCGGCCGGATGGTGCGTGGTCGGTTTTCCAAGCGGATCACCGTTATGAAGGTACGTATTAAAACGTCCTCCGGATTCACGTTCATGAATTGCAGCAATGAGCGCCCATGGAATTCCCGTTGCCTGGGCCACTGCTTCGTACCGGGCGCGGTTCTGCATGACCCGTTCACGGAAAGCCTTGAGACGTTTCTGCTCTTCCGGACGGATCTCCATTTTTTCAAAATTGGTACGGTGATCACTGGCAATCTGCTGGTAGTCTTTCGTTTTGGAAAGAGCAACGCCGTTCGGCGCTTCCATTGGGGTTCTCGCCGCATAGGCTTTGGTTCCTGGAGCATTCATGGCCGGGTCAATGAGGGCGGTTTTGTATTTTTGCCCTTCCGGACTTCTGAGCAGCGCGGTTGATGTCAGCGGGTTAATTCTTGTGAACTGGAAATGCATGGCATCAGGCTTCCCACTCCACCTTCCTCCCCATTCAAACCCCAGACTTTCCATGATTTCAACAAACTCCATGGGTACACGTTTTTCCGGATTCAGTTCATTCCACTGCTTGTACTGCGGGTTGTGAGCAGGGTCAAAATCCAGTGCCACCGCCCAGGTGTGGTAACTTGCCGTATTTGTCCCGGCAATATTTCTTGGACAGTAACATTCAATACCTCCCGGCGTGTACTGGCAGCCCTTTTCTTTCATGCGGGCTTCCGCTTCTTTGAGGTATGGGTAGATAAGAGCATTGATGCTTGGAATTTTCCTTCCCATGAAGGTCAGCGGGCTTCCATCCGGCTCACAAGTGATGAGTCTTGCTCCGACCGTTTCCCAGAATCTGCGATCAATGGCATCAAATCTTTTACCTTCAATCATGGCATACCCGGCATTTGGCGGCATGGTGCTTATACCCGGCTGAGGTCCAAACCTTCTGGGGCCGCTAAAAGAGCCCGACGGGAATGGACGTGGCGCGCCGCTGTACATGTAGCTTGATGGTGCCGCTGCCGGAGCAACCCGTTTGGGAGGGTTATAGATCTCCATATTTTCTGCAAACATGCGGCGTTTGACTTCAAGACTGTCACTTGCCTGTGTTTCCAGCACATCAATGGTCGTTCCGGAAAATACTGGAACGTAGCGGTAAACCCCCTGCTGCAAAGCGTCGGCGTCGTAGTAACCGATACGTCCGGTGGATGGATTAATCGCACGGATGGCCCGTTCAACTATTCTGCCATCGGCATACTGGACACGGATGGCTTTGGCGGAAATCGGCAAAAGATCACCGGCTCCGACTTTTCTTTCAGCCAGATCATTGCCTTTAAAGTCCACTTTGAACGACATTTTTGCCCCCGGTTTTTTATCACGTTCCAAAAACAGGGCGGAAAGCATGCGATGTTTTTTCATCGGGTCTTTTTCGTTTTCTGCTGCGGTAACTCCGGCCCGGCGGATCTCATCGATGTTTTCACTTTTTTCCCAGTCCATGGCCTTTTTCGCGAAATCATCCTTGGCTTTCTGATCGACCTTTTCAGTCGATTCGATGTAATCTTTCAAATCTGCCCCAATCTCACCGGGTTTCACTCTTCCCGGGGCAATATCAGCCGCCTGGGCACCGCCCAGTGGCTTATCCTTGCCCTTATCCGCTTCCGGTTCCGGTTTTTGCATGTACCAGACAAATCTCATGGTCTACCAATGAAAACTGTATCTCAGTATTTTAGCATATTTTGGGCTTATTGACCATGTTTCATCTTCCTGAGAAAATACCATCCGTACCTCATCCCCATACCCTTTCCCAACCTATGAAAACAAAATTTGGAACTTTCCATGCCTTCATGGAGTCTTTCATTAAGATTTTCAACTTTGCCTTCTTTCTGGCTACATTCGTTTTTTGGCTTTTCCTCACTATTAAAAACATTTCACAGCATCCGTTTGAACCTGGTCTGCTCTGGAGTGCTTTCAATGAGATGTATGGGCAATTTTCTTTTAAAGTTGGCTGTATTTTCCTCATTATTTTTAACGGAATGGCCAGTATCCGCGGTTTTTTGGGCCAGTACATGGAGCTTGCCGAAAATCTCCAGCATACTGGACGCCTCAAAAGGTTTCTGTCAGGAATGTTCCGGAAAAAAGATTAGGCTGCAACGGATTTTCTGCTGAAGGTCTCCCTGAGCATGGCATCGGTTTTTTCGTATTTTTCTTTCCCCAAGACATGCTGCAGATACCGGCGCAAATGGTGGTACTGTGATGGTTTGAGCAGCACCAGCAAAGCCTCAATATCTGTCCGTTTTCCGGTCATGGATGCAATGGTGAGTTCATGACTCATCAGGTATGTGGCTTTTTGAAGACGTGAAAGAATTTCACGGTAGAGGGTTTTAATGCTTTTCTTCAAATCCGGATGGCTGGCGGACTCTTTTTCCAGCTGCTGCAGCGCCAGCAGAACGTTCCAGGTTCTTTTTCTGGCAGTGGTGAAGGTTTTCAGCAACTCTTCCCCAAAAGCTTTTTCATCAATATTGGCATAGGGGTTGAGGGTATGAATGCGGTCCAGGTCGGCCACCATTTCTTCATGGAGTGAATCGATAAATGCGGCAAGATTTCCAAAATAGGGAATCTCCCTGGAAAGTAATGCTTCTCCATCAACGGGAATTCCCTGTTCCATCATGCCGTTTAAGGCTTCAACTCTCGCTTTCAGGGTATCCACCCAGAATTCGGTTTTGTAATTTTTGTCTCCGGCGTCCGGAGGAAGGAATCCATCAACAAAAGCGTGGATCTCTTCGTGATTGACGGTCTCATGGTACTCAAGCTGGTCAGGAACATCCTTGATCAGATTGATGGTTGTTCCAACAAAATGGAGCCCGGCTGTATCTTTGTTCACAGACTGCTCGTAGTATTCCGGATTGATGCTCACGTTAATGCAGATGGGCTTACAATCAATGTCGGTGATGGCCCGGTCCAGTTCCGGAATTTTTGTTGCATCAAGCCCCAGATGTCTGGCAACAGACTCCACTACCGTCCGGCGGTTTTCCCGCTGTTCTTTGATGACTGTAAACCTTGAGGTGATTTGCTGCATGCCGTTTACCAGTGAGTTCATGAAATAAATGTCATCATCTTTCATGAGTTCTTCCGCTTCGTACCGGTTCACCTCTCGTTCTTCATGGATATCACGTACGCGGGTTACGACCTCCAAATCGCGGATTTTCATATGTTCTTTTCCGTGTGCTTCAATTTCTTTGGTAATCGCATCAATTTTTTCTTTCCCGTGAGTCTTTTCCAGCTCTTCAAGTTCGTATTCAAGCTGTAGATCAATATGCTCAAGTTCCATAAGACGGCGGACGGCATCCACTTTTGCCGGATACTGTTTTTTGACCTCATCGTACAATGTCTGAAGCTTTTTCTGGACATCATGCTCAGACTGCTCAAGCGTCATGCCGTTCATGAGCTCTCTGATTTTTTTGATGGTTTCCACTTTCGCCGCAAGACGCGCAAGCAGCTGTTGCCGTTCGTGCTCACGGTACTCATGGGATCGCGATGGGGCTTTGTCTGTGTTCATGATTCGAAGATTATCCAGGTATTATACCATTTTTCGTGGCTTTTCACCATGCGGTTGTTCCGTTGTGCCCTCTGTTTTTCCTCAAAGATTCGCTCTTGACATATGCCGTTTTTTCTCTTATTTTAGAGCCCCTTTTAATTACGACCTCAGAAGTATGATTTCAGGACTTCGCCAAAAACCTCCAGAGGCACGGCATGGATTTCTCCAGTTTTCCCAGAAACTGGATTATGGTCTGTTTCTTCTGATGGAACTGGCCAAAAGGGATGACAAAGAGCCTCTGTCCCTCCGCAAGTTTGCTGAAGAACACGGCATGTCCTTTTTCTTTATGCAGAAAGCTGCTTTTGAGCTCCGCAAGGCAGGAATCATTCAGGCAGACCGCGGGAAAAACGGTGGTTACGTTCTGGCAAAGGCGGCGGACCGGCTGAGCCTGAAACAGATTGTGGAGGTGCTGGAAGGCCCGTTGAGCGTCATGCACTGCCTGGTCACGGAAGCCGCCGCCAGCAACTGCTCAAGACAAAGCCGCTGCCAGGTGCGTCATGGTCTTGGCTCCGTCAATATGGCCATTGTGAATATTTTTGCCCAAACTACCTTAGCCCATTTACTTCATCCTTCATGGAAACCAGCCGTATGAACGACATAGCGCACAAAAAAATTGTTCAGAATTCCGCCGCGAGCGGTGGAGCAAATAATTTGGTCACCGATTTGCCGAAGGTATTTCACAAGGATGTGACACTTGAGATCAAAAATCTTGGTGTGGCCGTTGAGGGAAAAAAGATTCTTGAGAATTTTTCCCTGACGATCCGTTCGGGTGAAATTCACATTATCATGGGCCCAAACGGTTCAGGGAAAAGCACGCTCTGCAATGCTCTCATGGGACATCCAAAGTATGAAATTACCGGCGGTGAGGCGTTGCTTAACGGCGTGAACGTTGTTGAACTTGACCCGGATAAGCGTGCACAGCTTGGCATGTTTCTGGCGTTCCAGTATCCGCGTGAAATTCCGGGAATTACCTTTGGAAACTTTTTGCGCCACGCGGTGAATGCGGTCCAAAAAGCCCAGGATCCTGCTGCAAAACCTTATGGCCCCGCCCAGTTTGTTCCAATTGTCCAACGACAGTTTGAGGTTGTTCACATGAACCGTCAGTTTATCGGTCGCAGTGTGAACGAAGGTTTTTCCGGCGGAGAGAAAAAACGTGCTGAAATTATCCAGATGAGTGCGCTTCAGCCAAAAATTGCCATGCTTGATGAGATTGATTCGGGTCTTGATATTGATGCCCTGAAAATTGTCGCCGAAGGTATCCAGAACGTTTTTGAGCGGACCAACATGGGCGTACTGCTCATCACCCATTACCAGAGAATTTTGAACCACCTCAAACCACATTTTGTTCACATTATGGTCAATGGAAGCATTGTTCAGTCCGGAGGACATGAGCTGGCAACGGAACTTGAGAAACACGGATACGACCGGTTTGTTCAGGCTGCAAAACTCCAGTAGTATTTCTTTTTCAGATTATGGCAACGAAGGCACAAGAAGCGATTTCAAAAAAACTGAGTGATTACCAGTACGGTTTTCATGTAGAGAACAAGGATGTTTACAAAGCAAAAAAAGGTCTTACTGAAGAGATCGTGCGGGAGATTTCCCGCCAGAAGAATGAACCGGCGTGGATGCTGGAGTTCCGTCTGAAAGCGCTTGGAATTTTTAACGCCAAACCGATGCCGACCTGGGGCGGTGAGCTTGGAGGCATCGATTTTGACAACATTCACTACTACATTAAACCTTCTGACCGTCCGACCCGCAGTTGGGATGATGTTCCAGAAGAGATAAAAAAAACTTTTGACCGTCTGGGAGTTCCAGAAGCTGAGCGGAAGTTTTTGGCCGGATCCGGAGCCCAGTTTGAATCTGAGGTTGTGTATCATAATCTTCAGGAGAGTCTGGCCAAAAAGGGTGTTCTTTTTGAAGGCACCGACGCGGCACTTCAGAAATATCCTGAAATTTTCAAAGAGTATTTTGGAACGGTTGTTCCACCGGGAGACAATAAATTTGCGGCACTGAATTCAGCCGTCTGGTCCGGAGGGTCTTTCATCTATATTCCAAAAGGTGTTCATGTTGAACTTCCGCTCCAGGCGTATTTCCGCATTAATACGGAAAACATGGGACAGTTTGAACGGACGCTTATTATTGCCGATGAAGGCTCATCGGTTCATTATGTTGAAGGCTGCACTGCTCCCACATATTCCTCTGATTCGCTCCACTCGGCGGTGGTTGAAATTATTGTGAAAAAGGGCGCCCGGGTGCAGTACACCACCATCCAGAACTGGTCGAATAATGTGTACAACCTGGTGACCAAACGCGCCAAAGCTTTTCAGGATGCCACCATGTTCTGGCTGGACTGTAACCTGGGTTCTAAGCTGACCATGAAGTATCCGGCGGTCTTTTTGATGGAGCCGGGCGCCAAGGCTGAGGTGCTTTCCGTGGCTTTTGCCGGCAAGGGGCAGCATCAGGATGCCGGTGCTAAAGCTGTACACATGGCACCAAACACTTCATCAACCATTACTTCAAAATCTATCAGCAAAGGAGGAGGGCGCACATCCTACCGCGGACTTGTGCGGGTGTATCCGGGAGCAACCGGCGTGAAATCACGGGTCGCCTGTGACGCGCTTTTACTCGACGAAGATTCACGTTCAGACACCTATCCTACCATGGACATTCAGGAAGATGATGTGTCCATTGCCCATGAAGCCACTGTGAGCAAGATTGGTGAAGAGCAATTGTTTTATCTTATGTCCCGCGGACTGAGTGAACAGGAGGCGGCAACCATGATTGTGAACGGGTTTATTGATCCTATTGTGAAGGAACTCCCGATGGAGTACGCGATTGAAATGAACCGTCTTATTGAACTGGAAATGGAAGGGTCAGTGGGATAATTGATTCAAGTTTTTTATTCTCCCCGATGGAAAAAATGTTGATGAAAAATCTGGATACAGGAGCACAGCAGAGTTTAGAATCCGGGAATAATCCCCTGGTCATTCCAGCGGATTCCAACACGCTCGTGGTTGTCCGCAGCGCCCAGAATTTTACCGTTCAGCTTCAGCAGAACGCAAAACTCACTTTTGTACTTTTTGCCACTGAAGGCTGGGATGAAACACGAAAAATTCATTTTGAGTTTGTCGGCAAAGGTGCAGAGCTTCAATGCCTTGGGTTGATTGTGGGCACAGAAAAAATGCGCTTTGGTTTTGAGACGATTTCCCGTCATCTTGTTCCGGAAACCAAAGCTTCCTACCGTATCCGCGCCGCCATGTTCGACCGTTCGGTGGTGGATTATAAAGGCAATCTTATTATTCCAAAACCGGCACAGCTCACTGATACGTATCTTTCCCATGATACCCTCCTGCTTTCTGATTATGCCCGGGCACACACCGTTCCGGCACTTGAGATTGAGGCCAACGATGTGAAGGCTGGCCATGCTGCCACCATTGGAAAAGTTGATGATGAACTCATGTTTTATTTGTTGAGCCGCGGCATTGCGCCCCAGGAAGCACGGCAAATGCTCATCACGAGTTTTTTTGAAAGCCAGCTGGACCTGATCCTGGACGATGAAACCCGGGAAGAGCTTCGAGGAGCACTCATGAAATCTCTGCCAATTTTTTCTTTTGACCATGCTGAACCCGTTGCAGCTTAAAAAAGAGTTTCCGATTTTTGACCGAACCGTTAACGGCAAACCGCTGATGTACCTGGATAACGCCTCCACTACCCAAAAGCCCCAGAGTGTTTTGGATGAACTTCTTCGTTTCTACTCCACCATGAATGCCAATATCCATCGTGGAGTTCATACCCTGTCTGAAGAAGCAACCACGGCGTATGAACATGTCCGGGAACAGGTTCGGACATTTCTCAATGCCGCAGATGCCGCAGAAATTATTTTCACCCGCAACACAACAGAAAGCATCAATCTTGTTGCCTCCACTTACGGTGAACAAAATATTTATTCAGGAGATGTGATTGTTGTGAGCGCACTGGAACACCACTCAAACCTTGTTCCGTGGCAGCAGCTCTGCAAAAAAAAGGGGGCTGAACTCAAAATTATTCCAATGATGGAGGACGGAACGCTTGATCTTTCAGGGCTTGATGAGTTGATTGATGAGCGCTGCAAAATTGTGGCCGTCACCCAGGTTTCCAATGTGCTGGGAACGGTGGTTCCCCTGAAAAAAATTATTGAAGCAGCGCACCGGGCTGGCGCAATTGTGCTGGTTGATGGAGCCCAGGGAGTCCCCCACTGTGGCGTCAATGTTCAGGAACTTGATTGTGACTTTCTGGCGTTTTCCGCGCATAAAATGTTTGGGCCCACCGGAGTTGGCGTTTTGTACGGCAAAAAAAAACTGCTCGAAGACATGCCGCCGTTTCTGTTTGGCGGGGACATGGTCAAAGAGGTCGATGAACATCACGCGAACTGGAACGATCTTCCCTGGAAGTTTGAAGCGGGCACACCGAATATTGGCGGAGTTGTGGCTTTTGGCAAAGCGATTGAGTTTCTGCAGTCTCTGAATATGAATGAAGTTCAGGCTCACGAGGCAACACTTGTCCGGTATGCCCGTGAAAAACTTGCCCAGTTTCCTGATCTTCGAATCCTGGGCCCGGCTTCGTCTGCCGGAGCGGTTTCTTTCCACATTCCCGGAGTTCATCCTCACGACGTGGCTTCCATTCTGAACGAAGCCGGGGTCGCGATCCGGGCCGGCCACCACTGCGCCCAGCCAACCATGAAACGGCTTCAGGTGCCGGCCACTTCACGAATGAGTTTTTCCGTCTATACTACCACTGATGATATTGATGCGGCGATTGAAGCGCTCAAGGATGTTTACAAGATTTTCAAACGTTAGTCATGGATCTCTACGGAGAAATTATTCTGGACCATTATCAAAATCCCCATCACCACGGGCGGCTTGAACATGCCACACTTTCCGGACGTGACTCCAATCCTCTCTGCGGAGACCAGATCCAGCTTGATCTGCAAACCGACCGGGACGGTACGATTGTTGATGTCGGTTTTACGGGCCAGGGATGCGCCATCAGCCAGGCCAGTGCTTCCATGCTCACCGATGAACTCGTTGGCAAATCTCTCTACGAAGCGGCACAAATGACGAACGAAGACATTTTTCGTATGCTCGGAGTACCGCTGACTGCGGCGCGCGTCAAATGCGCCCTGCTGAGTCTTGTCACACTCAAAAAAACCATCACCCTGGATAAACTGCAAAACCATGACTGACCTTCAAGCTGCCATCCGTGATTTTGATGAAACCAATCCCTACTACCATGTGCTCAACATGGTCGTTGATCCTGAAGTTGGGGTTGGGATTGTGGACATGGGTCTTATTTACCATGTTGAAGAACATGACGGTGTTGTTTCCGTTACCATGACACTCACTTCCATGGGGTGCCCAGCCGGCCCCCAGCTTACAACCGATGTTGATGCCGTCCTGCGGATGCAGGAAGGTGTGAAAGATGTGGAGATTGAGGTGGTCTGGGACCCTGCCTGGAAACCCGACATGATGAATCCGGAAATTAAACAGATGCTTTTTGGTGGCTAATTTCCCCTATGCCGCTTCGTCCATGACCCGGGTTTCTTTGCCGTGGGTAACGTTTTCAATTTTCAGTGCGTCCATGCGGTGACGGATCACTTCAAAAACTTTTGCCTTGGAGTTCTGGAAACGGTGCAATAGATCAATGACCGGTAAGAATTCAATAATTTCCGGTGCAAAAATGGCGGCTATGCGCGCACCCCATTTCTGTTTTTTCTGCTCCCAGACCCGTTTTTCGTTCAGAGCCTCATCACGCTTTTCCGGAGAAGTTTCCCCGCGGTAGCGGATCAGCCCGGCTTCAATGAGACTGTTAAACACTGGTGGAGCCACCGGGATTTTTTCTTCACCGATTAAAATTGCCCACTGGGCAGCACGGGGCAGCTTGTCCCAGCCGTGACGAAATTTTTTGTAAAGTTTATGGATCATGCTGTTGTTATTTTCGAGCGCTGTGGCGAGATCATCGGCAAATTTTTCAGCCTCCTTCTTGAATGTTTTGTCATCAGTGATCTCTTCAAGATGGTCGGCAACTTTATGGAGTCTTTTAAGGTCCACATCGTTGGCGACTTTGCTTGTGGACTCCTTGCTCTGCGCCCCACGTTCAAAGTTATTGTCATTGGCCGGTGTTTCTGGAATGTGTGCCATAGTATTGAAGTGAAGAAATATCTCCATATCCATTATACTCCCATTTGGCTTCCGGTATTACCATTTTCAGGAACAGGCGATTCAATAATGTGAAGTTCAACCTGCTGCTCCTTGGTACGGGCAATTTCATCGTCATCTGCCAGAAATCCTCCCACCTGCATTTCGTAGAGCTTGCGGTAAAGGCCGCCTTCTTTGCGGACCAGGGCTTTGTGCGTCCCCTGTTCGACAATTCTTCCTTTATTGAAAACCAGAATCCGGTCGACCGATTTGATGGTGCTCAAGCGGTGCGCAATAATAATGGCCGTCCGGTTTTTCAGAAGATTCTTCAATGCTTCCTGAATGAGCGATTCGGAATGGGAGTCCAGTGAACTCGTGGCTTCATCCAGAATAATGACCGGCGTATTGGCCAGAATTGCCCGGGCGATGGCCACTCTCTGCCTTTCACCTCCAGAAAGTTTTACCCCCCGTTCGCCAACCAGAGTTTCATATTTCTGTGGCAGGTCACGAATAAACTCATAAGCATGCGCTAGTTTTGCCGCATGTTCAATCTCCTGCAGTGTGGCGTCGGGTTTCCCGTAAGCAATATTTTCACGAAGCGTACGGTGGAATAGAATCGGGTCCTGTGGCACCAGGGAAATATTTTTTCTCAAACTGGCCTGGGTTATTTTGGCAATATCCTGCTGCATCAATATGGATGCTTCCCTGCTGCACGTCGTAGAGACGCTGAATCAGTTTCACGAGTGTTGATTTTCCGCTGCCGCTGTGTCCGACCAGGGCAATTTTCTCCCCGGGCTCGATCACGAGATTGAAATTCTCATAAATGTTGTCGCGATGGTATGGGTAGTGGAAAGCGATATTCTTCACCTCAATTTTCCCTTTCGTTATCTGTAATTCCTGGGCGTGCGCCGCATCCTGCACCTCGATCGGTGTGATGATGAAAATTGACGGTATCCTCAATGTCGCTGAAAGCTTCCTGCAGATCACGGATGCGGTCACCGATCGGACGGAAGTATCCGGTAAAGACCAGATAGGTCGAAAGGACAAAAACAAAATCCGCCAGGGTCAGTTTCCCCTGGTACCAGAGCCAAACTGCCCCGGAAAAGAGCATAAATTTCAGCGCCATGATGAGCACATTCTGGATGACCGCTACAATGTTGGATCTGATCCAGGCTTTGCGGGCCGTGTGGCGCCAGTTGGTGATGACTTCGTAAAAGAACTCCATTTCCCTTTTTTCTCCTCCAAAAGATTTGACGGTCGCGTTGCAGGAGATGGCGTCGGCAAGTGTTGCACCCACTTTGTTATCGGCCCTGTTCGCCTTGCGTCGCTGCGGAGCAACATAGTACAGCGCCAGCAGGACACTGATGGTGACATACACCACGGCGAATCCACCAAAGATCATTCCGAGGAGTGCATTTTTCAGTGTGGTCATCACCACCAGCCCAATCACCACTCCAAGCGCCGGATACAGATCGTAACAGATAATGTCGTAGGAAACATGCGCCGCACGCGTGCCGCGTTTTATTTTTGTTACCGTGGATCCTGCAAAACTGTTGTTGTGCCAGTCGGTCGAAAATCGCTGAACCCGGTCGAGTGTTTCTGAAGCAATAAGTGCCTCAACCCGGGAGTCCAGATGACAATTGAAAAAGTGGGTAATACGGTAGCTCACATGAAAAACAATTCCCTGAAGCGCCATGAGCGTGATCCAGAACATGGCCTGCTGGAAGCGTAAATCCGTGGGGATCTGTTCATTCTGGATTGTTCCAACGATCTGCCCCATGAGCCATGGGTTTGCCAGATCGGCAACATAACTGAGAGTCGTAAAAAAATATGATCCGGTCACAAGCCATGGGAAGCGGCGGAAATACTTCCACATGAAACGAAAAATCTGGCGTGTGCTGACGGTTTTCATAAATTATGCTGGGCGCTTTTTTTGATAGGTGATAAATTCGAAATCGATACCGTTCTCGTGTTTCATGCCGCTCCGGTCTGTCACGGTGAACATTGTTTCGTCGATCGCCGGGAAAAATACATCGCAGTCGAACTCCTGCTCAAGTCTGGTCAGATAAATTTTTTCGCACTCAGGATGGTGGATAGCCTCAGCGTAGAGCATGGCGCCGCCTATCACAAAAATTTGATCAATGGTTTTGTCGTTTTCGAGTTTTTCCAGCGCTTCGTTCAGGGATGTTGCCGCTGGTGTTCCTTCAGGAAGTTTCAGATCGGTGCTTCTGCTCAAAATCAAATTTAGGCGGTTTTTGAGCGGACGATGCTTTGGAGGCAATGATTCCCAGGTGTTTCTCCCCATGATCACGGCATTGCGCAGACCGGACCTGGCGGTCTGGGTTGTGACATCGCTAAAAAACTTCATATCCGACGGAAGTTTCCAGACCAGGGTATTGTTTTTCCCCAGCCCATTTTTTTTATCAACCGCTGCAATTATGGAAAACTTCATTGTTTGTATAAATAATTTATTCAACTATTGGCGCGGCGGGTTTGTCCACGAAATTTAGACAGCGACCTCAAATTTTATGAACGGATGGTGCTGATAATTTTCCAGGACAAAATCTTCGTACTTCAGTTCCCAAAAAGGTTTGGAGGCGATTTTGAGTGATGGTAAGGGAAACTCTTCACGCTCCAGCTGTTTTTTAAGTCCCTCAACATGGTTAAGGTAAATGTGGGTATCTCCGGTGGTGTGGGTAAAGATTCCTGGTTCCAGCTGACACTCCTGGGCAACCATCATGAGCAGCGCCGCGTAACTGGCTATGTTGAACGGCACACCGAGGGCAACGTCGGCGCTGCGCTGGTACAATTGCAAATCAAGCCTGCCATTCACCACATAAAACTGAAAAAAGGCATGGCATGGAGGCAGTTTCATCCGGTCAATATCGGCAACATTCCAGGCGCTTACAATAATGCGGCGTGAGTCCGGGTTCTTTTTGATGGTATCAATTGCCTGCTGGATCTGGTCAATGTGGGACACCGTGGCTTTTCCTGTCTGAGAATCTACGGTAAATTTTTCCCATTTTCGCCACTGGTACCCGTACACCGGTCCCAGTTCCCCGTTTGGATCAGCCCAGGCGTTCCAGATCGGTGTGTACTCGGCAAGATCGTCGTTGATATTTGTTGATCCCTTCAAAAACCACAGCAGTTCACGCAATATTCCGTCAAAGCGCACTTTCTTGGTGGTGAGCAGTGGGAACCCTTTGCGCAAATCGTACTTCCTTTGTGTTCCAAAAATAGAAATGGTTCCTACACCGGTGCGGTCTTTTTTCTCAACACCGTTTTCCAGCACTTCGCGAACTAAACTGTGATATTGTTCCATGTTTATAAAGTAAAGCTACCGGCATTCTATGGGAAATTCTTGGTAATGTAAATTTTGATGTTTTGTGGTATAATAATAGGATAATTTGGCCGAACAAATATGAACAACCCAACTTCCGAACAGACCAATCCTCCTGCCCAGGAGCGACAGGATGAGTCCCTGGACATCAAGGAAAAAATCCGTGAACTCATTGAAGATCTCCCGTATGAGGAACGCAAGCTCGTCAAAGCCTGCAAGTGGCAAAATGGAGATAAAAAATGGGAGAAAGGTTTTGAGGAATATATTGAAAAGGAGGTTCGCCGCTCCGGAAAGTTTGGAGTCACCATGCTGAAAGATTACGTCAAAGATCTCCGCAGGCATTATGAAAATACCAGCGAAAGCCAGGATCCTGAAACCAAGAAACTCGCCAAAGGCCAGCTGAAGATCGCCGAAAAAATTCTTGGAATTTTTACTTCAGAAACTGAATCAGGCGAATCCTCATCGAAAAAGAAAAATCAGGAGAAAATGAAAGGTCTCTACAGCTGGGAAAATATCAAGTTTACGCTCCGCAATATTCGCCGCCAGATTTTTGAACTTGTTGGCACCAAAGATCCCTGGTGGGATTATTCCCAGCAGAATAAAGGAATTGAGCAGTTGCACATGGAAGCTCTTGGCATGAAATTTGAAAGCCCGAAGAGCAAATCTACCGCAACCCCGGAATCTTCCACTTCGGCAAAATCTGAGTCTTCCCTTCCTCAAAAAACTGTTTCTTCCGGGCGTCCGGTTGAAACTCCACACATGGCCCCGGCCAATGACCATGAACTTCCGATAGCTGCTCCACAACACACCGCAAAACCCGCCAACATGCCACCAGCACCAAAGCGTTCTCCAGGTACTGGCACGCCTCCTCCTGAAGCGAAGGCTGCATAGCATCATTGATTCCCCGGGGTGGGCACGTGCTATACTTCATCCATGACCCAACGCCAAGATCAGTTTCAGCAACAGCAGACGGCTTTCTGGGATGCGCTCACGCAGGAGTATTCAGGCTGTATTTTTGATATTGATGGAACGCTTACCGTCCGCGGTGATGAGTTTATTCCCGCCTACCTTCAGCCCAAACTTGCCGCGCTCTCCATGCATGTTCCCATGGCGGTGTGCACGGCCCGCAGGCTCCAGCATGCCCACGATAAACTTGCTTCACTCTTTGGCCATGCCGTAGACCCGCTCCATTGCCAAGCCAACTGGATGCTCATTTGTGAAAATGGTGCAATCGGATACGTTTTTGATTCTGGAAAAAGAGCGTATGTTGAAATTTATCGTGAAGAGTATCCTTACCCGGAACCTTTGAGGGAAGCCCTTTTCCAGCACATGAACAAAATTCTTGGAGAGAAAATCGGCATTTCTTTCATGAATGTCATCAGCATGGTTTTTCGGCCGCCGTGGGATGGACTCAGCCGCGAAGAGGTTGCCAGACGCAGCCGGGAAATTGCCCTGATCATTCAGGGACATCTTCTTCAGTTTGACCCGAAAGGATTATTGAAGGTCGGCGATGCCGGCATTGGCGTCAATATTTTCCCAGCGAACAGCAACAAGGAAAAAGGGGTCGTGGAGTTTGCCAAACGGGTTATGTCAACAAGGGGTTACAAGCTTTCGCCCGAGGCCAAGGAGATTGTGGTTGTTGGTGACCAGCCTGAACCTCTCGGCAATGACGAGCAGTTTTTAAACGGGGAGTACGGCACGCCTTTTACCGTGGGAAATCTTCATCCAGAACATTTTTCCCTCTTCCGGTACTCAACGCTGCCGGTGAAATTCTGCAGGGACCGGAAGCGACGCTCTCACTGCTTGAACGGTTGAAGTTCCGGGACGGGCTTGGATTTCCTTCCTGATGATAATTGAGCTTTGGAAATCAGCCGTTTAGCCGTATGATGTTGGTAAACAAATAATCTTTTTCTATGAACGAATCAACGACGAAAAGTTCTGCGCTCCGTCACCCGGATCAGCGCATTGGTGTTTTTATTGATACCCAGAATCTTTATCACTCGGCCCGGACGCTTTTTAACAGCAACGTGAATTACAAGGCGCTCGTGGAAGGGGCTGTGGGAAACCGGAAACTTGTCCGTGCCTTTGCCTATGTCATCAAGTCAGAAGCGGGTGATGAAAGTAAATTTTTTGAAGCCCTCACCGACCTTGGCATTGAAACCCGGGTCAAAGATCTTCAGGTTTTTTACAGCGGAGAAAAAAAAGCCGACTGGGATGTGGGCATTGCCATGGATATTGTCCGGCTCAGTGAAAAAATTGACAGTGTTGTTCTTGTCAGCGGTGATGGTGATTTTCTTGAGGTGCTCCGGTACGTAAAATCACGAGGCATCCGGGCTGAACTTATGGCGTTCAAAAAGACCACATCGGCAAAACTTCTGGAAGAGGCTGATGACTATACCGATCTTGGTGGAGATGGAGGGAAATTTTTAATTCCCCAGGGGAAAACCGCCAGAATGAACGCGAAAATGCATCCAAGGGTCAAACTGCTCCGGCCACGCTGGGGAAGAAGACCGTAAGTTATTTGCGTTTCTTTTTCTTGAAATAGTCCCCAAAAACTTTCTTGGAACCTTTGGCATACAGTTCCTTGAGAACTTTTTTTGGTATGTGCTTGAGCAGATTATGCAGACGCATGTCCACAGAAATCAGCAGGCCAAGCAGAATGGCAATAATGATCCAGAACCAGTACCAGTAGCTTCCGCAGGCGTATCCCCAGATCAGTTCAAAGTAACGCATCCAGTCTGGTCCGCGTTCTGCGGCAGCACCACGGAGTGATTCTCCGGTCATTCCGGAAAGGTTATTTTTCAACCCGGATTGCAGACTGAACCCTTTGTTGTTGAGTCCCAACTGTTGCTGGGTTGAACCCGGATTCCCGCCATTTGGGGTCGGTGTTGGGGGTTGGGGTTGGGGGTTGGGGTTGGGGTTGGGGTTGGGGTTGGGGTCGGCGTTGGAGTCGGGGTCGGCGTCGGGGTTGGTGTCGGCGTCGGGGTTGGTGTCGGCGTCGGGGTTGGTGTCGGCGTCGGGGTTGGTGTCGGCGTCGGGGTTGGTGTCGGCGTCGGGGTTGGATTTGGCGGAATAATTGGACCCGGCGAACCGCCGCCAAAGGTTGGTGGTGGAGGTGGAGGGTTTGGATTTGGTGGAGGTGGTGGAGGTGGAGGCGGAACAACGACAGGGTTACAGTTTCCGTACGCCTCTTCCATGAATGCCGTACACAGTTTATAGCTTGTACTTGCTGAAGTTCCAGGAACAGTGTCTCCTACAGCTCCATGCAGCCCATAGGCTGTGGATGATGCTTTGCCGGTTGAATTCGTGAACGCGGAAAAGTCCAGCTTGTACCCTGTGCTTGAAGCGGCCAGAGCAAAAGTTGTTGATACAGAAGCCATTATTCCCAATGCCACAACCGGCAAACGGTAGAGAAGTTTTTTGAACATGTGTTTTTGTTTTTGGTTTTCTAGTTATTATAGCACTTTTTTCCCCTTTCGTCAGGCCTTTTTTTGTGTTTTTTCAGGTAGAGAAGTTTGCTATGATGGCTGGGCAATTTTTGATGATAATTTCTATGACCGACACATTGTATGACCTGATCGTCATTGGCGCTGGATGCGCAGGTGCAAGCGGTTCCATGTACGCTTCCCGCATGAATCTCAAAACCTTAATGATCGGAGAGCTCCCTGGCGGGCTTATTACTACCACCCATCTTGTAGAAAACTGGCCTGGAATCAAAAGCATTTCAGGGCCTGATTTGGCCGCTGCATTGCTGGATCATGCCACTTCTTTTGGGGTACCGCTGGTAAATGAGACCGTCACGGAGGTCGCCCGCATTCATGAAAAAACTCCGGAAGGGAAAGTTTCCGGGTATTTTGTTAAAACCGGATCCAATACGTACAAAGCAAAAACCGTCCTTTTTGCTACCGGGACCAAACACCGGAAAATGGATGTTCCTGGCGAAGAAGAGTTCAACAATAAGGGGGTCTCCTACTGCGCGCTTTGTGACGGTGCTTTCTATAAAGGGAAAACGGTCTGCGTTGTTGGAAGCGGAGACTCTGCCGCCAAAGAGGCTCTGCTGCTCTCCGAACTTGTTCCCAAGGTTTATCTTTTCATTCGCGGTGATAAGCTGAAAGCCGAACCCATTAATTACGACCGGGTCATGGCGAAAAAAGATAAAATTGAGGTTCGTTTTCAGACCCAGATTGCAGAAGTTCTTGGCACAAAATCCGTGGAAAAGGTAAAACTGACAACCGGGGAAACTCTTGATATGCAGGGAGTTTTTGTTGCGATTGGCCACATTGCCCTGTCTGAAATAGCCGCGCATCTGGGCGTTGCCCTGAATGACAAAGGGGAAATCATGATCAACCGTAAATCTGAAACCAATCTCCCGGGAATTTTTGCAGCCGGAGACGTTGCAGATACCACTTTTAAACAGGCTATTACCGGTGCGGCGGAAGCTGTGACCGCCGCGTACTTTGCCTTTGATTATATTGGCAGAACGGCGATTGAATGTTCGTGATGATCAACCATCATAAAAAACTTGCGCTCCGTTTTGGAACTCTGGGCATGGCCATGCTTCTCTGTGTTGGCATTGTTGGCGTTCGCATCGTTTCTGCTGGACGCACCGGGTATCTTTTCCTGGTCTGGAACCTTTTTTTGGCTTTTCTTCCGCTACTTTTTGCAGGAGCAACTGAACTTTTTCACAGAAAAAAAAGCCACATCAGATTTTGGATTTTCAGTGTTTTGTGGCTGCTTTTCTTCCCAAATGCTCCCTATATTGTCACGGATTTTGTTCATCTTTTTGGACGCGGAGCCAGAGTTTCCCTCGTCATTCCCTGGTGGTTTGATTTTATTATGCTCACGGCTTTTGCCGTAACCGGAATTCTTCTGGGGCTTTGCTCCCTGCAAATCATGCAGAGGTTAGTCACCGGCATGTTTGGAAAACTCCGCAGCTGGTTTTTTATGGTAACCGTTTCACTGCTGACAGGTTTTGGGATTTATCTTGGAAGATTTTTACGCTGGAACAGCTGGGATGTTTTGCTGAATCCCCTTGAACTGCTGCGCGATATTGGCACGCGAATTGTTCATCCTCTTGCCCATGCGGAAACCTGGTTTATTTCCTTTCTCTTTGGAGCGCTTGTGCTTTCTTCGTTCCTGATTTTTGATTCTTGCTGCCGGTATGTCGTCCCTGCTAACGCAGATTCTCCAAAAAGTCCAAAAAAAGTCTGATGCCAAAACCTGTTCCCATTTGGGAATCGTACGGCTTGGGATCTTTCACAAATGCCGGTCCGGCGATGTCCAGGTGGGCCCATTTTGTATCACCTACAAACTCCTGCAGGAAAGCGGCTCCCTTTGAAGCGCCGGCATGAGGAACCTCATCCCAGTTGCGAAGATCGGCAATTTTGCTCTTCATTTTGGCGCGGTGATCCGGATGAATTGGCATCGGCCACGCCAGTTCGTCTGTCGCCTCACCGGCTTTGCGTAATTTTTCCGTGAGTCCGGCGTCGTTGCCAAAAAGCCCGGCATAACGGTCCCCCAGGGCGATCATGCAGGCGCCGGTCAATGTTGCTACATCAATAAGGTAGCGCGGTTTGTACTGTTTCACTCCGTAGCTGATGGCGTCACAAAGGATCATGCGACCCTCAGCATCGGTGTTGATGATTTCCACAGTTTTTCCTGAATACGTTGTGACCACATCGGAAGGTTTTTGCGATTTGGCGTCAACCAGGTTATCCGTGAGCGGGAAAATACCGACAACACGCTGCTTGATTCCAGTTTTTTTCAGCAGCTTAAACAGCCCCATGACGGCCGCTGCTCCAGCCATGTCCAGCTGCATTTCGAAAAGCGACATGCTTGGTTTGAGGTTGTATCCTCCGCTGTCAAAAATTACTCCTTTGCCCACCAACACCACCGGTGGATTTTTGGCGGTCCCTTTGGGAATGTATTCCATCACCACGAGTTTTGCGCCAATATCGCTTCCCCTGTTCACACCCAGAATCCCGTTCATTCCCATTTTTTCCAGTTCACGTTTATCAAAAATTCTGATGCTGTATCCGTTTTCCCTGGCGATTTTTCTGGATTTTTCAGCCAGATATTCTGCGGTTTTCAGCGATGGTCCGGCATTCACATCATCGCGGGTTTCGCCAACAGCCTCGGCAATCATCAGGCCCTTGCGGATTTTTTCCTCAAATTTCGCGAGGGGTTTTGGAAGAATGAAGGAGATTTTTCGCAGTGTCTGTTCGGCAAGTTCTGCCTGCTCTTTTCCAGTTTTGAACTTGGCAAGAGTGTAGTTTCCAAATGCCAGGCCTTCACCCAAAGCCTGAGCGAGCGGGCCCATGGTGTCCGTGCACCACATGGCGAATTCGCCTTTTTTCAACGGACGGATGGCGCGGGCCAGTTGGGCCGATAGTCCGCGGATTTTTTGGGGTGAAAGTTTCTTTTTTTCTCCAAGTCCCCAGAGAATAATTTTCCCTGGGAGATTTTTTTGATCGGGGATCATTACCATGATTTCTCCCTGTTTTGCCTGAAAATCTTTTTGAGTTTCACGATTCTTCAGGAGCGTTTCTGCCTCCTTTGGCCCATTTTTTACGTAAGAGGCGTCTTCAAATAACGGCACAACCAAGATGGCCGGCACCGCATTGCTTGTATTGAGTGACGAAAGGATTTTATATTCCATGGCAGCGTAGTAAAAATTTCTAGCTGCATCTTACTCCTTTTCTGAACGTTTTAAAAAGTTTTCAGCTTTCTTCAATAACTCCTTTGCAGTCTGGAAGGTTATTTTTTCCATTGCCTCTTCATAGGGTAACCAGAGCGAGCCTTTATGTTCGTGGGAGAGGGTTACTTTTTTTTGTGTTGTACGGGCAAGAAAAAAGATTACATCCTTGGACATGAGTTCCGGTCCGCGGTGGTAGTTGTAGTGGATTTTGTGCCGGTACCCTTCAATCCAGATAATCTTCTGGATTCCGGTCTCTTCCTTGAGTTCACGGAAGGCTGTTTCGTGTTCGGATTCGTCGCCTTCCACGTGTCCCTTGGGGAAATCAAAATGGCCGCCGGGGTAATGCAGCAGCAGGTATTCCCGCTTGTCTTTAAGCTGACGGTAGAGGACAATCCCGGCTGAAGTTTCATGAATCATATGATACATTATAAGTGTACTTTTTGAATTTGACCATGTTGACTGGCCAGGAAACAGTTCGTGAGATATGTGAAAAGAGCCCAAAATCTCTTTCTGTTTTGCATAAGTATGGCATAACGGTGGAACTGGCGGAGCATCAGGGGTACAAAAACCTTGCCCATGCAGCCATTGCCCTCAAAATCCCCCTTCGTAAAATTCTGGAAGAGCTTGCTGCTGCCACTGGTGAAAAAATTGCTGAAGTCCATGTGAGCGGTATTCAGGCTCCAGTCCAACGTGGCCTGCGTCAGGGAGGTCTTGAAAACATCACAAGGATTCTGGCGGTTCACAGTGGGAAAGGTGGTGTCGGCAAAACGTTTATTGCCGTTAATCTGGCGGCGTACCTTGCCGATCAGGGTTTCAAGGTCGGACTGCTGGATGCTGATGTGGACTGCCCGAATGTCATGCACCTGCTCAAAGCTGAAGGAACACTTACCGCCGATGCCGACAAAAAAATCGTCCCGCTGGAAAAGTTTGGCATGAAAATTATTTCCATGGCTCCGCTCCTCAATCGGGAAGACGAAGCTCTGCTCTGGCGTGGCCCGATTGTTTCACGCGTTATGGAACAGTTTCTTTATGATGTTGCATGGGGTGACCTGGATGTTCTTGTTGTTGATCTTCCGCCGGGAACGTCGGATATTCCCCTCACCCTTTACCGGATGCAACCCCGTACGCAGGCACTTCTGGTCACAACTCCCCACCAGCTTGCCGTGTTGGATGTGAAAAAAGCGGCCGCCATGGCTTCGAAAATGCATGTGAAGATTTGTGGTGTCATTGAAAACATGAGCGGAGATATTTTTGGAAAGGACAACACCAGAGAGATTGAAAAGACTCTTCATGTTCCTGTGATTGGAACTGTTGCACTCCATACCGGTTATGCCCAAATTCATCCCGATGGTCGCCCTCATGTTTCGGATTCCAAAGAGTTACAGTCTGTCTTTGAACGGGTGTGGAAAACTGTTCATTCCCACCCGTCATTGTAAGTAAAAACGGCCTTGAGATGCCGTGATACGCTCATCCGTTGCATTTTTACCGGTAATCAGTAGAATACAACCTGTTTTAGTCTGATTCCAAATCCCGCGCGCGAGTGGCGAAACTGGCAGACGCGCTACCTTCAGGAGGTAGTGGCCGCAAGGTCGTGGAGGTTCAAGTCCTCTCTCGCGCACCATTGGGATCTTTTTTTGTTGTATTCAAAAAATGATATTGACTTTCCATTCAGTCTAAATACAATACTATTGCACTCTATTATGCAATATTATTGCGTTTATCGGAGAGGGTTAATGTGATGATTGGCTTTATAGAGTGCTTTTTTGTGGGCGTCAGCCTGTTGACGTATAAGTATATTATTTTTATAAAACTGTCCCCATGGGTAATTCAACAACACGTATAGTGGATGAGATTCACGAGAGAGAGGCAAATAATTCAATTGGTATAGTAAGAAATGATGTTCCAGGATCAGAAAAACACGATTGCAATACCCATGGGATACGGCATAAGATCGCGCAAAGAGCGCTGGGAGTGTTACTGACAATCACCACTCTTATGTCCCCCAATCAATCGGAGGCAAGTGATAAATGCAAAAAAAACTCTCCCAGCTGTTTAAAAAAAAGTGATGATCACGGTGATGAAAAAAAAGGGCTTGAAGTGAAAGGAGGACTTGCTATTTCCCCAAGTGAGCATGGAGTGGGTATTGGGTTTGAAACTCATTTCAGCTGGGTTCCTGATCCAAAATCTCATGATAAGCCACATTTTGAGTGGACCATCCTTGATGCAGCGGTTAATTTTTACCAAATCCCCGTTCGTTCTGGACTTCCATATGGGAATGTGAAAAGTATTCAGGGTACTGAATTTCACCTCAGCACATTGGGAAATCTCGTTATTCCCACAGGTGAACTTGTAAGTATTGGGCTGGGTGGTGGCCTGGGAATTTCCTGGTTTTATCATCCTGCAGCAGACATTGGTCAAAGTTATGATTTCAGCACGTATGCGATAAAAGAAAAAACGCAAACCGTCCCTTTTATTCACCTTCATGGAGAGTTGAATTTTCATGTTAATGACACTATTCTGATTTACACGGCTTATGCTCCACATGTTACGCTTGCCCCGGTGCAGGATGAGATACCAGGAAAAAAACACCAGCACATCGATCATACGATTGTTGCTGGAATTGGAGCAGAATTTTAATGAGTTGGTTCATATTCAAACTTTTCTTCGGTACGATTTTGGTTTACAATTGACGTACTTTATTCATGACATGTTCCAAATATGAAAAAATCAAACACGAAAAAGATGAAGAAAACAAAGGATCTTACTTCTGTATATATTGCAATTCTAGCGCTGGTAGTGATCGTTGTGGTCTTCTTCCTGGCGTACCTTTCCAAAATGAGCAAGATGCCAAAACAGGCTGAGGGAACCCAGAATTCCCAGAGTGTTATGAACGGTCAGCAGACCGCAACCATCACGATTCTTCCTCCGGGTTCGGTGAGCACTCCAACCAACGATCTTCTTTCCCATAAACTTACTGAAACCCAACAGGGGGTTCAGTCGCATATGACGATGGCGGAAAATAGCGGATCAATTCCTGCCAATGCCCGTGTAAAATTCAAGATTTCCAGTTTTAAGAAACTTGCATTGCAGCCACTGGAGTTTGAGGTTTTTGATGAAAGCGGCAAGGCCTACACTCCAAAGGAGCTCAAAGTTGTTCACGATTATCCTCTTCATTTTGTCGTTGTTTCTGCTAATCTCCGTGAGTTCCAGCATCTTCACCCAACGTTTGAGGGTGGAAAATGGAAAGTGCTCGCCAATCTTCCAAATCCGGGAACTTACTATGCCTATGTTGATATTGCGCCGGTCAGTGGTGAACCAGTCGTCCTCCGCAGTAATCTGATTGTCCAGAAAGAGACAACAGATACTATTAACTACCCTGGACTCACTCCTGATCTTTTTGCGCTCACCAAAGGCTACAAAGCCCAGCTTGCTCTTGGTCAGGCTGTAGTGCTACAACAGAGCGTCCTTGGCTTCAACCTCAGCAAGGATGGTAAAGCTGTTGAACTTCAGCCGTATCTTGGTGCCCTTGGCCATGTGATTGTTTTCCGTCATGGCAATGTTGACAGCTACACCCATGTTCATCCTCTCAATTCGAGTGATGCCAAAAACGGCAAAGCCGAGTTCATGACCACCTTCGTGAAAGGTGGCCGTTATACCGCTTTTGCCGAATTTAAACTCGGCTCCAAGGTTTACACCTTCCCAATCACTTTCGATATCAATGGGTAGACAAAAACTTATCATCCTCCTGACCGTCTTTATTGATGTGGTCGGGATTGGTCTGGTCCTTCCAACGCTCCCCCTTTATGTGGAGCGTTTTGGAGCTTCTCCGATTGTGGCCACCACGTTCTTTGCGGCCTATTCGCTTTTCCAGTTTTTTTCCGCTCCGGTTCTTGGTGCATGGTCAGATAAAATTGGCCGCAGACCGGTGCTTATTCTGAGTCTTTTGGGTACGGCCATTGGCTGGTTTATTTTTGCTTCAGCGGATTCACTGCTGCTTTTGTTTGTTGGACGTATTATCGACGGCATCACCGGTGGAAATATTTCCACAGCCCAGAGTTATATGGTGGATATTTCCAAAACTCCCAAAGAACGGTCGGAAAATCTGGGGCTTATTGGAGCCTCTTTTGGAGTTGGATTTATTCTGGGACCTGCGCTTGGAGCCTCACTTGCCGGTTTTGGGGCAACTGTTCCTTTCTGGATCGCCGGCGTTGTTACGCTGCTGAACGCTTTTGCTTCCATGCTGTTTTTGCCCGAGAGTCACCACAACCGCCAGGCGTCAGCAGGCAAGAAACTTTCCATCAATCCTTTCCGGCCCATCTGGAACGGACTTACGAACCAGAAAATTAATCTCTACCTTATTTCCTGGTTCCTGTTTTCTCTGGCTTTTACCAACCTCCAGGCGATCTTTACGCTTTATGCAAACCGGCAGTTTCAGTTTGATGAGGTTCATGCCGGGTATCTTCTGGCACTTGTTGGCGTGATTGTCGCCCTCAACCAGGGGTTCTTTCTCCGGCGCTTCTGGCTTAAACATTTTAAGGAACCCATGCTGGAAATTGCCGCCATGATTGTGATTGTTATTGTGTTCTTTGCTTTCTCTTCCAGTGACTTTGCGGTCTTTATAGCCGCACTGGTGGTGTTCTCGTTCGCCCAGTCCATTTTGCGCGTCGTGACCAACAGCCAGATCGTTGGGGCGGCTCCCGATCACCAAAAAGGCGAAGTCATGGGCATTGTCCAGGGCTTAACTTCCCTTGCCGCAATTATTATCCCTCCGCTGAGCGGATATGTTTTTGAAAAAAATATTGCGGGTCCCTGGTATATGGCTTCAGGCATTATGCTTATTGCCGCCATTTTCACCATTGTCGGCCGGAAGAGAATTGAAAAAGCCCGCATGCCGGTGAATGCCGAGCCTCTTTCTTAATCTACTTTTTTCAGATCATGAATTTCATTCTCCTGCTTTTTGTCTCATCTGTTCTGTCTGTTTTCGTTCCTTTTTTCCTCATGAGGAACCTGACTCTCCGCTGGCATATTCCACGGAAAGTTTTTTGGCGTTCGGGTTTTTTCGGACTTATTGTTGGCATTCTGGTTGCGGGTGTTGCCCTGAATCTTGATGGAGTGTTTCCGGCGGTAAAAAACGTTTCCCAGCTTCTTTACGCAGCCATTATTGGAGTGACCAGCGGGCTTTTTGTTGAGCTTGGAAAGTTTGTGGTTCTGGACCGGTTTATGCCAAAAGTCCGCCATTTTCAATCGGCGGTGGTTTTTGGATTGGGATGGGGTGGGTTGGCTGTCATGCTCATGGGAATTTTTTTCTCGATTGGCATTTTTGGCATGAATGCACTGCTGAACGTTGGTGATGTTTCCTCGCTCATGTCCAACCCCGAGCCTGGACAGGTCCGGATGTTTCAGGAAAGCAAGAAACAGCTTGAAGCTCTGGTCCAGGCACCATGGAAAGGGTTGAGCCCTCTTTTTGAAAACAGTGCGATCATTCTTTTTGACATCGCCATGACGCTGATTATCCTTTTGGGTTTTCAGAAAAGCAAAACTGCCTATACCTGGCTGGCGGTGCTCATCCGTTCAACCATGGCTACCGGAGTGCTTTTCGTGGCACAGCAAAAAACTTTCCCGATGGAAATCCTCTACATGCTCTGGGCTGCGGTGGCTCTGGGCATTATTTTCACGCTGAAAGACCGGCTCAAGTCCGGACCGGTTGTGAAGTAGGGACGCTTTTACTCTTCATCCTGCTGTGCGTTCTCAGCAAGCTGATAGTTTTCCCAGCTCTTTTTTTTGATGCCCTCGGCAGCCGCTTCCTGTTCGGCTTTCTGTTTACTTGAGCCTTTTCCCTCGGCGATAAATTCTTCCCCGATGTAAGCTCCCATGACGAATGTTTTATTGTGATCGGGTCCTTCCTCTTTCACCAGCTTGTACTCGGGAGTAATTCCATAAACTTCCTGTGATATTTCCTGGAAGCGTGATTTTGCGTCAATGTGCAGACCCTTTTTCAGGATTTCATCCAGACGTTTGAGAATGAACGTATCAATAAACTCGTGGGAAGTTTTGTAGTCTTTATCCAGGTAGATCGCTCCAATAAGGGCTTCAAGTGTATTGGCCAGGATGTAGTTTTTTTTGCGCCCGCCGGAACGTTCCTCTCCGCGGCTGAGGTAAAGATAGAGTCCCAGATCCAGCTCGGTAGCAATTTCCGCCAGGTGTTTTCCTTTCACCAGCGCTGAGCGCCAGTTTGTCAAAACGCCTTCCTCTTCCGCAGGATATTTTTTATAGAGATATTCTGTGACCACCAGCTCCAGCACGGCATCGCCCAAAAACTCCAGGCGTTCATTGTGCTGGGATTTGAGTTCACGATGCTCATTCATGTAGGACTTGTGAACGAACGCCGTATCGACCAGAGAAGGGTCATTGAATGCAATCTTGATCTTTTTTTCCAGTTCAGCGTAACGGTTGACGGGTGCTTTGGCGGCCATAGGCGGATAGTGAGCAATTTATTTTTTACCGGGAGATTTTCTCCCCTTCTTTTGAGAAGGCTTTGAATTTTCCTCAGTTTCAGGTTTTTTGGTCAATGCGTCTTTGCGGTACTTATGCATGATCGTGCTCAGCACACCGTTAATAAATTTGGGAGAGTTGGTGTCTCCGAAACTTTTTGCGATCTCCACAGCTTCGTTGATGGCAACAACTGGAGGCACATCCAGTGAATGAAGAATTTCGTAGGTTCCCAACTCCAAAATCGCACGATCAACCGGGGCGATTTTGTCGACGGGCCATTCCGGAGCTTCCTTCTGAATGACTTTAATCAGTTCGTCCTTTTTTTCCAGGGCGCCTTTCAGCAATCCTTCCGCAAAGGAAAAATCCTTGAGTTTTGCCCGGTAATCCTCAAGGTTGTATTGTAAAATTTCCATGGGTTCGCCGCCGCGGAACTCAAACGCGAAAATCGTTTGCATCACTGCTATTCTGGCAATGTGACGGTAGCTGGCCATAGGATTTCAAAGTGCTGTGTGGGTTTACGCTTTTACCTTCGTGATTTTTTCAACGGCTTTGTTCATGTCCAAAACCTTTTTACCCTTATACTGTCCGCAGTTCTGGCACACAAAATGGTTGAGTTTCTTGCTCTTGCAGTTTGGGCAGTCTACCAGGTTGACGATCCCCTGAAGGCGAACCTGAGTATGATGGGTAAAGGAATGGTAACGTTTTTTGGAACGTGATTTGGACTTTTTATACTTGGGTACTGGATGTTTCATGGTGACGTACGGATAATATTAAATGAGCTTTTTCAGGTCTTTAAAGGGTCGGTAGGTTTCTGTGTCCTCTTTCGCCGTTTTGCATCTGCATTTTACTTCGTTGCGGTCCTTTCCGCAGACTGCGCAGAGCCCTTTGCAGCCTTTAGAGCATACTGGAATAAGTGGAAAATGCAAGATAATTTCCTGTCTGACCATCTCGTTCAGGTCGATGGTCATGGGCTTTTTATTGATGAAAAAGAGATCATCGAGGTCGTTACTGTGAAAATCGGGTTCTTCCAGGAAAAACTCCCGTTCGGCTTCTTCAATTTCTACACCCTGGGTAAAGGGCTTAAGGCAGCGGGTGCATGTAAATTTTACGTCAATTTTTGCCTTGTTCAAGAGCACACTGATCTCATCCTTCAGACGGATGAACGTTAATTTCCCCGTAAAATTACCCGAAAAATGGAGATCGAGCTCTTCCTTGTATTCGATCTTTTCGTTGATGTCGTATTTTTCGCTTGAACCCTGGGGTTTTCCCCAGAGTTTGGCAATTTTGTATATCAATTGAGACACGGCGGTATTTTGGTTACTTTGAGCGGGAAATCCCGGCAATCAGACGAAGAATGTACAAGAAGAGGTTGAATATGTCAAGGTAGAGCTGGAGTGCAGCGTCAATGTAGCGGTCGGTTGGATAATGTTTCAGTTTCTGCACGTCATAAAGAGTATAACCGGTGAAGATCAGCACTCCAATGCCGGAAAAAATCATTTCAAAGGTATTGCTCCAGGGAACAAAAATTCCAACAAGCGACACAATGATCATGCCCACGAGCGCGATGGTCAAAAAACCGCCAAGGCCACTAAAGCTGCGCTGGCTGGTTGCGCCAATAATGGCGGCAGAGGTAAAGGTGAGTGTTGTTGCCAGAAAGGCTTTGATGATAATCCCCGGGCCACCAAATTCAATGATGATACTCGCCAGGAGAGGCACAATTGTTACGCCGGTAATAAAACTGAAGGCTGCAAACAGCAGGTAGTTCAGCGGGCGTTTGGTGCTCCACCAGCGGGCGCTGATAACCAGCACCAGTTCAACAGCGAAAAAGACCCACATCAGATTTGGATTCTCAAGAAAGAGCGGGCCAAGGTACTGAAAACCCGTAAAGGTACCGGCAGCCGAGATCGCTACAGCAAGTCCAAAAAAGAAAAGAACCTTGCTGAGAAAGCTTGAAGTACGGACTGCCGAGAGTCCATCCTGTTCATCATACGTAAAATCCTGGGTGGTGTTCATGGTCGTTGGGATTATGGTTGAGACTGTATTGTAGGATATTTCGTTTTTTCTCACAAGACAGCTGGATTCCCCGCCATTTTACTGATTAACGTAAATATGTTATAATCTTTAGATTTATAAAACGACGACAGAAATGAAAAAAATCCAGTTTCTCCGGCGCATTCTGACACTTTCCGCACTGCTCGTGATTTCGTTTTCTGTTTTGCGGGAGAATAACCTCACCCTGATTGGCAAGACCAGTATTTTTACGATAGGAGATGGCGATGTTGCTGGGCTTATTGCAGCCATTAACAGCGCCAATAACGAAATCAGCAATCCTGGTCCGGATACGATTGAGCTCGCCGCAGCAGGAACCTACACACTCACTGCGATCGATAATAGTGATCCAACACATGGACCTAGTGGCTTGCCCGTTATTACCTCAAATATCACCATCCATGGCAATAACGCCACCATTCAACGCAGCAGCGCCGGAGGCACGCCCAATTTTCGTATCGCGCTTATTGGTGCCACTGGAAATCTATCGCTTGATCACGCGACGCTCAAAAATGGAATAACTTCATCTTCAACCTCAGGAGGAGGAATGTCATTTGTGTCCGGTTCTGTTGGGCTGCTTGATAATGTGACGTTTGACGGGAATTCCACGGGTACTTCGGGCGGAGCTCTCAGGAATGCCGGAACAGGAGTTCTCACCATCACCAATTCCACCTTTCAGAATAATCATGCCAACAGTTCAGGTGGAGCAGTTGTGAACGATCCAACCGCAGGCGGCGTCACCAATATGGTTGTCAGCAATACCGTTTTTACTTCAAACAGTGCTGGTTCTGCCGCTGGCGCCATAGAAAATACGGGGAAAATTTCGCTCAATGCTGTTCAGATTACCAGTAATACGGCTGGCGAAGCGGGTGGGATCCGCAACAGATCCGGCATTATGACTCTTACGAACTCACTGGTGAATCTCAACAGTGCAACCGGTGTTTCAAAGTACGCGGGAGGACTCTTTTCCACCAGCTCAACAGAGACGATCGATAATACGACCTTTACCGGTAACACTTCCACATTTTCCGGTGGTGGCATTGCAAAAATCACCCTGGGAACGTTGACCATGACGAATTCGACCATTCAAAGCAACAGTTCCACTTCAAACGGCGGAGGATACTACAGTTCAGGGACCGTGAATGAAACCATGACCAATGTTGTTTTTGACGGAAACAGTTCCAATGTTGGTGGAGGCCTTCGCAAAGATGGGACGGGAACTCTTACCCTCACCAATTCAACAGTTAAAAATAATACAGCTGGTTTTGCAGGCGGAGGAATGGCCATGAATGCCAACGCCGTTGTTACGGGAACTCTTTTTGACAGCAATACCGCCTCACTCACCAATGCATCCGCCTATGGCGGAGGCTTTGCGACTGGAAATACCGGAGGCACCGTCACGTTGAGCAATTCCACCATCTCCAATAATCACGCGCCAAATGCGGGTGGAGTTGATCTTTACAGTGTTATTTCATTGTCGAACGCTACGATCAGTGGGAATACGGCGACTGAATCGGCGGGCGGCATGAAAATTGAGTCTTCTGCGCAGGTCACCCACAGCAGCACCACCATCACAAATAACACGGCAGATCATGATGGCAACGGGAGCGGAACTGCCGGTGGAATTTTGCAGCTTGGGACGAATACTACCATGAGCAATACGATCGTTGCCGGGAATGTTGACGGCTCCCCTGGTGGAGTTTCTGACCACGTGGATTGCGGCGGTGTTGTATCTTCGGTTACGACGTCCGGTGGCTATAACCTTATTGGACAGATCAACACCGGTGTTCCAACCCATTGTAATTTTGTGTCGACAGTAGGAGATCAGGTTGGGACAGTTGCTGTTCCAATTCTTCCACTGTTGGGAGCGTTGGCGAACAACGGTGGCATTACTTTTACCCATCTCCTCCTCGCGGGGAGTCCGGCCATTGATGCCGGCAATCCTGCAGGACCCGGAAGCGGCGGAAACTCATGTACGGCCGCTGATCAACGCGGTGTGTTCCGACCCTCCGACGGGAATAGTGATTTTGTTCAACGCTGCGATATCGGCTCGGTTGAACTCGATCCTCCTGAGGTTATTCTGCAGGAAACCTCCAGCACAACGGATACAAGTGAAAGCGGGAGTACAGACACCTATAAAGTTTTCCTGAATAAACTTCCTGTTTCTGATGTTGTTATCAATATGGCTCCAGATGCACAGGTCAACGTTTCAGTCCCGTCACTTACTTTTACCACTGCCAACTGGAATACTCCTCAGACGGTTACGGTCAGCGCCGTTGATGACCTGATTGCGGAAGGAAATCATACCGGAATTATCAGCCACTCCTCCGTCAGTTCAGATCCAAATTATAGCGGGCTTGTGGTATCGAACCTTTCCGTCAATATTGCCGATAATGATGCTGCCGGCGTATTGATCCAGGAATCAGGTGGATCTACCGATATTTCAGAAACTGGTACGCTTGATACGTATAATGTTGTACTCAGCTCCCTTCCAACGGCTGATGTGACGGTCAATGTTTCTTTTGATGCCCAGTCAAATGCGTCACCTGCATCACTCACTTTCACTGCATTGGACTGGAACGTTCCACAGACAGTCACGGTGAATGCCGTAGACGATCTTGCCGCAGAAGGAATCCATCACAGCACGATCAGTCATACGGCATCGAGTACTGATCTCGTATATAACGGAATATCTATTCAGAATGTCACGGCCACGATCACCGACAACGACACTGCCGGAGTTATTGTCGCCGAAACAGGCGGATCAACGGATGCCGCTGAAGGCGGAGCCACTGATACCTATAGTGTGGTCTTAACGAGTTTACCGGCGGCAAATGTTGGTATTTCGTTGCTCACCGGGACTCAAATTACGCCCAGCCAGTCACTCCTCACGTTTACTCCAGCGAACTGGAATACTCCCCAGATCGTCACGGTAAGTGCAAATAACGACACGGTTGCGGAGGGTCTTCACACCTCGACGATTGTTCATAATAGTACGAGTACCGATGCAAATTATAATGCCGTGCCGGTTGCCAGCGTTATCGTCAATATCACGGATGATGAGGTCGCCGGTGTAATTTTCACCGGAACAAGCGGCATAACCGTTGCTGAAGGAGGCGCGAATGCTACCTTCACGGTGGTCCTGAATGCACAACCCACAGATGATGTTCTCGTGAATTTTACGTCTGATACCCAGGTGACTTCCACTCCATCAGTCCTCACTTTTACGCCCGCAAACTGGAACATTCCACAAACGGTAACCGTTCAGGCAGTGCAGGACACCGTGGTTGAGTCATCCCATAACGGAACCATTGCCGTCAATGTTTCGGGCAGCAGCACCGTCTACAGTTCACTGGTCATCGCTGACATTATTGTTGCGATCAATGATGACGATCAGACAACCGCAACTCCGCCTCCCGCTTCAACCGGAAGCTCGGCGACAGGAGGAACCGGAGGAAGTGCTCCGGACATCAAACCATCACCACTGGTGGAGACAACGCAGGAGGTGACTCCGGCTCAACAGCCACCACAACTTTCGCGTCTTCCCCGTCCACGAATTGAGCGCCCGGACGTCATTGAGTCCGTGAAATCACTCTGTCCATTTACTCCGGATCAGATCATTACCCGTGCTGAAATGGTTTGTATTGTTCTTGAACGTTTCCACCTTGGTTCGAGTCCGTTCGAATTTGTTTTTGTTGATCTGGGGAAAAACAATAAATATTCGGAGCAGATCGTCCGGGCCAAGAAAAAAGATATTGTTGAAGGCTATGAAAGCAGCGAGTTCAGAATATTCAAACCACAAAAACCCGTGACCCGTGGTGAGGCTCTGAAAATTTTCCTGAGAGGACAGGAGATCACCCTTTCTTCCGATGATATCGATCTCGTTGATGTCAAACCTGCGGACTGGTTCTATACCTATGTTGCCTACGCCGTGAGAAATGACGTTATTGCACCATACCACCGTTTCACAACAAAAACGGGACGGGTCAGCAAGTATTATCGTTTCCCACGTCTGCTTGGGTATGGCGACCAGGGTCCTGATGTTCAACGGCTCAAAAAACTGATGGCTGAACTGCAATATTATCGCTGGCCGATTGATAATGTTTATGATGACGGACTTGTTGAAGCCATCACGAATTTTCAAAAAAATCATCACCTTGCACCAGTGGGACAGATGGGTGAACACACAAAAAATGCTTTGATGAGAGAAATTTTTTCTCCACATGAAGAAACCTTTTTTGCACCGTATGATCCGGTAACCGGAGCTGATGTTGAGCAGATACTTTCAAAAATCAGAGAAAAATAATTGAGAGTTCCGGCCGAATGAGTTTATTATCCGGACGGATATTGCAAAAATCGTCAGCAATCTCCTGTAAATTGTTCGATTCACATGGCTTCCCCTACGGCAGTATTTGGTATAGGATGCCTTCGTGGTCAAACAGTTTTTTTATGGAACATTCCCTTACCTGGATCGAGATCTCACGGTCGAATCTCATCCACAACATTCAGACTTTCCGGCAGCTTGTTGGCCCCGGAAAAATTCTTTGTCCGGCAGTTAAGGCGAATGCCTATGGCCACGGCCTCCTGCAGTGTGCGCCAATCATGGTGGAAGCAGGGGCTGACTGGCTTGGAGTGAATACGCTTTACGAAGCCGTGGCGCTCCGCAAGGCCGGGATACAGGTTCCCGTCTATATTATGGGATACATCCCCCTGGATGATCTTCATGTGGCCGTCGAGGAAGGGTTCCATTTTGTCGTGTATAATTTGGAGACGCTCAATGCCCTTGTCCCGCTTACAGAAAAAATCGGCAAACCGGCATTCACCCATATGAAGGTGGAAACGGGCATTCATCGTCAGGGAGTTTTTGAACACGAACTTCCTGGACTGCTTGCACAATATCAACAGCATCCGCTCCTCCAGCTTGAAGGAATCTCTGCGCATTTTGCCAATATTGAAGATACGACTGACCACAGTTTTGCAGAACTCCAGCTGCAGAATTTTCATCAGATCATAGAAAAAATCCGTTCAAAGGGTTTTGATCCCAAATATCTTCATACCGCCAATACCGCAGCTACCATTCTTTTCCCGAAGACTCATTTCAGCATGGTAAGGACCGGCGTTGGGAACTATGGTCTGTGGCCTTCCAATGAAACCTATGTTTCCGCCCTTCAGGAAGGCAAAAATATTACACTCAAACCGGTCATGACCTGGAAAACAACGATCGCCCAGATCAAGCGGGTACCAGCAGACTCTTATATTGGTTATGGATGTACCTATAAAACCGGCCACGATTCGGTTATCGCCATTCTCCCCGTTGGATACTACGACGGATACGACCGTAAACTCTCCAATACTGCCTTCGTACTCATTGGTGGGAAACGGGCTCCGGTTCGTGGAAGAATCTGCATGAATATGATGATGGTTGATGTTACGGACATTCCGGATGTGAAACTTGAAGATGAAGCTGTGCTCTTGGGTAAACAGCATACTGAAGAGGTTTCTGCCGAACAGCTGGCTCAGTGGGTTGGAACCATCAATTACGAAATTACCACCCGTTTGAATGAAAAAATCAACAGAAAAGTTGTTGATTAATCCTGTGGATTTGTCATTTGGTTCAGTGTTTGCCGTCGTGATCTTTTTTCTTCGATATCCCCCACCACAGCCTTCAAATTCGCCAAGGGTTTCTTGAGTGATCTTCTTGACGGTCCCGGGAGATTTCACTAGAATTGTGAGGCTTTTTTAGCTCATTTATGCCATTTTTCCGACGTTTACCCCAGGCGAGGGGGAATTATTATGTGGCACTTGATATTGGTACCGAATTTGTTAAAGCACTTTTATGTTCTGCAGAAGGTACCAAGGGCAGAGTTCTTGGTGTCGGGAGAAAACGTCAAAGACTTGGAGACATGCAGAGCGGCGCGGTAACCGATATTGCTTCCGTGATCAATAACTGCCAGGAGGCTATTCGTGATGCTGAAAAAATGGCCGGAGCCAACGCCTCAAAGCTTATCATGGGCATAGCCGGCGAGCTCGTCAAAGGGGCTACTACCACCATCAGCTACACACGCCGTGAACCTGACACGAAAATCGACCTCGCTGAACTGAAAAATATTGTTCACAAAGTTCAATGGAAAGCTTTTGATGAGGTCCGTTCACAGCTGGCGTTTGAAACTGGATACAATGAAATTGACGTTAAACTCGTGAATGCGGCGATTGTTGGAGTCTATATTGATGGCTATAAAGTTGCGAACCCTCTGGGATTTCAGGGTAAAGAGGTGACGATTTCTATCTTCAACGCTTTTGCTCCGCTTGTTCATTACGGCGCCCTGCAGACCATTGCCGCCGAGCTGGACATGGATCTTCTGGCCATTACCGCTGAGCCTTACGCCGTTTCCAGGTGCATGGCCTACGAAGATGGCGGGAATTTCAGTGCGATTTTTGTCGATATTGGTGGCGGAACTTCGGACATTGCTGTTGTAAGAAACGGGACCGTTGAAGGCACAAAAATGTTCACACTGGGTGGGAGAACCTTCACCAAGCGTCTGGCCCAGGCCCTGAATATTTCTTTTGAGGAAGCTGAAGAGATTAAGCTCGCCTACTCCAATGAACGTCTGGAAAAACAGTCCCACAAGATTGTGCGTGAAGCCATGAAGAGCGATTGTGAAGTCTGGCTCTCAGGTGTGGCGCTCACCCTGAGTGAGTTTGAGAACGTGGATATTCTTCCTTCAAAGATTTTGCTCTGCGGCGGAGGATCTCACCTCCCGGAGATTAAAGAGGTCCTGGAAACCCGTGAATGGACCCAGAAACTTCCGTTCCCTAAAAAGCCCCACATTACCTTCATGCAGCCAAAAATGATTATGAACATGACGGATGAAACCAAACAGATGAAAGACATGGAAGATGTTACTCCGCTTGCCCTTGCCAACATTGCTCTTGAATACATCGGAGAAGAGCAGATCCTTTCCAAACTTTTAAAGAAAGTTGTCCGGCTCATTCAGATTTAATTTCTGCGAATCATGACCAGGGAATCCAAGAAAAATTCGGCGGGACAAAGTTCGCAGCAGGCAAAGAAAATTGTTGCCACCAAGCGTATTGGTGATACTGAGGAGAGTGAACAGGTTGAGAACACCATGGAACAGAAAATCCTGAAATCCAAAAAAGTTCTCTACACGGAGATTGATGATGAGGTAACCTCCATCTACGACAAATTGAAGCAGCTGAAAATGAAAAATGTTTATATCGTCGTTCCCAAACGCGCGATCGTTTTTCAAAGTATTGTTAATCTGAAAATTCTCAAGCGAAAAGCTGAAGATCTTGAAAAAAACATCTATGTCATTACCAATGACCCGAATGGTATCAAGCTGGCAAAGCAGGTTGGGCTGGTAGTTTATGACAAGCTGGAAAGCCAGGAACACCCAAGCCTCGTCTCGGGAAAATTCCTTGAGGACCAGATGAATATTAGTCCATTGAAGGCCAGCGTAAACGCTCTTGATGATGACACTCCAATCCGCCAGCGCGAAAGAAAATTCTCAATTTCTGACCTTATCCGCAAAGGGAAAAAGGAGGGCCTCAGACTCCTTCCAAAACAGTTTGCCATGAAAAAGGCCAAAGTTGGTGAGGGGAAAAATCCTCCAACGGATAAAGGAAAACTTGTACTTGAAGCTCCGAACCGCCAGGCACTGGTGGCACTTGTTGTTGTAAGTGTCATTATTCTTCTCACCATTTCATACATTGCCCTGCCGGGAGCCACCATTAAACTTGAGCCAAAATCCAACGTCCTTCAGACTTCCGTGAATATCGTTCTGGCGGATGCGGAAGCGAACCGGGCGGAGCTTGATACCCATCCTCTCCATGAGATTGCGAGTTACACCATTACCGCCAGTATTAAACGTCCCCTCCTCTATGAAGCGACCGGCAAAGATTTTCAGGGACAGAATGCCCGTGGTGTTATCACCGTTATTAATACGAGCAACCAGGAATGGCCACTTATTCCCCGCACCCGTTTTCAGACTGCCAACAACATCGTTTTCCGAAGCAACGATTATGTAACGGTTCCACCGCAAAAAGATAATACTCCCGGGACCATTGATATCGCCGTGGAAGCTGACCAGGTTGATGCTCTCGGACAGGTGGTGGGCGACCGTGGAAATGTTGGTGCAGCCAAATTTTTCCTTCCGGGACTTTCTGCCGAAAACCAGAAAAAACTTTATGCGGAAAGCAAAGCAGCAATGACCGGAGGGAAAACCATTGTGAGCAAGCACATCACCAAAGATGATATTGAAGCCGCCAAGCAGAAACTTATGACCGATCTTAAAAATTCCGCACAGGCCGAGCTGCAGTCGGCGGTTGCCAAAAAAAATGAGAGTGAAAAAACGAACCTTGTGCTTTTGGTTGGTGATAAAGCTTTCCAAACCACTGAGCCAAGAATTACCGTTCCCGCCAACCTGGAGAACCAGAAACTGGAAAGTTTTGAAATCCAGGGGGAACTGGTGGCGACGGGCATCGCCTACAACCGTGATGAACTCACGAACATGCTCAAGACGGAACTCAAACTCAAAACCAATCCAGAAAAACGGCTTGTCCATATTGATGAAGAGTCACTCACCTATCGTATTTTTGAGATCGACCAGTCCGCGAAAAAGGTCAAGCTGACGGCTACCATTAAAGGAGTTGAAGAGTTCCAGATCGATCCGGAAAAAGAGAATGGCGAACGGCTCGTCAAGAAGATCAAAGATCATGTCGTCGGCCATGAGATCAAAGAGGCCAGAGACTATGTGCAGAACCTCCCAGAAATCAATAAGGCCACCATCGACAGCTGGCCAGCCTGGGCCCCAACCATGCCCAATGTTCCTGACAACATCAAGATTGAGGTTGTCCATGGTGATACGGACACGGAATAACCCGTTTCTGTAGCTCTTCTTTTTTCACCCCTGAACCATTGACAAAATGAGCATATTATGATATATATGTATGCTCTCTTATTTTTGCTCAATGATAAGCCTAAAAAACACTCATTTGCTTGCCAACATCCACGCCATGGCATCACGCCTGGCCCTCCTTGGGCTTTTGTTCAATTTTTCGCTTATTCCTGTGGCATCTGCGGAATTTTACAGCATGCTTGCACCAACGGACTACACTCCGGCCAACTACGTTCCGCCAAAATATGACGCATTTGATCATGACTACTACCGGCCTCCCGTTCTGCACGAAGCGGAACCGGACACCCCTCCCGTTGCAGAATTTACTATTTATCATGAGCAGAACGGGCTTCAAAGTTCAGCCCGCGGTACGGTAGATACCAGCTTTACCTTTGATGCAAACAGCTCAGAAGATAACGAAACCGATGCCGCCAAGCTGGAATCCCGCTGGGATTTTGAAAATGACGGGAAGCTCGACAGTTATTTTTCAAGAACCAAAACCATCCGGCACACCTATAAAACTTCCGGTGTTTACACTGTGAAGCTTGAAATTTTGGATACCGCCGGCAATATTTCTTCAACAACCCATACGGTGACGGTCGTGAACAATACCGCGCCAAATGCCTATTTTGTTGTTACTCCCGACACCGGTACTGAAAAAACTATTTTTCATTTTGATACTGACCGTTCCCGTGATGACCAGTATCTTTCCTACTATCTGAAATACCGTTTTGACTGGGATGGCGATGGCAAATGGGACACCAAATATCAGGATAAAACCGGGTGGAACCATCGTTTTGATACCCCCGGCACCCACACGGTTATTATGGAGGTTAAAGACCCGGCCGGACTGGTTGCCCAGTACAGCCAGAGTATTGTGAACACTGCCAACACTGCTCCTGTGGCGAATTTTACCCTGAAGACCGTTCCAAACAGCATGGGCGTGGGATACCTGTTTGATGCCAACTCCAGCAGCGATGCTGAAACACAGAAAAACCGTCTGCTCTACCGCTGGGATTTCAATTACAACGGCCCTGATGACATTATTTACGATACTGAATGGAGCGGGTCACCACAGTACAGCGGATACTATAGCGTTCCAGGAACAAAAAACATCAAGCTTGAGGTCAAGGATGAAGACGGTATTATCAGTAGGGCATATGCTTCCATTTACGTCAGCTGGACGGAAAGCATGTCAAAAAAACTCATGACAGGTCTGCGCTAAATTTTACCTCGACTCTCCAGGCCAAGTTCTTCCTTCCAGGGAGCACTTGGCTTTTTTAATATTTTGTGTTAAAATAATACGATATACGTTTAAAAACACACATGAAAACACATCACTTTATGGCTGCGGTTGCGGCAATTTCCATTGTAGGCGTTACAAGTTTCCAGGCTCTTGCTGCTGGTCCAGGCTCTGCTCCGACTGGCGGAAATGTTGATCCGTCTTTTACGACCCTCACGGTAGGCAGTCCTGCGGCGCTTACCGTCAGCAGTTCTGGCAATATTACCAATCCCACAGCGGGAACCGGTGTCACTGTGAACGACACCGATGGTCTTGCCGTCGGTACTTCAGCTTTGGACACCATAAAAGTGCTCCCGGGCGGTGTGATCCGCGCTGATAACGCCAATCCGGTAACTGTTGCTGATGACCAGGGTCTCCAGATGAAGTACCCAGGCAGCCCGTTTACCAATACTCTCAACATCAACGTCCGTGGTGACATGAAAAACCTCAATACGTCTTCTCCGTTCAACGTTGTGCGTGTTGCCGATAATGATGGATTTGTGGTTGGTGACGAAACTTTGCCAACGCCTGTTGATGGATTAAAGATTTCTGGAACTGGTGTGATTTCCAATCCGGGCACCAACAACGGCGGGGCAGTATTGGTTGAGGATTCCAGTGGTTTGCAGTTCAGGCCATCCTCTACCGCACCGGTGAATTTTAAGGTTGATAGTACAGGAATCCTCAACCCGAACGGGTATTTGACTCTCGGAAACATCAGCTGGAACCCTTCAGATTATACCGGAACAAACTATATTAACCTCACCCAGCCGGTTGGGAATTATGCAACAAAAACTATTACCGGCACTTATACTGCTACCCAGTGTCAGAACGATGCTGGTCTTTCCTCGGGTGGCACCTGCTGGTATCCGCTCATTATTCGAGATGAAGAAGGTTTGGCTATGACCGTGAATACCGGTAGTGCACGTCAAACCAATCTGCTTATTGGTTCAAACGGCATTCTTTCCAATCCTGGCCCAACATCTTCTCCCTACTGGGGCGAAGTGAATGTTGACGATCCACAGGGTTTCACTATTAACAGCCACAGCAGTGCTGATGCCCTTGAAGTGTATTCCGATTCCGGAACTGCTGCGTACATTGAAAGTAACACGGGCTGGTATGGCCTTGTTGCCAATACGTACAACTACGCCAATGGTACCGGTATCTCTACCTATGGTGGAAAAACCGGTATTTATGCAACAGCCAATGGTGGATCAAGTGGTGTAGATACTGCAGTCCTTGCAGATGGCAGCGAATACGGGACACGCTCCTATGCTACAGACTCTTCAGCTACAACATCTGTTGGTGTGTATGGTGAAGGCCGATGGGAAGTTCCGGGATCTATTGGTGTTTCAGGCAAAGGCCGTTACGGTATGTATGGTATTTCCAATGCCGGCACCGGAGGAGGTACAGGTGTTTATGGTGAATCTTCTCCGTACTCTTCCAATGGAGTTGGTGTTGATGGCAGAGGTGGCAACGGCACATACACCGGTGCTGGTGTCCGCGGTACGGGAGTTGGAAGCGGCTCACAGGGAGCACAAACACGCTATAAATCAACAGCCGCCGGGGCTGATACCAATGTGGTAAACTTGTCTACTTCTACTTATGCCCTTGATGTTCAAGGGAAATCACAATTTTCCGCAAGTGTTTATAACGCTGGAGGCATTGAAAGTGACGCCACAGGTATGTACTCCAAAGGTGTTGTTGGAACTGCAACAGGTTATGCCAGTATTGGTGTTTCTGGAACTTCAGACAGTAATATTGGTGTTTCTGGTGGATGCAGTGGGTGTACTGGTGTTTCCGGGTATGGTGCAACCGGTGTTTCTGGAACGGCGTCCTCCTATTCCAGCGGCCAGGCAGGACTCTTCATGAATGGACTGTACTATGCAAAACTTTCCACGCCGACTGCTTCGGTTGAAGCTGACGGGCCGATCGTTGCCAAAGGGTATGGCCGTATTTATACGGTAACAGGTACACGCGTAGATGTTGCCGCCAATACTTACGCCTATCTGGGATCCGCAACATGTTCTGATCCTGGTGACCGAGTGCTGAGCTGTTCAATCAGCGCCGGAAGCAATGTTCTTCTTGCTGACACCTATCCTTACGCAACATCCTGTGTCATTTATGTGAAGAATGTTGGAGCAACCTCTATGGGAGTCTATCCAAAAGTTACCTGTATTGATCCGAACGGATCACCATGGTAAAAACCGTGGGCACATCTTTGTGGACATTAAAAAGGCCCCCGCATGCGGGGGTCTTTTTTCAGCTATTCTTTCGATCTCAAGCTCCACTTGATTTATCGTACACAATTTCACAATTCTGTTTTGCAACATCAATTGTTGCCTTGGAACAAATGGATTTATCCTTTTTCTCCAGCGCCAGATTTGTCAGAATGTTGGATTCACAGTCGACCTGATGCCCGTAAACTTTGAGTTCTTTGCAACGGGAATAATCTCTGCTTGCGATGATCTGATTACGAAGATTTTCATCAGAAGTGGTCTGCTGTTCGTACTGATCGATTTTTGTTTGTTCAACTTTTTTCACTTCAATTTTCATTTCACAATCGAGTTTCAATGCTTCCGTGGAAAGTTGGGAGCAGAGTGATTTGTCCCCTTTTGCCAGCGCATCGGTCGCTATCTTCACATCGTTGATACCGGTAACACACTGCTTTTTAAGATCTTCCGCGGTAATTTTTTGGCAGAGTGACGGATCGTTCATTTTTATAGCTGCGTTATAAGCCGTCTGATTGGCCAAATATGATGGATCGCTGTTTTCCGGTTGCTGAGTTACTGTTCCAGGAGCTTTCAGCATTTCCTGGGAAAGATTGAGGTCAGTAGCTGATATTCCATCCTGTTTCTCATCACCTGCCTGAGTTGCTGGCATTTTCTCAACAGTCTGAGATGTGCCGGTTTTCACATTGGTTGACGGGTTTTCGGTTGTACCGGTTTCAGCACAGCCGTACAGGAGTAGTCCCGCAGCAACAAGCCCTATGGGCATGATGGTTTTGATTTTCATGGAAGAGAGATGAAGGTATGTGTTTGCTGGTAAGGATTTTACGGGTTTTGCCAATTTTCTGCAACGGATATGATCTTAAAATTTTCTTTAACCTGAGAGAAAATTTCTTTCCGGAACATTGCCATTTTAGCTGAAATTATGTTATAATGTTGTAAGTACCTAAAAAAACAAACTATGAATAAAATAAAAACTTTTCTGAAAGGGAAACTTTCACTCCCAGCAGTTGCCTCGTTGTTCGTGGCGGTTCTTATTACCGTGACAGTTTTTGCAGCAGGTCCAAGTGCTACACCAACCGGTGGAAATGTTGATGCAAACTTCAGCAGCATCACCCTGCCAAAGGGCCCAAAGATGGCTTCAACCGTCAGCCTTTACGTTGGACAAACATCGTCGACCTACAACGGTTCCGGTGTTGGCGGATACAATGGCGGCCAGGCTAAATGCAGTGCAGCTTTTGCCGACAGCCACGTCTGTACAGCCAAAGAGATTGCCAATAGTTATGAGTACGATGCAGCCGGTCCGATTGCCAGCGCAAGCGGAAACGCCTGGATCAACAATGGTCCTCCAGCCTATATTTCCGATCTTTCCAACGACTGCAAGGGCTGGACATCCAATGAACCGGTCAGTGACGGTTACTCTTCCTACGGATCAACATGGAAATTCAGCACAAAATATTCGCTCATTTCCCACTGTTCCCGCAGCCTCCCGATTGCATGCTGCAGTAACTAATTTTCAATAATTATTTTACAAAAGATCCCCATGAAAAACCGCATACTTTTTTACCTCACTGCCCTGGTGATCTCGACCACTCCGGTCGTTGCTTTTGCCGGCACAGGTACGCTCAGTGGAGCATGTTACCCGGCAATTGACTGTGACGCCGGCTACGATGCCTACGGCGCTGGTGCAGCCTGCCGAAAGGCAATTAATACCGTTGCTGATTGTGCTGCCGCGGGCTACTCTGCAACCTCCAACAGCTTCAGCTGTGCGGCTGGTTGTTATAAAGCAAGTTCAGGGAGCGGCGGACCAACCTGTCCAACCGTGACGTTTACCAATGTTGATGATGATGACAATGCAGGAACACCTGCTGTTTCTGTCGTTGTTCCATCTTTCAATCTTGTGGATTACAACAGCACAACCCAGATTTTCAATTGTGCCACCAAAATTTTGAAACCTTACTGGTCATCCGGAACATCCAGTAATACCCTTTATACGAATGCACGAGTTGGCATTGGTACCAGCAACCCGACTGCGGCTTCACTCCAGATCGTGAACAGTGGATCCGGCGCAGCACTCCAGCACCGTATTGGTGTTCAGGCTGACATTACGGAATCGACCGCCGGGCTTGTGAATAACAGTGCTTACGGACTTTACGGTGCAATCACAGACAGCGGATCAGGTTCTGCAATTGGGTTGTACCCTTGGCTTGTGACCGATAATGATGACGGTTCTGCGTATGTGTTATCCGGAACAGCCCGTGATAACGGCAACAACAGCGCCTATGGCGCCATGGTTTCTGCCCAGAATAATGACGCAGGAGATGCCTATGGTCTTTATGTTCAATCTCAAAATAACTCTACCGGCCGTGAGTTTGGTGTCTATGTGAACGGTGCCGATAACTATTTTGGGGGAAGAATTGGTGTTGGGACCACTACTCCAGTTTCCAATGTACAGATCGGCAATAATGTTGGAAGCGGTGCCTTTGATGATTTTGATGATTTCCAGCTGCTTCTGTACCAGGGAGCTGACGCACCAAGTTCCTATGGCCTTGGGATTGAAGGAAGTACGCTTGCGTTTAACTCCAACAACTACTTCAAGTTCTATACCGATAACACCGAGCGCTTTGGCATTTTGAATAGTGAGGTTCGCATGACCGGTGGCACCGATGGTAACCCATCAGCCTGGATGACCCACTTCAATTATGGCGGTAACGGAAAAAACTATATCCGTGGTACGACGGTTATTGGTGACAACGGCAGCAATCTTGGTGTTGGAACATCAACTCCAAGCCATAAAGTCCATATTACCGGCAATAATAACACGTTGCGTCTTGAAGGAACCGGCAGCTACGGCTCCGGATCCACCCTGAACCTTGGTGATGGTGACTATGTCCATATTTCTGAACCGGTTGATGATTATATGGATATCAAATCGTCGAATTTCAATGTTGATACGGCTGGCAACATGTCCATCACCGGACACGCAAAAGCTGTTGGTGGATTTGGGAAACTCTATCGCAAGAGCGGAACTTCCGTGTACAGCATTCCTCCAGGTTTCTACGCCATGCCATCCGTGACCTGTAATGGGGCCAATGACATGGTACTGTCCTGCTGGTATTCAGACAGCAACAACTCACCAGTTGTGACGGCAAATACCAGTGTCTGGGGCAAGAGCTGCTGGATGTATGTACGAAATCTCAACCCAACAACATACTGTGCCGGAGGTTGTCCAAGTTCTTACCCTGAAAATGCTGAAGCGCTCTGCTGGGATCCTAACGGCTAGTAGCAGCTCTCTCGCATTGTTCACGATATACAGAATCCAGTTCTTCACAAAGGGCTGGATTCTTTTCTTTCTGGGCGTTTTCCGTGATGATGTTAGTGCGGCACTCAGTTTTCACTCCAGAGGTGGTGATTTTTTCACACATGGTTACATCCAGTTTTCCGAATGCCTCATCCCTGATTTTGTATTCACTCTCAAGCAGGGTCTGTTCTGTTTTTTCTTTTTCAGCCAACTTCAGTCCAGTTTCAACCTGAATCTGGCAGGATTTTTTCCTGTCGGCTGAAGAGAGCTGTTCACAAAGTTTTGCATCCAGTTTCATGACGGCCTCATCCAGAATTGGTTGATCCTTCACATCGGCCATGCACTGACCCTTGAAATTCTCGTTGCTGATCTTGTTGCACATTCCCGCATCGTTCAGCTGTTTTGCTCCTACGTAGGCGGCTTTGTCGGCTTCTGCCACTGCCTGCTGTTCCGGAGTCTGTACCGGCTGTACGTTGGTATTTTTTCCCGTCTGCTGGTTTGCTGTGTTTGTTGCTGTTTGTCCCTGTGGAGTTGCAGGCGAACCATTTTCACCCGCCGCACAGCCTGCAAATAAAAGGGCTGTCATTGCTACAGCCGGAAGAAGTTTTTGAAGTTTCATATTTCTGTTTATAAAGTGTTAGTTTCTCTCGTGCTATCTTAGTTCAATTGGCAGTTTTGCTCAAGGATTTCTTTTTCTTTTTGGTTTTTTGTGATAGTCTTTTTGGTGCTTCATCACTCTTTGATTTATGCAAAACAAACAATCATTTACAGGCGTCACCGTTGCCGCACTTCTGCTTTTGACGGTTACTGCTATTCCTGCGTTTGCCGCTCCATCAAGTACACCAACTGGAGGGAATGTTGATCCTCTTTTTTCAACTCTTGCTGTTGGTACCGGATCCCCTGCGGGACTCAAAATTGACACTGCAGGCATTCTTTCCAATCCAAGTCCATTCAAACCTCTGACCGTCAATGATGGCCAGGGTTTTCTTGTTACCGCCGGCAGCGGAACTCTTTCTGTTTCCAACGGAGGCAATGTTTCCGGCAGCGGAAATTTGTCCGTGGGACAGGATGCAACCATTAGCCAGGATGCCACGGCGTTTAATCTCAATGCATGGAGCACTGTTCAGGCTCCATATCTTACCGGAACTTACCATGTGAAAGGCGTAGAGATTGGAGCATATACCAATGGCGTTTTTTATTCAGCCACGATCAATGCCGGTTCAACCCGTGATTATCCAGGGACAACCTTAAAATGTCCATCAGGACAAATTGCGGTGGCCTGCAATTTTGCCGCGTATTCTGATGTTGCTAATTGCGGTACAGGTACGGCCAGTGTTCAAACCAATAACGTTGTACCAACCAGAATTCTGCTGGAACCACAGGGCGGCGGATGGGGCACTCCGAAAGGCGGTGGCTGGTGCAATGCTACGCTGAAAAACACCGGTGGATCCCAGATCTGCGGAGTCGTCAGCCTCAAGTGCTGGAACCCAAATGGCTGATGTACAAACTGGCCGTTCTGATGATGTGATATTCAAAAAGTCCCCCGTTCACGGGGGACTTTTTTTCATTTTTGGCGCCGCAATCTCCGTGTTTTCTGATTTAGTTTTTCTCAAAAATAAGACAGGTCGTTTTCCCATCTTTTGCTTCCGTTTTGTCACACTGCTGTTCCTCTTTGACGCCACCGGCCGGTGGAAGATCTTTATTGGACGCCTGCATCATGCAGAATTTTCTGTAACCTTCAGCTGCAATGCTTTCACACAGCTTTGGGTTCTTGGCGGCGTCCGCTTTTGCAAAAGCCTCCTGATCCTCCCTGGAAAGGTCGGATGGTTTGATCATTTGCTGTGTTGGCATTTCACCACTTCCTTCTTCTGGAGAGAGTGTGTTGGTGATCTCTACCGTAGACATTGACTGCCTTGTTGGAGTGAGGGTCGTATTTTCGTTCGGAGCCTGAACGGTCTGGCATCCGGCAAGAATGCCAAGAGTCAAGGCTGCAGAAACCTTGAGGAAAGTTTTTGTTTGCATAACGTAATGGTAAGGTTGTAGGTACGGAGCCAAATATTAACCGAGCCCAAGTTTTTTGCGGATCTCATCGGCCTGTGCCTGATCTGAACTCTGTTTCTGCTGAGCTTTCTGTTCAAGCTCAATGTCGTTCCAGTCGCGAAGATGCTGATCTTCAAGTTTTTTCAGCTGTTCAACATGTTTTGCGGAAAGTTCGGCAAATTTGCGGCGTTCCTCCTCAAAGATGCGGATGAGTTCGTCGATTTGTGACTGTTTGAGCTTGGGAACGGATTCAATGATACGTTTCTTTTCCTCTTTGGTGAGTGAAATCGACCCTCCCAGAAGGTGTAAAAAGTACTGCTCGTCAAAATTCAGGGAATGTGCAGGAATCTTAATACCAATAACCTTGGGGAGTTTGGAACCGATCTGGTAGTTGGCCGGGGTTGTGTCTTCCGGCTGTTGCGCCGGCGGATTGGCCCCTCCTGGAAAACCAAATGGGTTGTCGTCGCCCTGCGCTCCTGATGCCTGTGGTGGAAATTGTCCGTCATCCATGGAAAAAGTGTTTAGTTGTGATTCCTGGTGGAGATGAGAGGAGTCGAACCTCTGACCTCAACAATGTCAATGTTGCGCTCTAACCAACTGAGCTACATCTCCTTACTTTTTACGCGTTTCCTGTCCTGCTTTGTGCTCCACAAACTCAAAGCTTCCTGCGTTTTGCCCTTTTTCCTTCCTGACGGTTTTCAGGAGAATTTTATACGTTATTCATCTCCAAAGGGCAAGATGCATTGTAGCAGATTATCCCCATGAGTAAAGGCCATGCTGCAGTTTTTTCTTCGCATTTTAGCGTTTCTTCGTGACGGTATTTTCCCGGCTTCCTGCCTAGGGTGCGGGCTTGAAGGCTCATTTTTATGTGATGGTTGTCAAAAAATACTGATACGACTTGAAAATGCATTGTGTTTCAAACAGACGACGCCGGTTTTCAATGAACCTTCGGTCGGGCATTGCCTGAACCAGCCGGATGAAAGGTTTTGCGATGCGGTCTGGGCCTCGTGCGATTTTGAGAAAAACCCCCTTCTCCAGAAAGCCATTCATGGATTGAAGTACGATTTTCTTGTTGAACTTGCCCGGCCTTTGGGGAAGTTGGTGGCGCCAACGCTCGCTGACGTAGCTAAACATGAGCATGGCCTGGGACGGAGCGTGGTCCTTTGCCCGCTCCCACTTCATCGCAAACGCGAGCGTTGGCGCGGATTCAACCAGTCGGTGCTTCTTGCCCAGTCGGCGTTGTGTTCATATATTTCAGATGATACTTCCAGCATAGCACCTCAACCAAGGATGGAAATGCTCCTGGAACGGATCCATTTTGCCAGACCACAAATGGAGCTGACCCGTGAAGAACGGAAACAGAACATTGCAAATGCCTTCCGGTGCTTACAGCGACCCCGTCTTCCGGGCCAGACCGTTGTTCTTGTGGACGATGTTGCCACGACGCTCTCTACCCTTCATTCGGCTGCTCAATGCCTCAAAAATGCCGGTTACGAGCGGGTCTGCGGTTTGGTACTGGCGCGGGTTTTTTAATACGCTATAATGACTTCCTTGAACATAATAATTCTTTATGGTCGTCGGGATTGACGCATCAAGATACGGGCATCCTGAAGCCACAGGAGTTGAATGGTACTCATTTCACCTCCTTAATGAGCTCATGCCGATGCTGGGGAGAGAACACAATACTGAAATCCGGCTTTATGCTCCCAAAGATTTTGAGATGAAAGCCGACATGCCTTTTAATGTCAGAAAACGGATTATTCCTTTTCGGCGTTTCTGGACACTCATCAGACTTTCAGCGGAAATGCTGCTGAAGCCTGTTGATATGCTTTTTGTTCCATCACATACCCTTCCGCTCTTTGCGCCAAAAAAATCTGTGATCACCATCCACGATGTTGCCTTTAAGCATCTGAAAGGTTCGTATTCCCCCTTCCAGATGTGGCTCCTGGATCGTTCCACCCGCAAAGCCGTCAAGAAATGCTGGAAACTGATTGCCCCCAGTGAAGCCACCAAAAAAGACCTGGTTGAGTTTTACCATTGTGATCCTGAAAAAATTGTTGTCATTCCTCACGGAGCTCCTGAAGTTCCCCCTTTCCAGCACTGGACCGAAGACGAAGTGAAAAAGTTTCAGGAACAGTTTTTTATGAAACAACGGGATCTGTTTATCCTTTATGTGGGACGCCTGGAATCGAAAAAAAATCTTCAACGTCTTGTTGAGGCTTTTGGCAGATTTTCTGTTGAGTTTCCGGGATGGAGACTTATTCTTGCCGGAAAACGGGGACTTGGATTTGATGAGATCTGGAAAAAGGTCATTGATCTCAAGCTGGAAAAAAGTGTTTTCGCTCCAGGCTATATCACTGAACGTGAGAAAGCTTTTTTGCTCGAAAACTGCCGTATTTTTGCTTTTCCTTCCCTTTATGAAGGTTTTGGGCTTCCGGTTCTGGAAGCTTTTGCCCATCGCAAACCGGTACTCACTTCCAAAACTTCTTCACTGCCTGAAGTTGCCGGAAATGCGGCCTTTCTGGTGAATCCGGAAAAAGTTGAAGAGATCAGTGTCGGCCTGAAACGTCTTGCTTCTGACGGCGTACTGGTTACGCAGCTTATTGGCCGTGAGGAGGATCAATTGAAAAAGTTTTCATGGGAAAAGTCGGCAAGGGCTACCTATGAAACGCTTTTTGGATTTTAGTTTGCAATTTCCGGATCAAAGGCGTTTAATCTGTACTTAACATTGGGTTTTTATCCGAACTGTATGGCTGCTCCAGGAGAAAAGACCGATTTTCCGGAACTCGATGATCAGGGACCAGACAATGACAGTGTTGCCGGTCCATTTGAAGGTGGAGAAAGCCAGTCCGGCCTTGGCCGGGGTGTTTTACCTGTAACAAAATCCGATGTTGTTCCGGCACGAACGTCCATGGTTGCCCCCGGGTTTGGGGAGTACCGGGAAGCAACCGACCTTGATCTCCGCGACCCGGCAGTTCTTGCCCATGAAATCAACAATCCACTGGGGGCTATTTCTGCGGCGGCGTCTGGGATTGATCTTCAGAGAGTACGGGAAGGAGCATCGCCGGATGACAAGATTCGCGGTCTGACGGAGATTATCCAGCAGTCTGTTCAACAAATTGCCGGCGTCATGAAACTTCTTGCGGAGCGTAAACCTTCTGAATTTCCCGATCCCAATAATATTGAGGCTACCCCGAATTTCCGGAAAATTGACCTGAGCAGGGTGGTGAATGCCCAGGTCCATTCATGGAAAATTCTTGAAGGTGCTGCGGGTGTTTCCATCGTAGAACAGGTAGAAGACGAAGTGTATATCCGGGGTGATGGCGTAAAACTTTACGAGATTCTTTCGAACGTCATTAAAAATGCCGTGGAAATTACGAAGCGTCATTCGCAAAATCCTGAGATTCGTGTTGAGATGAGGGTAGGTCGCGGTGGACTTATCCAAATTCTCATTCAGGATAACGGCCCAGGGATTCGCCCTGAAGATCACCAGCGGCTTTTTCAGCGCGGATTCAGCCGCAAACATGGACACGGTATTGGTCTCTGGCGCGCAAGAAAACTCGTCAAAGAGATGGGAGGATACATCGACCTGGTCAACAATAACGACCGTGAAGATCTGGACAGAACTGCCAACATTCCCGGGGCCACCGCCATTATTGAACTTCAGCGGTTTGAAGAATAGATGTTAGATGTCGACACGGTACACTATACCGTTGATGAGTGGTTTCATGTTCACTTTCATGCCGATTTCTGCACCTTTTTTTGCTATTTTTACCGGTTTACGGTTGATCTGCATTGAATCAACCGGCTGCTGAAAAAGCAAACCATCCGCTGTGATCTGCAGAATGTCACCAAGGCGAATAGATGTATCCAGTTTAATGACCGCCACTTCAATTTTGTCAAAATAGGCTGTGATTTTTCCGACCGGGTAGATTTCCACGTAGCCGGTTGGAGCCTGGTGCGCTGGAGCTACACTCTGTTCCGGTTCATCATCAACGGGAAGAATACTTCGTAAAAGTGATTGATGCCCCTGGAAGTTTTTTGCGTATTTTCCGCGTTTTGGTTCCGGATTGTTTCTGAAAAGGTCACCCAAAAACTGTGAACTGGCCGGGTTGGTTTTTCTCACCGGCATCATGCTGCTTCTTGTTGAAATGCCACTCCCTTCGGGAAACGACGTGGCTTTTGCTTTCCTAATTGCAGGTTTTCTTTTGACGTTCGCATAGGTTTTTTCCTTCACTTTGACCGGTGCCAGTGCCCGTCTGGAATGGACATCCAAACCGGCCTGCTTGCGGTCGAGTGCTGTCAGAATGAGTTTCTGTTTGGACTGACGCACAATCGCCTTGTTGCGCAGAAATGCCGGGATCTTGAGTTTTTCGGGATCCAGATGATCGTTCATGGCTTCATTATAGTGTGTTACAATGTTGCCGTCGAGTTTTTCAGTTTTGCCAAACCCGCCCCCATGGATAATCAGAGAATTGCCCAAATTTTTCAGGAGATCGGTGACATTCTGGATATTAACGGTGAGAACCGTTTTCGTATTCTTGCCTATGCCAAAGCTTCCCAGAATATTTTAAATCTCCCGCGGGAACTGAAAGATATTTTTGATGAGGACCCAAAAAAACTTCAGGAAATTCCTGGCATTGGCAAAGACCTTGCGTTGAAAATCGAGGAGCTGCTCACCACCGGGAAATGCAAATACTACGATGAACTGCTGAAAAGATTTGATAAGGGCCTTCTGGACATGCTGCGCGTAAGGGGTGTTGGCCCCAAGAAAGTGAAACTTTTTTATTCGTCGCTTGGCATAGATTCCATTGAAAAACTTCGCAAAGCCGCTGAGGAAGGAAAACTTCGGGATCTTCCCAAGATGGGTGAAAAAAGTGAGGCTGAAATTCTCATTGCCCTCAAAGATTACGACAAGCATACCCAGCGCATGATGCTTTCCGAAGCACTGCATCAGGCAAAAAAACTTGTGGCGTACATGGAAAAATGCCCGGGAGTTGAACAGGCGTGTTTTGCCGGCAGTCTGCGGCGCATGAAAGAAACGATTGGTGATATCGACATCCTGGTTTCCACCAAAAATCCCGAGAAGCATACACCTTCCATCATGGAATATTTTCTCAAGTTCCCTGAATCTGCCAAGACACTTGCCCATGGCGAAACAAAATCGGCCCTGCTCCTCCACTCCGGCATTCAAACCGACCTCCGGGTGCTGGACACCAAAATTTTTGGCGCGGCACTTCACTATTTTACCGGTTCCAAGGCCCATAATATTGTGCTCCGCGACCGGGCAAAAAAAATGGGACTCAAAATCAGCGAGTATGGTGTTTTTCAACTCAAACACCATAAAGGGAAAGATGAACCTGAAGAGATTTTGATTGGAGGGGCAACAGAAGAGGAGGTTTTTCAGGCTGTTGGGCTGCCCTATATTCCCCCGGAAATGCGTGAAGACCGTGGTGAGGTTGAAGCTGCACTCCGTCACGAACTCGTCACCCCGGTTGAAAAAAGGGATCTGCGTGGTGACCTTCATGTCCACAGCAAATGGAGTGATGGATCCCAGGAAATCCAGGAGATCGCGCGAACCTACTATGAAGCAGGATTTGAATACTTTGCCCTCACTGATCATTCCCCGGCTGTGACGGTAGCCCATGGACTGACCCCCGATCGCTTTGAACTGCAATGGGACGAGATTGATGCCATTAACCGGGAATATGAACATGCCTATCAAAAAAAACATCACGTCCAGGAACTTCATGGCTCGAGGAAAGAGGTTCATCCTTTTAAGATCCTCAAGGGTGTTGAGTGCGACATTCTTCCGGATGGAAACATGGATCTCCCTGATGAAGTTTTGGCCAAAATGGACGTTGTGGTGGCCTCCGTCCACTCACGCTTTAAAATGAGTGAAGAAGAGATGACTGACCGCATTCTTCGGGCTTTGAAAAATCCCTACGTCAAAATTCTTGGACACCCGAGCGGCAGGCTTATTAATGAACGTGAACCGTACGCGGTTGATATGGAAAAAGTCATTGATGCCGCCATCCACCATCATGTTGCTCTGGAAATTGACGGACAACCTGCACGTCTGGATCTTTTTGACTACTACTGCAAAATGGCGAAAGAAAAGGGTGCGAAATTCACCGTCGATTCTGATGCTCACCACACCCTTCAGATGGAAAATCTGTTCTATGGTGTCTCAGTGGCCAAACGGGGATGGGTCGAAGCTGATAATGTCCTCAACACTCTTCCGCTTAAAAAGCTTTTTGAGTACTGGAGAGCCCGACCCAAAAAATGATATTTTCGTGACTTTTCATTGATGAATTCTTGACTTTTGGGCTTAAGAGGCGCATTGCTTGAGCGAATCCATGATTCATGCTCTATGGGATCGTCTCTTCCTCGACACAATCAGGACAATCCGGAACACCTTGAGCGGCCTTTTGATGTGAGGAGTCCGGAATACCCTGGGACACCCGATAATGAAACCGTACCGGGATCTCCGAAGTCCGGGGTTTTTAGCCGGGAAGGGTTGCGGCTGGCCATGCATGAATGGCTCAATGCTGAAAAAAACCGTCTCGCAACTGAGGAAAAAGTTCAGAGAGTATTGAACGGCATTGATCATGAAGAAGAGAAGTAAAATACTTCTCATACACCTTGGTGTCCTTCGCCAATCAGTGCGGCCAGTTTTTGTGATGCCAAAATTACCTTGGCATTGCGGTCAATAATGCACAGATAGAATGCCAGCGTGAACGCTTCACTTTCAAAAAGATTTCCAACCGTGGAGGGAACATAGTAGTTTGGAGCGTTAGCATCACCGCTCTCAATGTCATTGAGATGTTCATGAACAACAAACTGTTTTTGGCCGGCCAGTGAATTGCCCATATGCTGAAAATTGATTTTTATTCCGTGCGTGAGCCACTGTGCTATTTCTGCTGGATCGCGCTGTTCCTGCATCATCATTTGCAGCTGCTGATGCATTTCTTCATCTATCTGGGCATCAGCCAGATCTTCGTTATTCAGACCTGAAAATTTTTGTTCCTTGGCAATGCCGGAGATCACATCCTGTTTCTTCTTCCACTCAGCCGTGAAGTCCACTCCCTCCGGGCTCTTCCAGCGGGATGCAATCTGGTATGCGCTCAGCATCACTTCATGGAGATTGCTTATTTTTATAAGTGCCTCACGGCTCGCAGCAAATCTGTCATGAGCATCCAGCGTCGCCATCCACTCGGGACCTTCCTGGGCCAGGCCGTTCAGAATATCCGCCAAATGGCTGCACTGTTCCCGCCATAACGATGTGGCCTGTTCCATTACTTCAGGGCCAATATGCGCTCGAACCGTTACCCGTAACTCGGGAGTTCCTGCTGTTGGAGGTGATGTCATCACTCTTTTGAGTTCACTGGCGACCAGACAAATTTCTGCCATTACCTGTCTAAGAAAAGTTTCCTGTATGGTGACCGTTTCAATTCTTGAATTTGGCAATACGCCTTTCAGACGGTTGATGAAGAACATCAAGGACCTATTGAGTTTTTTTGGATCAAGTTCAGGAATGTTTTTCCCAGGATTTTCAATATTTGCCGTATTGTGCACAGCTGTAGATATTCCACCGGCTATGCCGGTAATAGCTTCTGGTGGCTGTACTTCCGGTGCGGCTATAAAATCAGGTTTGACCGGCATCGCTGATGTTCCCCGTTCCTTCGTTTCATCACGCAAATGGGCTTCTCCTGCACCTTCATTCTCCGCTTTTTGTGGCCCTTTTGGTTCACCCGTCATAACAAAATAATGACATTTTAAGGGTCAATTATAGGGAGATTTCGTGAAATGTCCAGTAACATACTTATTCCTTGAGCATGCCTCGAACCGTAAGGATGTCATCCAAATGGGTTTTCCCGTCTTTTTCTGGAGTTTCCAGAATCAGTGGAATTGATTTGCGTTTTGCAAACTCGGCAATCGCCTGCAAACCTTCAAGGGCTATGGTGCCGCTCCCGATGTTGTCATGGCGGTCGACCCGGCTGGCAAGTGTTTTCTTGGAATCGTTAAAATGAAAGCAGGAAAGGGTGTCCAGTCCTATCAGTTCGTCATAGACTTTCAGCGTGTTTTTTACACCCTGCGACGTGGAAATATCGTAACCTGCAGCCCAGATGTGTGCAGTATCCAGGCATGAGCGTATTCTGGGACTAAAAGGTTTCAGGGCTTTCCAGATTTCGCCGAGCTCTTCGAGTTGAAAACCTATTTCACTCCCCTGACCTGCCGTATTTTCCAGAATGTATTCCAGCCCGATATGTCTGGTTTTTTCGATGATGATTTTGGCGTTCTCAATGACGTTTGTGATGGCCGTTTTTCGCTCTCCTTCGAGAGATTTTCCAATGTGAACAACCACCCCGTGCCCGCCCAGGGCGTGCAGTCTTTCAAAATCCAGCATAATATCGCTGATGGCCCACGGAATCTGTGAGTTTTTTTTTCCGAAATTCAACAGGTATGAACTGTGGGCAACCACATGCTGAATTTTATATTTCCGGCAGTATTCCCTGAACTGTTTTGCGTCCACGGGATCGATGGCTTTCACCATTCTGCTGCGGGGAGATTTGGTAAAAATCTGCATGGCGTTACAGGCAAACTCCTGGCCGGTTTTGAGTGCCGCCTGGGCAAAACCTCCGGCGATCGACATGTGGGCACCTAAGATGAGCATATCCCGATTGTATGGTGGAACCTCCGAGTTTGCAAACCCGCTTGACCTGTATGCAAGTTTATGATTTAATCACCGCCTGGTATTTCATTCTTTTATCATAAATACTATGTCAAAAGGACCACGCGAATCTGTATCTGAACCCGTTAATGAAGGCAGCAAAACCCTCCGGGAGGTTTTTGATGGTGGCCTTGAAAAGCTGGTACTCCATGAAACGGGCAAGACTGCCGATGAAATTCGTGCCATGTCGCTTGAGGAACGCAGAAAAGCACTTGCCATGATCGGGGTCAATATTCCGGAAGCGAAACCTCAACCATCCCCACTGACACAACCACGTTACTATAATAGGCCTTCCTGAGTCTTCTCACGTTTACTAAAGGGCGCCAGTTCAGTAGAATGAAGGCGCTCTTTTTGTTTACCAAAAAATATTGTGAAGGTTGCACTTGTTCATGATTTTCTCGTCAAACTGGGCGGCGCTGAGCGTGTTTTGAAGGTTTTTGCAGACCTGTATCCCGATGCACCCATCTATACTCTTTTGTATGATGAGGCGGTTTGCGGAAAAGTTTTCCCAGCTGAAAGAGTGCAAACATCCTTTCTTCAGAAATTCCCCGCATTTGTGCGAAAGCGTCAAAAATACCTGCTTCCTTTTATGCCACGGGCCATTGAGTCTTTTGATCTGAGTGAGTTTGATCTGGTGATAAGTTCCAGCAGCGCATATGCCCATGGAGTTCTCATTCCGTCGTCAGCGCAGCATATTTGTTACTGTCATTCACCGATGCGTTATGCCTGGGATTATACCCATGAATATTTAGCGGAACAGCAGGCTACCGGACTCAAGAAAATGATGGCCAACTGGATGGTTCACCATGTTCGGCAATGGGATCAGATCGCCGTTGACCGTGTTGACCACTACCTTGCCAATTCCCATCACGTCCGCAAGCGTATCAAAAAATATTATCGCAAAGATGCTGAGGTGCTTTATCCGCCGGTGGAGACCCGTAAGTTTCAGGCCAGGAAGGAGCATGGCAACTATTTTTTGATTGTCTCAACGCTTTCACCATATAAAAAAATCGATCTGGCCGTTCAACTTTTTAATAAGATTGGCAAAGAACTCATTATTATTGGCAGTGGTTCCCACTACGAATACCTGAAGAGCATCGCCGCTTCCAATGTCCACCTCATGGGCTTTAAGGATGATGAAACCGTCAAAACCTATCTTCAAAACTGCCGCGCGCTTCTTTTCCCAGGCGAGGAAGATTTTGGCATTACACCGGTTGAGGCCATGGCGTGTGGGAAACCGGTACTGGCTTACGGCAAGGGAGGAACATTGGAAACGGTTGTCCCCGGGGTGACCGGAGAGTTTTTTTATGAACCAACACTTGAATCCATGGAGGATGGCCTGGGCAGACTCATTGTCAACGAACCCCAATATGATCCCGACAAGATCCACCGTCACGCCGTCCAGTTCTCCAAGCAAAAATTTGCCGCGAATTTTCAGGATTATATTGAAAAAAAGGTCCAGTTGAGTTCTTCATCCTAGTACTGGCCTGGAGAAAAACAAGCAAAACACCACTGGTCCGGCGTTTGTCAATTTCAGTTCAGGGAGTGGTTTTTGCGGTGTGACAAGGTTTTGCTACAATGGGCTCCTGTTCAGGTATTTTTCTGCATCGTTATGTCACTGTATCGCAAATACCGGCCGCAAAGTTTTTCCAATCTTGTTGGACAGGATCACATCCGGACCACTTTGATGAACGCTCTCAAGGGAGGTCGGGTGAATCATGCCTATCTTTTTACCGGCCCCCGCGGTACCGGTAAAACCTCTACCGCCAGGCTGGTGGCAAAGGCGATTAACTGTGAAAATCTCCAGAATGCAGAACCGTGTGAATCCTGTGATATTTGCCGCGACATCACCGATGGACGCCTCATTGATCTTATTGAGATTGATGCCGCTTCCAACCGTGGTATTGATGAGATCCGTGACCTTCGGGAAAAGATCCAGTTCGCTCCCACAAGAGCAAAGAGCAAAGTGTATATCATCGATGAAGTGCACATGCTGACAAAAGAGGCATTTAATGCGCTCCTGAAAACCCTGGAGGAGCCGCCTGCCCATGTGTATTTTATTCTCGCAACAACGGAAGTTCATAAAATTCCTGAAACTATTTTAAGCCGGTGCCAGCGTTTTGATTTTAAGCGCATCGATCACCAGACGCTTGTTGGTCGGCTTGGGTATATTGCGGAGCAGGAACATATTTCCGCTGAACCCGATGCCCTTGACGCTCTTGCACGTGTGGCCCAGGGAGGTCTGCGTGACGCCATTGGATTGCTCGAACAGCTCAGTGTTGACGGCAAACTCACCTTTGAACATGTCCGGGAGGTCCTTGGGATTACCGGCAAGGCGAGTCTGGAAAAACTCTACGGATTTCTTCAGTCAGGTGATGCCAAGCAGGGCATTGAAGAGGTGAACGGGCTTTACCGTGAGGGGTATGATCTCACCCAGTTTTCAAAAGATTTCCTTGAGCTTCTCCGCCAGAAAATGTTTGAGCATGTCCGTGAAGGCAATATCAATGAAATCGCACGTATTCTTTCCTGGATTGAACATTTCCAGCATGCCTACGATGGAGCAAAATTTGCGACCATTCCACAGTTGCCGCTTGAGGTTGCCGTTGTTCAGTCCTGCATTCCAGCGGGCTCTGCCATTACTGTTGATGCGCGCCCACACGCTTCGGTTGAACCACGACCGGCGCCAGCTGTTGTCCATAAATCTCCGGCATCGAACACCCCTCCGACTGCCGCGGCCATGACACGCCGTCCTGTGGCTGCTGAACCGGCCGTTGAGGTCAGCCACCAGACTCTTCAAAAAGCTGCCGCGCTTTCTTCCGAAGTTCTTCTTACCCAGTGGCCGCATATTGTTAAGGCCATTAAAAATGTTACCGCCAAACGCACCCTGGCCGCGGGAAAGTTTTCCGGTCTCGAGGGCGCTGAAGTTCACATCGCTTTTGGAACCCAGTTTCATGCTTCAAAAATGAAAGAGTTCGCCAACCGTCTTGCGGTTGAAGAAGCACTTTTCACTGTATTTCAGGTTCCGCTCAAGGTCGTCGCCGAAGTAGATCCCGCCCTTGCGCCTCCGCCTGAACATTCGAACAGTGATGCCGTAGCAACGGCTTCCCCGGCCGCACCGCTCGATGAAAAGACCTCACAGCTCCTGGCCATGATGGGCGGGGAAATGGTTGAGTAACTATTTCAGCATTTTCAGGAATTCATCTTCGCTCAGGATGCTGATGCCAAGTTTTTTTGCCTTGTCGAACTTGCTGCCAGGATTCTCGCCGCAAAGAACATAGTCGGTTTTGGAACTGACCGCCCCCTGAATTTTTCCGCCGTTCATGCGGATTTTCTCTTTGGCGTCATCGCGTGACATGGTGGTGAGTGTTCCGGTTACCACAAAACTTTTTCCGGCCAGAAGCGATGACTCCTTGGCAGTTTCCCTGGTGAGATTCATTCCGACTTTTTCCAGTTTTTTCATGAAGTCGATATTTTTTTCTTCATGGAACCAGTTCACAATTTCGTGCGCGACTTTTTCTCCAAACCCTTCAATTTCCATGAGTTTTTCTTCGTTCACTTTGTGCATGTATCGCAGGACTGCGGCGATGCTCAGCTCCTGATGGTGGTGTCCAGATTCAGTATGTTCGTGCTGTTCATGAGCCGCCCCGTTCTGAAGTTCTGCTTCAATAAAATTCGCCAGCTCAATGGCGGTTTCTTCGCCCACATGGCGAATGCCAATGGCAAAAAGTAGTTTGGAAAGTGGAACTTCCGTTGCCTTTTTGATTGATGTTGTGAGGTTTTCTGAGCGCTTGGATTTGAAAAGAGGAAGACTCAAAAAATCGTCTTTTGTCAGGGTAAAAATGTCGGCAGGATCGTCCACCATCTGGTGTTCAAGCAGCTGATCAACAACTTTTTCGCCCAGCCCTTCAATATTCAGGACCGTCACGAAATGGATGAATTTTTCCCTGTCCTGGGCAAAACAGTTCGCATTTGTACAGCGGTAGGCCGATTCCCCTTCAACCCGGTCTACCGGTGATCCGCAGATTGGGCAGCTCTTGGGGAAATGGAAAACTTTTTCGTGGCCGCTCCGCAGATCTTTCAATACCGCCACAACTTCCGGGATAACATCACCGGCTTTCTGAATGATGACGGTGTCTCCAACGCGCACATCTTTCCGGCGAATTTCGTCTTCGTTGTGGAGCGTTGCGCGGGAAATGGTCGATCCGGCGACGCGCACGGGGCTTAAAACCGCAACGGGAGTCAATACCCCCGTGCGTCCGACCTGAACGTGGATATCCAGGATCTGCGTGGTGGTTTGTTCAGCGGGGAACTTATAGGCAATGGCGTATCTTGGTGCCTTGGCGGTGAATCCCATGGCCTGCGCCTGGGCTTTGTCGTTCACCTTGATCACGATTCCGTCGATTTCATAGGGAAGTTTGTCCCGTTTTTCGTGCCAGCTTTTGAGGAAGTTCACTACGCCGTCGATGGTTTCACAGAAATGGTATTCACGATTGACCTTGAGTCCCAGATCCTGCAGTCGTTCCAGAACCTGCTGCTGCGTTTTTGGGGTATTGCGGAGATTATTCTGGCCGAGCTCGTAAAAAAAGACCGACAGATTTCTTTCTGCCGTCACGCTTGGATCAAGCTGGCGTACCGTTCCTGCTGCGGCATTTCTGGGGTTGGCAAAAACTTCTTCGCCTTTGCGCTTTTGTTCTTCGTTCATTTTCTGAAAACTTGCGAGCGGAATATACACTTCACCGCTCACTTCAAGATCCACCGGCTCGTTGAGTTCCAACGGCACCGCTTCAATTGTTTTGACAGTATGGGACACATCTTCACCTTCAGTACCATCGCCACGGGTAATGGCTTTCTCAAATTTCCCGTTCCCGTAATGAACCGTTAAATTAAGCCCATCGATTTTCAGTTCACTAGACAAACTGGATATTTTGACCCGGCACAAGCTTGGTGATCCGTTCATGCCATTCACGGACATCTTCTTCTGAAAAGGCGTCCTGGAGGCTTTTCTTGGGTGTCAGATGTTTTATTTTTGCAAAGCGGCCGCTCAGAACAGACCCCACGCGCTGGGTTGGAGAGTCAGGAGTGATGAATTCGGGAAATCTTTCTTCCAGGCTGCGCAGTTCCAGCTTGAGAGCGTCACGAACCGCTTCGGATACTTCAGATTTATCGAGGACAAAATACTGGTAGTTGAGTTCTTTGATTTTCTCGCGCAGTTTCTGGATTCTCTCCTTGACCTCCTGCTTGTTCATAATGCGTTTTTTTGTTATAATGATGGGAACATTTTACCATAGGTCTTCATGCATACCAAAGTTCATCTGGATAAAAAACATATCGTTATTTTGGGCGGTGGCTATTGTGGACTGCGGGTAGCCAAAATGCTGGCAAAAAAACTTGAGCATTTTGAAGATTACCAGGTGATTCTCGTCGACCGGAAACCGCTTCACCTTTATGCTGCGGATCTTTATGAAATTGCCACGGCGTACTACCCGAAAATCACTGACGCCTGCCTTACGGAGCTTTCCGACAGTATCACCATACCGTTTGAACAGGTCCTGGAGGGCACAACCGCCTGTTTTGTCCGTGACAGCATTGTTCACATTCAGCCAACAAAAAAAACGGTCAAACTGAAAAATCTTGGTGAAATTTCCTACGAGTACCTTGTGGTGACACTGGGGGCCGTGACCAATTTTTACGATTTGCCCGGTGTGGAGGAAAAGGCTTTTCCCCTGAAAACCATCGAGGATGGACTGGCACTTGAGTGTCATTTTGAACAGACGTTTCGAGAGCGTCATGAAAAAAATATCCACACTCCCCTTCAAGTCGTTGTTGGAGGCGGCGGATTTACCGGTGTTGAATATGCCTGTGAACTTCCCGGTTTCATCAGAAAACTTTCCAGAAAATACTCTTTTGACCCCAGGGAGGTAAAAATTACCGTTGTCCAGGGAGGACCAGAACTGATCGGGCTTGGCCATGACGTTTCCAGACTGGCACTTTCCCGTTTTGAAAACCTTGGAGTGAAAGCCATTTTTAACGCAAGAATTGGCGGTTATGCCGATAAAAAACTGGAAATTACGCCCAAAGATTCTGGAGTGAAAAAGCAGATTCCAGCCGATATTTTGATCTGGACCGCCGGAGTCCAGTCCAATCCGCTTCTCAAAGATTTCCCAGTACTCCATGAAAGTGGCTGCCTGGATGTAGAACCCAACCTTGAGGCCACCCATTTCCCAAAGGTTTATGCCGGCGGCGATAATGCGGCCGTGTTTGACGTCAAACACCATGGCATGCTGCCCAAACTGGGGGTTGTTGCCGTTCAGCAGGCTCCGGTCATTGCCCATAACATCTGGGCGGATATTGCCAAGAGACCTCAAAAAGCTTTCGTTCCAAAGCTCAAGGGTTTCATTATTTCCCTGGGAGGAAAAGCCTTTTTGTACCACCGTGAAGGGCACACCAAAATGGGCATTGTCCAGTGGCTCCGTCGCCGAAAATTTGATTTCTGGTATTTTCATTCACTTTTGCCTTTTCCAAAGGCTATTCGCAAGTGGTGGAAGACCGAAAAAATCTTCCTTCAGAACGACTAGATTTTCCCGGATTTCGCCGTGGTGTTTATCACTTTTTTGTGGTATAATTTCATGATAGCTCAAAACTCACTTTATGGCTGACGAAATCGCAAACAATAACGCTCCCACCGGTTCCGAAACATCGGTGTCTTCCCAGACATCACCAGCACAGACTGGAACCGGATCAAAAATTCTGGAATACCAGAACCGCGACATCAGTACTGACACCCAGCAGATGCTCAATAAGCCTGTTGCCCATCCTGAAAACCTTGATCCGAAAGATGAGGAGTTTTTGAAAATGCTCATGGCAAAAGTCGACAGTGGAGAAATTAATCTCTACCGGCCGTTTACCCTGCTCAACATGCCGGTTTATGAAAAACTTTCGGAAACCGATAAAGGCAAAGCTGATTTTGATTCATTGAATTTGCTCGGTACGATCAGAGAAATCCGTAAGCTCTGGAGTGCCGGTGAACGTAACACTTACCAGATTGAAAATCTTGCCCATCGTATCCGTGTGACCAAAGAACGTCTGGAAGAACTCGGCGGCGATATTTACATTATCTAAAACCATATGGCAGAAAAACCAGCACCATCAGCGGTTGAAAGCAGTCTTGGAATTGATGAGATCCAGGACGCCGAGAAACGTGAGATCGTCAAAACGTATTTTGAAAAAACCCTCACGCCTGAACAGCGTGAAGGCCTTATTCATGAAAAGGCTCGTTCAGACATTTCCAAACTTCGCCAGCAGATCAGGTCTTTGAACGAACGCCGGGCCAGCGCAGAAGAGTTTGTCCAGGAGATTATCAGCACCATGCAAAGAGATGTTGTTGAACGTGACCTCAACGACGGTTATACCGATTCCAGCGGCGCCCACACTGGGTACATTGAACAGTATTTCAAGATGGCTGGAACCGATATTCACGACAGCACAACCCTTTCCGCGCTTGAACAAAAATACAAGGACGACTCCACGAATGAGAAACACATGGACTGGGATGACCGTGCGACGTTTGATCACTGTCTTAACCGTGTTAAGGCTGTTGTGAGGGCCATTCCTCTCAATGTAAAACGTGAAGTACGTCACCGCTTTGTCGTGGATTTCATTACCAAGTACGTTGATACCATCGACTACTTTGACTCGTGGATGGAAAATTTTGATTCAAAAGAGATTCCCGACATGGAGAAAAAGTTCGCCGCGGATTATCCTTACCTTCAAAGTTTTGAGCTTTGGCTCGCCCAAAATGGCCTGAAGATGGAAGAGTCCGTCTACCAGTACAGCAAGCTCGACACCAAAGCCATTGTTGAGACAAAATCACGGCTTGAAGCCGCAAAAAAAAGTATTACCGCCTACCCGAAAGCGCAACAGGATTATTACACCCAGCAGATTCAGAATATTGAAGGGTTGGCTCTCAATAACCCGGCCCAGGCACAGGAACAGCTGGCTTCCCTGGAAAAGGATATGGCAACCCTTGCAACCTTTGTTGCCATGGGAACAGATATCGGCGGTGCACGCTCCAAATACAATGAATTTAAGGCAAAATATCCTGATTTTGACGGCAAATTTCTTGCCCAGATTGACGATCTCCAGAAAAAATATGACGACCGGATGAAGCAGCTTGATGCTGAAAAAGACCTGGTTAAACGTTCATCACTCATGGATGTCAGCGATCTGAAAAAGACGAAAGACCAGATCGATTTTGACATGATCAAGGCTTCAGAAGAGGCTGCCAAAAAGGCCGATGAAGCCAAGAAAACCACAGATGCCCAGGCTGCCGAGACGGCAGCGGCCGAAGCTGAAGACAAGCCTGGTTTTCTGGACAGCGCGGTTCTGGGAGATTCCAAACTTGGGAAAATTGTTAAGGACCTCGCCACAAAAGTTCCGCTTGTTGGGGGATTTATTCTCAGTGCTTTCCTGGCTCCAAGTACCCTCAAAAAACTTGGTATTTCTGCTCCGACCGATCTGAGTGGATTTTTTAAGGCCAACAACATCCAGAAAACTCCTGAACAGCTGAAACAGCTTGAGGCTAAGGCACGACAACTTCTGAAAGATCAGCTGAAAATTGAAAGTGTTGATGAGATGGAAATTCTTTCAAAAATGACCGTCAAAGATTTTATTAAGGCAAAGCCCGAGAAATTTGACCAGAAGCACTATGATGCGCTCGTCGTGCTGCTGAAAAAGAACGGAGCAACGGAAACAACGGATAAAAAAGTGTTCGAATTCATCCTGCTCAAGGTCGAAGAGTGGAAGAGCTGATGAGCTCTTCCCTATTTGCGAAAACGCGAATAATACGGTATAATTATATGAGATAATTCTCAGGAAATATGGCTGATGACATCAAAATCACGGGTATGGGAGACCAGGCGGCAGCACCTGCACCAGGCGGTCAGGGCACACCAGGTTCCGGTCAACAGACTGGTGGACAGGCAGCGAACCCTCAGACAGCCGGGGGTGATCAGCTGAACCCGGTTATTGACCTTCGCCACGTTGATGCGGGCGCACCATCACAGACTTTTCCGGCACCGGGCCAACAGCCAGCGGTTTCAAATCCTGCTCCGGCGGCCCAGCAACCTGCAGCACCCGCCGCGGCTCCAGCTCCGGCCGGTTCTCCACGTCGTTCCAATGCCATTCTGCTTGGTGATGAGGATGAAACCGCGCAGCAGCCGGTTCCACAAGAACAGTACGTTGTTCCTGCCCTTGTTCAGGAAAAATTCCCGGATCTTATTCAGCTCATCAAGGAGACCGAGTCGATGAACGACGAGGAGCGTGACTACTGGTTCCAGATTTTACCGATCATGACAGAGGACCAGATTAAAAAGTTCCGTGATATTCTCGTGAACGAAAAACAGCAGTTGGCGAGCCTTGATCAGGAGTATGAACAGGAACTCAATAAGCTCAATGAAAAACACATGATTGAGTGGAAAGAGTTTGAGACGAAAGAAAAGCGCAAAACACTCACCACCGCTGAACAGGCTTCCAAGGCCCAGGAAAAATCCGAAGAAGAAGACCTGCTCAAGCGTTTGAGTCAGGTGTAGTGACCTCCACTTTTTAGTTTGTAGGCTTGGCAAAGATAACCAGGCGTTTTAGGTTTGTCCCGACCGGCGTACAGGTGATCAGTGTCAGCCGGTTTTCACCGCGCTGGGTCAGAATGTCGATTTTGTCCGGCGTCACCACCTTTGTTTCATACACCTGATAAAAATATTTTTTCTGGTTGTGATAGACAATCACGGTATCGCCAACAACCACTTCGTGCAGAAGAGCAAAAACATCCTTGAATCTTCCGGGATCCCAGCTGAAATATGAACTGTGGCCCGTCACTACAACATTGCCGTTCTCACCAGGTTCAGCTGTTCCAGGATAGTGAACAACACCATAACGCAGGGCTTCCTGAATGTCTGCTTCCAATCCTCCCCAGTCACGCTTGATGAGATTTTCGGTACTCACTTTCACGATTGGGACATTTTTATCGATGCGCGGAATGATGACACGGTCGTCTGGTGGTGCTATTTCCAGATTAAGGTACGGCACCTGTTTTTTGCTCTGGTCGGCTGTCTGGGCAATTGGCAACGGCTGCTGGGTTGCTCCGGCCGAGTGGGTGAGGTTTTGAATGATCGGGTTGGTTTGAACATCACCGCGAAGACGGTTGAGTTTATCCATGAACAGGGTGCTGTACGCATTGAAGTTCATGACAAAAAATAACACGGCGAAAATGAGAGCAGATGTTGCAATCCATTCCAGCGTGTTCCAGATTTTGATTTCGAGTTTGCCCGCCGGTTTGTGAAGAACGCTCTGCTGTTGGTGCAAGAGGTTTGTGCTGCCCTGCGGCTGGTGACTTTTTTCTGCCGGGGTCTGGCCTCCGGCATTTTTGTGGGCTATTAATACCTCGTGGGCAGCATGCGGGACCTGGAGTTTCAGATCGAAAGATTCCGGTGAAGATTCGGCGGACTTTGAAGCACTGTTCTGTATGGTCACTTCCGAGAGAATACTTTTATCCTCCTGCCCGTGTGACTTTTTTTCAGGAAGAACCTCGATCTCACGGGTTCGTTCGGAAAACTTTTTTTTAGATGTTTTTTTGGATGGCATGGGGAAATAATAGCCTGGTTCCTTTGATTGTAGATTATACTGGAGTTTTCTCTGCTCAACAAATTAGTCGCCAATGATTCCGCCTCCCACAACTTTTTCACCTTCGTAGAACACTACGGACTGTCCCGGAGTTACTGCGCGCTGGGGAAGGTCAAAATTCAGTTTTACCGTCCCGGAGTTCGCGCTGCTCTTACCGGCCGGACTCATAGTGACTGGCTGCAGAAGTGAGCGGTAGCGGATTCTGGCGTGATAGCGGTGCTCTCCGATGGGATCTTTTCCCTCGATAAAGTTGAGATTATAGGCACTGCACTCTTTTTCCAGAAGGTTTTCTGCTTTTCCTACCACGAGTGCGTTTTTCCCGGTGTCGAGTCTGATGACGTACCATGGATTGCCTTCCTGGTTTGGCATCCCTTTAATCCCACCGATCTCCAACCCTTTCCGCTGACCAATAGTATAAAGTGGCAACCCCTTGTGCTCGCCAATAATCTGACCCTCGGTCGTGATGATGGGACCCGGCGTGAATTTTTGTTTTTTGAGGTAACGCTTGAGGAACGGACCGTGGTTCCCTTCCGGGAAGAAACAGAGATTCTGACTTTCCTTCTGGTGATTCACTTCCGGAATACCATACTTTTTTGCCATGGCTCTCACCTCGGTTTTCGTAAAATCACCGAGCGGAAACAAAATATGCTTCAATTTTTCCTGGGTCAGCACGTAGAGGAAATAGCTTTGATCTTTCATTTTGTCCCGGGCAGTCCAGAGTTCGTATCTTTCAGTTCCGTCGGGCTGTGGCACCGTGACTTTCCGGGCATAATGTCCTGTCGCCACAAAATCCGCATCGAGTTCTTTCATCTTTTGAAGGAACAGTCCGAATTTTACATTGCGGTTACATTCAATGCAGGGATTCGGAGTGAGCCCTTTTCCATACTCTTCAACAAAAAAATCCACGACATCCGTTTTAAACGCCTCCTCAAAATTGAGCACATAAAAAGGGATGCCTATTTTTGCCGCGAGCTGTCTGGTTTTTGTTAACCCCTCAAGCGTACAGCATTTATTCTGGGGAAATTTCATGGTTTCGTCATCATCAAACACCGTCGGATCTGTCCAAAATTTGAGATGAATTCCAACAACATCATACCCCTGTTCTTTCAGCAGGCATGCGGTTACTGATGAATCCACCCCCCCCGACATTCCTACCAGGACTTTTGGCTTTTTCATTCTTTTTGATAATGGTGCGTAAAACGTTGACTCAGCTATGTTTTTATGCCATACTTCATACACTCTAGCAAGAGATATTTCCTGAGCCACTATGGAACAGAAACAAGTTCTCATTGCTGCTTTACGGAACGATTTTGGACTCGATATCGAGGCCATGGCCAAAGATGTGGAACGATACCTGCCCAATTTCAACGAAAAGAAATTCGTTGAGGGTTTTTGCTTTGCCGCAAAGGCCCATGAAGGCCAGTTCCGCAAGGAAAACAAGCCGTACATTATTCATCCCGTCGAGACGGTCAAAATTCTGATTTCCCTCCACGCCGATGAGGATACGCTCATTGCCGCCTTTATGCACGATGTTCCTGAGGATACCTCAACGACCATTGAAGAGATCGAGGGGAAATTCGGAAAAAAGGTCGCCTTTCTTGTCAACGGCGTCACCAAACTCGCGAAGGTTCATTACCGTAACGACATGGCCACCCGCCAGGTCGAATCACTCAAGAAACTGTTCCTTTATACTGCTGAGGATCCACGCATTATTCTTATCAAACTGGCTGACCGTCTCCATAACATGCGGACGCTCCAGTACATTGATAAACCGGAAAAACGCAACCGAATTGCCCGTGAAACACTGGAGATTTTTGTTCCGGTCGCAAATCTTCTTGGAATTGAAGAGCTGAAATCAGAGCTTGAAGATCTCTGTTTCCGCTATCTTTTTCCTGATGAATACGAGAGCATTTTTGACCGGATGCAGCGGAGCCGTGAAAAGAATAAAAACGTCATGACTGAAACTGTTGAACTTGTGAATACCGAATTTGAACATGCAAGGATCAAGGCTGTTGTGTATGGCCGCCAGAAAAATCTCTACGGAATTTATAAAAAAATTGTTTCCCAGGGGAAGCGCATGGACGAGATGGATGATTTTATAGCGCTCCGTATTCTTGTCCAGGAACGCGAGGACTGTTACAAAGTTCTTGGTATTTTACATGCCCTTTTTAAGCCGAAACCAGGAAAGTTCAAGGACTATATTGCGGTTCCAAAAATGAACGGCTACCAGAGTCTCCATACGACTGTTTTTGGACTGAAAGGGATCATTACCGAGTTTCAGATTCGCACCAACCAGATGCACCTTGAGGCTGAGTATGGAACCTCGGGGAGGTACTTTACCAGCCAGTCAGGTGCGAAAGCTACAGACCGGCGGTCCAGCTGGGTTGAAAAAATCCGGGAAATGGAAAAAGACAAACGTCCTCAGGAATCTTTTCTGGATAATCTGAAGGGAGATATTCTCATGGACCGTATTTTTGTTTTTACCCCCAGGGGAGAGCCTGTTGATCTTCCCCAGGATGCGACCTGCATCGATTTTGCCTATGCTGTTCATACCCAGGTTGGTCATAGGGCCCTTAAGGCTGACGTGAATGGTGACATTGTTCCGCTTACAACCAACCTGAAAACGGGTGATATTGTCAGAATTATCACTTCGGACCGCGCGAAAGGTCCAAACCGGGAATGGCTCTTTTTTGCCAGGACCAATAGTGCCAAAACCAAAATCCGCGAGTATTTCCAGAAAGAGTCCAAAGAATCAAAAATTCAGCTTGGACGGCAGCTGCTGCAAAAAGAGTATGACCGCGCCGGACTTGGAAATATCCGCGCGATTCCGGCGAAGAAGATCCGTGATTTTTCAGAACAGTTCCCGGACCTTCATCTGATGTCTTTTGATGATATTCTTACCGCCATTGGTGAAGGCTCTGTCAGTACCCTGGAGCTGATGAATTCTTTGTATCCCGTCAGGGGAATGACAAATTCTTCCCGTCACTCTGTACTTGAGTTTCTGAAGCTCAGACCCCAGGAGTATAAAACCCATGTGAATATTAAGATCTATTTCAATGAAGACCGTCCAGGCCAAATGCAGAGCGTGCTGAATGTTATTGCTAAATTCAACATCAACATTCTCAAAACTGAAGGTTATCTTTCGTTCTTCCGCCGGGTATTCCTTTGTAAATTCATCATTGAGGTTGAAAATTTCCAGCAGCTGTCCGAACTTTTTTCCAATATTGAGCATCTGCCCGGCGTTCGCAGGGTTGACCGGCAGTTCTGGAAGAGAAAACTGACGTTTCTCATTGTGAGCATGTTTTCTTTCACCCTCTGGGCGGTGCATCCTTTTATTATGAACCTGGCAAAAAACGAAATGCTGTTTAATTCCAATCCGCTCGCGCCAATCATTTTCCAGTACTTCAGTTTCTTCATGCTGTTTCTTGGAGTCTTCACCCTGAAATCGCTCTCCCGCCGAAGCTTTCCGGAGCTCAGGGAAACTTCAGCATACTGGATCATGTCCTTCCTTCTTACCGCCTTTGCCCTCTTCACTTTTTTTGGAGAGATTTACTTTCTGAAATTAAATTTCAATTGGGTCTTTGTTTTCGGTATTATCGTGTTGATTGTTGCCTATCAGACTGCGGAGTACGTGAATGCGAATGACCGCAGTTCATAGGGAGTCCTTACTTCTTTTCTTCGTGCTATGACCCGTACTTCCAAGCTGATTGGATATTCTGCCGGCCTTTTTGCATCTTTTTTCTGGGGAATACATTCCGTGATCATCCGTCATCTTACCGAGCAAGGGATCAGTCCCTATCTGATTGCCGGTCTTCGCCTTTATATTGGCGTTTTAACACTCCTGATTATTCTGGTGGTTGAATGGTTTATCCGCAGGAAAAAACACAGAGAAAATGGACATATTAGCTTTCGAACCAATATTTTTTTCTGGATTGCCGGGATCAGCCTCGGCGTCAATTTCCTTTTTTTTCAGTCGGGACTGGAGTTTACACTCGCTTCTGATGCAAATCTCATTCAGAACTTTTCCCCTGTTGCCGTCCTGATCATCAGTACGATTTTTCTTTCTCACCGTATTAAAGAGATTGCTCCGAATAAATCTTTCTGGACAAAAATTTTCCAGATTGTTCTTGTGGGATCAATTGGTGCTTCCCTGGTGCTCGTCAACGACTCCAATAACAAGATCGTTTCCGATGAAGCAAAACTGTTTGGCGATTTTCTTGAATTTGCCGGGATGATCTTTTTCTCGGTGTTTGTTATTTGCAGCAGTGAGTTTTCAAAACTGGAAAAAAACATATCCAGCCTTTGCGTTACCACGATGACTCTGGCGCTCGCCGCTGTACCTGTAACCTTCTTCATGCCATTTGGAGATCTGGCCAAGGTGAATATGGAACAGTGGGGATACATCGTGTTTATTGGTGTTTTCTCAACTGGAGTTGCCTATTGGCTCTGGCATATTGCTTCAAAGCGGTTAAATGTCATTCCTTTGACATTAAATCTTGTCTACATTGGAATTATCACTGTTCTGAGCGAAGTTCTCTTCCTGAGGATTGGGCTGGACTGGAAATTTATTCTTGGTGGAATACTCATGATTATTGCTTCGGTTGCAGCCGAAATCATCAATCTGCAGGCCCAAAACTACGCTAGAGGGTCTCACTTGGCAGCGAAGGCATCCACGGGGGTGGACGGTTAGTTTTTTTCGTGATATTTTGAGAATGGAGCTTTACTTGACAAAATATAATATTGTCATTATAGTTCGCTACCATTCAAAGCAAAAAGGTCATTCGGAATGTGTAACCTATGCCAATAGAACCCCCTGAACCACAATTTGGAAATCAAGGTGTTGAATCTTCTCCACATGCTGGGTTTACGGGTTCGAGCAGTGCGGTTGAATTTGCTGCTGGGGCTGAGTTGGGACAATGTGAGGCTCTCGCCTCACCTGATGCTGCACTCCCCGGTGTGGTGAGAGCTGTCAGAGGACGCCGTGGCAGAGTTCGTGATGCGGTGAAACGGTGTATTACCAGTGCCACGAGCCCGTATACCGATGGACCTGATGGCATACGTGCTACCAGCCATGTTGGCGATAAAAATGATCCTGCTACATCCACACCGCTTCCAGACTCCTCCCCCCGCCTGAGTGGCGGCGGTAACGGTGGTAACGGCGGCAATGGTGGACGCAGAAAAAAGAACGGTGGTACACCCGGATCCGGAGAACACCCAGCAGTTGTTGAAAGTAGCGAGGTGATGACAAAACCAAGCCGCGATATTGAAACCGCCAAACATTTGCTGGAGAAACGCCATGGCTTTCGGATTGAAACTCCGGCGCTTTTTGATACGACCGCAAACCAGCGTGAATACCGCGAGCGTCTGTTTGGACCGAACATGTGGAGGATTATCCATGAGCTCCAGCAGCGTCCAGATTTGAAAGCGATTGAAACCCTTGATCCGAGTCAGCGGGTTGAAAGATATTATGCCGTACTCGCTGCTGCCGATGCTTATAAGGGTGGAGAAATTACTGAAAAAAATCTTGGAAAAATGTTCGGACTTGAGGGCGAGGAACTGATGCAGCTTTTCTGTTCGATTGAGGGCGAAACCGTCACCCGCAAAAACAGTGTTGAGCTCGCGCCTGGCAATGGAGAAATGAGCCGTTTGCTGGCGGACCTCCGTGATAAATATCTTGCGCTTGCCCATATCCACCACGGATTGCCGGAAAAAGGCAAGGTGACGAGGGATGTTCTGCAGAGTCTTTTGGGGAAAGCTTTCACGACTGCCGCAAACTCACCAAAGACCGTTGACCGTCATATTTCGGCCGTGGATGTTGTCCAGAAATTTGCTGATAAGGCCCGCCGCAAACTTATTAATGGACAGAGGGCGGATATCTGCTCTTCACCGGAAGTTTTCTTTGAAGCAACCGGACTCCAGCCAAACTCGCAGGATTTCATTTTTATGAATCTGGCTTTTGATCGTATTCCGAATGTTCATGCTGCCATGCGTCTTATGAAGATGCTGGCCAAGATGGATGGCTCAACCCAGTTTATGTTTGGATTCTTTGCTCCGTTCTCACGCCATACTGAAAGTTTTTCAAAATCTGAAAACGTACCTGAATTTGAATGTTTTGATCCGACGGTTTCCGATATCCGTGACCGCTGGATCGGATTAAGCCGCCCTGAAACGATTTACAGAATCATTACCGATCTCAATCTCCACGGGTTCCATACCAAGCGCGCCGGCGAGCATGAGTACGAGGTTTACAGCCCTCACTGTATTACCGAACCGGCCGGGGTATTACGAACGGATCCGAAGTATGCATTCCTGAAGACCTATGACTTTAAGGATGAACAGCTAAATGCCCGCCGTGACGATGTCTTTAACGGGAAAATTCATGACAATGACCTGGTCGGGTTCCCTGAACGTACGCCAATTGTTCTGCACTCCGGAAATATCACCATGCCGGAAGATGCTTCCAAATACATCGAATATGCCAATAGGCGTGCAGCGTAGTTATCTGTACGCGTAAACCCTGATCTGTTTTTGTGATGGAAGACAACGTTTTTTGCCTGCTATGAATTTTCCACAGCCTGGACAGCTTCCTGAAATGTCAGGGCTCTTTCGTAGAATGCCTTCCCGATAATGGCACCGCTGGCGCCGATTTTCTTGAGCAGTTTGAGGTGTTTTATATCTCCAATTCCTCCGGAAACGTAGATCCGGAGACTTTTTCCGGTGATTAAGAACAGGCGGTCAACCTCATCATAGTTCGGATGAATCATGGTTCCTTCGCTTCTTTCATCCTTGTACACTACTTCCTTAATGCCAAGAGGAACAAGTTTTTCGGCAAAATCAACAACATCGATCGGATCTCCGTCGGAAGTTTTTCCATCACCAACAACTCCGCTCCCCTTTGCCTGAATTTCAATAATGATTTTTTCTGCTCCAAATGCGGCCACAGCCTCATCAATGATGTCGAACGCGAATGGACGCAGAACCACCTTTGATACTCCAAGTTCGAACGCCTCTTTCATTTCATCCACGGAATGAAAACTTGATTCAAGCTGAACGGGAATTTTTACCGCGGCGACCACACGTTTGACAACATCTTTCTGGGGAACTCCGCTGTCTCTACGTCCGTTGAGGTCAACCACATGCAGTTTCTGGGCGCCGCCTTTTTCAAAATACCTGGCCATTTCGCTCGGACTTTTGAAATAGGTCTCCTTCTGCTCATAGCTTCCTTTGTAGAGAGCGACGCATTGACCGTCCAAAATGTAGATTGCCGGGATAATTTCCACAGGAACTAGTTATTGAATCTGAAATGCATAATGTCGCCGTCCTTGACCACGTACTCTTTTCCTTCAGTCCGCATAAAGCCTTTTTCCTTTGCTGCCTGCTCGCTGCCGGCCGTCACATAGTCTGCATACGCGATGGTTTCCGCACAGATGAACCCCTTTTCAAAATCGGTGTGAATAACGCCGGCAGCCTGTGGACCTTTATCGCCAACATGGATCGTCCAGGCCCTTACCTCTTTTTCCCCCGCGGTGAAGTACGTAATGAGTCCAAGTGTTTCGTAGGCTGCACGGATGAGGGCATTCAGGCCTGTTTCGGTCAGTCCCAGATCCTGCAGGAACATTTTGGCTTCCTCATCACTCAATGCTCCCAGCTCTTCCTCAATTTTTGCGGAAATAGGGATGACTTTCTGTTGAGGATTCAGATTCAGATTTTTCTTAAAAGCTTCAGTGTCGAAACTTTTCACCTCGTTCTCACTGACGTTGGCAATGTAGAGCAGGGGCTTTGCAGTGAGTAGATGGAGGTCATTCATCTCTATTTTCTCTTCGGGTGTGAATTCGGTATCGATAATTTTTTTGCCCTCGAGCAGAAGTTTCTCGATTTTTTCAACAAGCGCTGCGTAGGCTGCCTTTTTCTTGTCTCCCGATTTCGCATCGTTTTTCGCTTTTCCAAGCCGTTTTTGAACAGTCTGCAGATCGGCGAGAATAAGTTCCGTTTCCAAAACTTCCATATCACGTTTTGGGTCAACGCCACCATGAACGTGAATTACGTTTCCGTCCTGAAAAACACGGACAACCTGGGCAATGGCGTCACATTCACGGATGTGGGCAAGGAACTGGTTTCCAAGCCCTTCACCTTCACTGGCGCCTTTCACCAGGCCGGCAATATCTACAAACTCCACAATGGCGGGAATGGTTTTCTGTGGTTTTACCAGCTCGACAAGTTTCTGCAGACGACTGTCCGGGACCTCCACAACCCCGACGTTGGGGTCAATGGTACAGAAAGGATAGTTGGCGGCCATGGCACTTTTTGATTTGGTCAGGGCGTTAAAAAGGGTTGATTTTCCCACATTGGGAAGTCCGACAATACCGATTTTCATACTCTAGGGAGCGGTTAAAGAAATCATGACAGCATTTGGCTGCGAATCAGGAACGGAGATTCCGGATGGAAGGATAAGTTTTGCTTTGACTGGGGTCGTTGCGTTCTTCAGCTTTTCAAACAGAACTGGTTCCGTTTTTATTTCTGTTATGGCGTCCAGGGCTGCCGGTTTCCCCTGGATGGTTACGGTTTCCGGATTTATGACCACCTTGAGCGCAAGAATCGTCAGATCGTAATTCCCCTGGAGATCTGCTTTGACCGGCACGGTTTTTTGTTCAAGTTCATCCTGAATGGACACTTCCACCGTGGCCTGTTCCGGGTTGAGCCTCACATTCTGCTGTGAAAGTGTTTCAGGCAGTTTGAGCATAACGGTCTGCTTGAAATTTGTACTTTCGGTTCCATCGAGTTTCACTTCGGCGTTGATGGAGGAGAGCGAGGCCAAAAGCGTTTTGCCACCTTTTACTTTGACGGTTGCCGGCGTTACCTGGACGTTCTCCACACCGTGACCCTTGGCAGGTTTCCCGGACACGACGGCCTTCACCTTAATATCTTTCTCCATCACGGGCTCCAGTACAATATGTACGGTTGCCGGATCAACTTTCAGCACAGTGACTTTGTCGTTTTTTGATGTTGCGGTCACCGGAAGATCCTGAGCACCTTCTTTGGCTTTTTTGAGATCGATACTCAGATCAAAATCTGTCGCTTTGAGGCTCTTGATCAGGCTTTCATCAGCACGGATGCGGATTTTTGCTTTTCCGGGTTCATTGGCCAGACTCATGTCCGCCGGAAGGTTCAACGTCTGAATTTCAATCTCTTCTGAAAACCGGTAAGAGTTATTTTCAATTCCCACCACAAAGAACCATAAAACAATGGCGGAAAGCAGTGCCAACATTTTCAGTTCCCAGTTTTTGAAAAATCCTTTCATGCTTTTTTCTTCTTATGGTGCCTTTGAGGTTTGAGAAAATCTGTCAGAAGCGTCTGGAGTTTTTGAAGTGAAATGTTCTGTTCCATGTGCCCGTTCTGGGCGAAAGAGATACTGCCTTTTTCCTCGGAGATCACAATGATTTTGGCATCGGAGTTTTCTGAAAGCCCAAGGGCGGCTTTATGCCGTGTTCCCAAAATCTGAGAATAGGTTTTGAATGAGTGGGGCAGCACTGAGGAGGCTGAGGCGATGCGCCCTTCACGCACAATGACCGCTCCGTCGTGGAGTGGTGAACGGTTCATAAAAATACTCAGGATTAACTCTTTTGATACTTTGGCGTTCAGGGCAATTCCGGTGTCAATGTACTCTTTGAGAGGAATGGAATTTTCCAGCACGATGAGCGCACCAATCTTCTGTTTGCTCATGTAGTCGCAGGATTCCACCAGATTGCTGATGAGCGCATTGAGTTCTTTTTCTTTTTGCCCGGTGGGAATTTTGGTGTGGCCAATGCGTTCAAGCGTCATGCGCAGCTCCTGCTGAAAAATCACGGGGATGGCGACCAGGATTACTGTGAGAAAACGGTCCAGAAGCCATCCAAGGGTGACCAGCTGCAATGCCTTGCTCAGTGCGAACACAAATCCGCAGATAATGAGCCCCAGAAGAATATTTACGGCTCTGCTCCCCTTCAGGAGCACGAACATGTAGTAGAAAAGGATGGAAACCAGGAGGATATCCAGAACTACCTGTGCCGGGGAAAAGTTGAGCAGCACGAGATTTTCCCAGAACCCCTGGGCCTGGTGCCCAATAAACAGAACAACTTCTGCCAGCCATTTGCTAAAAATATCCATAGAAAGCTCTTTGCAATGCGGCACAAGTGTACCGTGACCACGGCCACAGAACAAGTTAAATATCGGCGTATCCATCAAAAAGCCCCCCGGATGCGGGGGGCTTTTGCTACAGGTGTGTTTTATCTCTTTTTCTCTTCCGGATTAGCGGAGATTTTTCTGAAATTTGCGGAGTTTACGGCGATTCAGATACATGATGACGCCAAACATTCCCGCGTAAATGATGTCTTCCGGGCCTGAACTTGCCAGTTTTCCCTTGGTTTGAGACTGTGCAGCATTCATCTGCGCTTCCTGGGCGGAGGCAACTTTCTGATTGTCCGCTGCTGTTTTCTCACTTCCCTGAACGCTTGGGCTCAGATTGTTGAGATTTCCGATGGTTGCACCAATGGACTGGAGTGCTGCATTATGAAGGGCATCAACAGGAGCCGGAGCAGTGCTGGTGAAGAGTTCCTCATGTGCGACCGGTTCAGCAGGAGTTTCTTCTGTGGTGAGCTCGCTGGCGATGGCTTCTTCCTGGCTCTGTGCTGAAACATTTTCCTGGCTTTCAGAAGTTGCCGGCTCTGTTGGAGCTGAACTTTCAAGCGCCAGTGAAGATCCTGCACCAAATCCACTCAGGACATCCTGTGAGGAAGCCTGGGTTGAGCCGGCCTGGGAACCAACCACAACGAACCCTTTCATCTGTGGATGGAAAGTGCAGCGGTAGGCAAATGAACCGTCAGTATCAAAGGTATGTGAAAAGCTTTCACCCGGGTTCAAGGTTGGGCTTGTAAAGGTGTCGCTTACAACATTGTGGGGAACGGTGTCTTTATTTGTCCATAATACGGTTGTTCCTTTCTGGACATTTACCGTTGCTGGAGAAAATGCAAAATTCACCATGGCAACCTCCTGGGTATTTGCCTGCTGGCTCTGCATGGATGAGGAGTTCAAAAGATCTGCGCGGATATCAACCGGCTCCTGAATCCAGTACGCAACGTAACCTGCAAAGGCAACGATAGCCAGAGCAGCGACCACTTTGATTTTTGTTCCCGCGGTTACTTCTTCGTTTTCCTGGGACTCTTCCTGTGGAGCAGCGGGAGCGTTCGCATTTTGCTGATCACCCTGTTCACCATTTTTCCTGAAAAGATTTTTGAGAATTTCCATAGTTTTTGTGTTAGTTTTTATTTTTTAAATCTTTTCATATTACCACATTTTTCATCTCACTTGAAGTCTGCGGTGGCTCCAGGAAGCCAAATATACTTTTCATATTTGTGAAATGTTTTTTAATATCGTTTTTGTTTCTTTGACGGGAGCGGGAGCGGGCTTGAGTGGAATTTTCAAACTTTTTCTGCTATAATGTTGAGATTATTTATTGAATCAATATGGCTTTTTCTCTGCCTCCACTCGACCCTTCCCAGATCAACGACGCCAAGGAATACAAACTCCCGAAAGATCTGACAACCGTTCCGGTTAAAGATCTGGTGATTTTTCCGTCGATGGTCGTATCGGTGTATGTGAAAAACCCCGCGCTGCTTGAGGCCGTCCAGAAAGCCTGTGATGAGAAAGTGCTCATTGGTCTTTTTACCCAGGTTGCCAGCGGAAAAACCGTTCCACCCATTGAGAACCTTTATGAGATTGGTACAGCCGTAGCAGTGCTTCAGGTTATTAAAGGTACGGGATCTGATGCCATGCTTTTGGTTGAAGGAATCAGCCGGATTCGTCGTACGGACGTTGTTTCCACCGAACCTTTCCTCCAGACGAATGTTGAACTGCTGCCAAAGGCCAAAGAACCAAGTCTGGAAGCTGAAGCCCTTATGCGTGACATTAAAGAACTGATCGTCAAAGTTTCCCGGGGTGGAAAAACTCTCCCGGAAGAACTGCTCATTGGACTCGATCATCTTATGGATGTTGAGGAGCTCGCTGATCTTGCTTCTTCCTACCTTACCCTTGAGGTGAAAAAGAAGCAGGAACTTCTGGAGATTGAGGCCGTTGAAGAGCGTCTGAAAAAAATCGCCGAGTATCTGAATAAAGAGCTTTTACTCCAGGAGATTCGCAAAAAAATTCACACGGAGATGAATAAAGAGGTTGATAAATCAGAACGTGATTACCTGCTCCGTCAGGAATTGAAGGCCATTAAAAAGGAGCTGGGAGAAAAGGACAACGGGGGCATTCCCGGCATGGAAGGCATGGATAATCATGATGAGATTAAGGAACTTCAAAAACGGATCGCTGCCGCAAATATGCCGGCAGAAATTGAAAAAATTGCCAAGGGCGAACTGGAAAGACTCAAGAAGATTTTTCCGTTTTCCCCTGAGTTCAATGTTTCACGGACCTATATTGAATGGCTTTGTGACATGCCATGGAATAAAAGTTCCGACGCCAAAGTTGACGTTAAAAAAGCCCGCCAGATTCTGGATGAGGACCACTATGGTCTGGAAAAGATTAAAGAACGTATTCTGGAATATCTTTCCGTTTACCAGCTCCAGGGCTATCCGGGTGCTACCATTCTCTGTTTTGTGGGTCCGCCGGGTGTGGGAAAAACCTCGCTTGGACGCTCCATTGCTCGCGCCCTTGGCCGATCATTTATCCATACTTCTCTTGGCGGTATCCGTGATGAGGCTGATATCCGCGGCCACCGCAGAACCTATGTGGGCGCGCTTCCGGGACGCATTATCCAGAGTATTAAACGTGCGGGATGCAATGATCCGGTCTTCATGCTTGATGAGATCGATAAAATCGGACGTGATTTTCAGGGAGACCCTGCCGCAGCGCTGCTGGAAACACTCGATCCTGAACAGAATTTTGCATTTACCGACCACTACCTGGATGTTCCGTTTAATTTGAGCAAAGTGCTTTTTGTGACGACCGCCAATATGCTCGATCCAATTCCTCCTGCACTTCTGGACCGTATGGAGATTATTGAACTTTCCGGATACACCGAGGAGGAAAAACTTGTCATTGCGCACAAGTATCTGCTCCCAAAACAGCAGAAACTCAACGGACTTGAAAAATATCCGTTCACCATGACCGATGAGGCCATCATTAAGGTTATCCGTGCCTATACCTTTGAAGCCGGCCTGCGTGAACTTGAACGTGAAATAGCCAATATCTGCCGAAAGGTTGCGAAAAAACTCATTGAAACCAAGGAAGAAACCACCCAGGTGGGCGTCAAGGATGTTCAGGAACTCCTGGGAGTTGAACAGTTTGATTACGAAAAAGCTGAAGATAAAGATACCGTGGGAGTAGCCACAGGGCTGGCCTGGACGCCGGTTGGCGGGGACATCATCTTTATTGAGGCTGCGCTCATGAAAGGCAGTAAAAATCTGATCCTGACCGGAAACCTGGGAGAGGTCATGGAAGAGTCGGCTCGGACTGCGTTGAGTTTTATCCGTAGCAATGCCGGTCATTTTGGCATCAATGATGAACTGTTTGAAAAGTTTGATATTCATGTCCATGTTCCGGAAGGCGCCACTCCAAAAGATGGTCCATCTGCGGGTATTACCATGTGTACCACCCTGGTTTCCCTGTTAACCAACCGCCCGGTTCGCCGCAATGTGGCCATGACGGGTGAAATTACCCTCACCGGACGCATATTGCCGATTGGTGGACTGAAGGAAAAAATTCTTGCCGCCAAACGGGCCCAGATAAAAGATATTATTATCCCCGGACGGAACAAAAAAGATCTCGCCGATATTCCGGCACATCTTTTGAAAGGGCTCACCATTCATCCTGTGAAAGATTTTGATGACGTGCTGAAAATAGCCCTGCTTCCGGAACAGAAGAACGAAGCTGCTGAAGGCAAACCTGCCGAAAAAAAACCGATGAAGATTGAAACCAAGGTCACGCCGGTTGCCGGTACCAAGAAAAAACTCCGGGTGAAAATCGTGGATATGCCTTCCTGATCATTGGGACTTCCCGGCTTCAGACCTCAGGTATCGATGAGCAGGAGTTTGATGGTGTTCTCCACGTCGGTGATATTCTGAAAATGGGGATACACCAGAATATGATGCAGTCTGCGCAGGTTGTAGAACAACAGGCTGTGCATGTTGTTGTTGATGACGATTTTGGCATCTTCCTTTTGGAGGAACCCGGTGATTCCGATAAAATCGAACGTTCGGAAAGGGAAAGGTTTGGAATGGATCCCGAGTATTTTTCCATCCTGAACATCGACAAAAATGTAATAACGGGTTTCTTCAAAGGTTGAGGCGAGCAGGGATTTCAGTCCGTCATCGTTCTTAACCGGTACTGCTACCCTGATCTTCCGCGTTGCCGGCACTTCAAAAAAGATTGAAAAATCTTTGAGGTGTTTACTGGCTTTGGCAATTTTTTCGTTGAGGACATTGAGATCATTGCGGATATCTTTTGTTTCCACCATCGGATTTATTTCCAAAAAAGCCTCACCAAAAATGTAGGTTCCCGCGCGGCGCATGCGAATATTTTTTACACTCCGGACAATCCTCGATTTTGTGATGATAATTTTTTTTACTTTTTCAACAAGTTCCTGGTCGTCAAAATAGTCCAGCAGGAAGAAAAGGGACTCTTTTCCGCTCTGGATTCCGACTTTCAGAATCAGCACTGAAAGAATCATGCCGATAATTCCCTCCAGGTAGGGAATTTTAAAATAGCTTGCGGCAATACCCGCAATCACGGCAATTTGGGCAATCAGATCTGAGCGTTTTTCTTTCCCGCTATTGATGAGAGAAAGTGAGTTAATTTTTTTTCCGGTCTTTATCAACGAAAAAGACAAGTGAAGTGAGATGGCGATGGTGACCGAAACCTGTCCGATCGCCAATAAATGATCGTGGCTTGCTTCAAGCGCAAAAAGCCGCTCGTAACTTTCCTTCAGAACCTCCAGCCCCAGGGCAATGATGAGCACCGAGGCCAGGAATGCAGCAAAACTTTCTGCTTTATAGTAGCCATATTTGAAACCGGTGTCGGCGCGGCGCTGGCTCATTTTTAATCCGATGTAGCTGGCAAAAATGCCCAGCATGTCGGAAAAACTGGAAAGCGCGTCAGCCATCAGGACCACGATGCCCGTAGAATACCCGACAACCGCTTTCAGCGCCGCCAATACGGCTATTTCTCCCATGGAGAAAAGCGCCACCCTGGTCCCCACTTCCAGATCGTTCTCCGGGGAGGCTTTCTGCTTTGGTGATGCTAGTTTTTTGGATTGATGAGCCATCTTGCAATTATACCATTTTTTTGGCTTTTATGGTACGCTTTTGCCATGAATGAACTCTTTGCCAGCGATGTCTATGGACGGGAAGGAAAAAGGCCGACGCTTGGCGCCGACAGCGTTATTTTAGTGAAAAGTCCCACTGCCGCGTCCGGATGGAAGGTTTTGTTGATCGAACGGGGACATGAGCCCTATAAAGGCAAATGGGCACTACCGGGCGGATTTATGGAATGGGGGGAAAGTTGTGAGCAGGCGGCCGCCCGTGAGCTTGAAGAAGAGACCAGCCTCAAGAACGTTGAACTCAAGCAACTGGGTGTTTTTTCCAAACCGGGCAGGGATCCAAGAGGAACCATCGTTTCTGTTGCCTTCTGGGGGGTCGTGGATGAACGGGCGGCCACACAGCGCGCGGCGGTGACGACGCAGCCCGGGCTGAATGGTTCGACCTTGAACGGACTCCTCCACTGGCTTTTGACCATGGCGACATTCTGGCCGCCGCGCGCAGCCTGGTGCTCTCCAATAAGCTCTAAACCTCAAAATACCCTTTTCATCATTCCAGGGGCGTGGTAGTATCCACCCCTTTCTTTGCATATCATGAAAATTCTTCGTCCCATTCTGACCCTGGCAGTGATGGTCGCGGCAGTGTACCTGCTCTACACCTATGTCATTTTCCTTTCTTTTTCCACTATGTGAAGGTTATCCATGTGGTTGACGCCGACACCCTGCTGGTTAAGGACGGCAATAACATCATGCGGGTTCAGCTTATTGGCGTTGATGCTCCCGAAAAAACCGGGCCCGGCAGATACCCTCAGTGTTTTGATGATGAGTCCAAGCACCTTGCGGTAGAGCAATTCCTGTCTAAAAATCTGGATGTCCGTCTCATCCGCGATGATCTTTTGACCGATACTGATCCTTCCGGGCGCTCTCTCCGCTATGTGTACTTAAAGAACGGTGACCTCCTTAACCAGAAAATTCTTCAGGAAGGTCTGGGCAAACAGTATCTTGATCCAGCCCACAAATACCAGAAACAGGATCAGTTTTCCAAAAACCAGGAAGAGGCACGTTCAAAAAACCTCGGAATCTGGGATCCCCAGGGGTGTCACGGACAGTTTTAGTGTCCTGTCCGGCCTCGCAACACATCAAGGTCCGATTTTCCTCTTACTGAAGGCCTAAACACGCCCTCTTGCGAGCGGAAAATTTTCCCGAAAAAAGATTCAAAAGTCCCGAGGCAGTTTTTAAGGCTGCAACGGGACTTTGTTGAGATTCAAATTTTAGGATCTCCCTCGAACTTCTGAAACCTCAGGATACCAACCGCAGCAAGATTAAATGCAACGATCAATTTCATGTGAGTGTCCGTTTGGACGAAACATTGGGTACCTGCTCTTTGCATGACTTCAAAACCCATCAAGTAAAGACAAGCACGGGAACAATTTGCTGGGCGCTGTTGTTACCGACCATGAGATTCCGAGAAAATCGAGGGAGGGAGCTGCCTTGAGGACTGAGGGTCAAAAAAAAGTGACCAAAGCCCAGTCCGAAGACAGCTCTCTCCCCCATTTTCACGACCTGTTGTTTTAAGGATCCGGGACTGAAATTTCTTTCAGTCCCCCTTAAACTTCACGGGCAGATTTCAACATCTGAACATCTCGGAAAGTATTGGTTTCCTTGATAGTCACTTACTCTATCCCGTTCCCGAGATAAAGCAGTACCTCTCTCACGTACCGGCACATAACGTTTGTCCGAAGACAAAACATGAGGCGTCGATAAATGAAGATCAACCTCTTCCCTCTGCAGTCTGGTCTCTGAACCCGCCAGACGAAAGGGATAAGCACGCTAAGAACCTGGGGGACTCTTAGACGCGGTTTACTCTCCACGGCGCAAAGCCTAAGGAGGAAGCTGCCAAGGATCTCAAGTATGAAACACTGTTGTGATCAATACCCAAGGTCTTTGACAGCTTTCTCCCTATCTTTGCCCCCCCGCATGCGGGGGTTGGAAAGTGTTTTTGTTTTTAAAGATCTTTGTTTTTGTTTTTTTGCGCTGAGCGCTTTTTAGCCTCCGGGTGAGGGGTCGAACACGGAACCCAGAAGAAGGATTAGGTTCTTCCGTAGAAATGTGAAGCAATAACCGGAGTTAAGGTTCAGCATGTTCCGAAATGTGCCGGCGGATGAAGTTTGGTCCAAAGCCGAAGCGATGGAGAAAAACTCCAGGATGTCGAAACATTTCATTCAGTCTCCCGCTTAAAGCACTTGATCTCCAAGCCCATCAAGTGTCGAAGAGGGGCATCAGGACGAGTTCTGGGGGAACTGTCCAAACGATCCGATCCCTGCAATCCCGAGAGGAATCTGCCGAAAACTTTGATTCAGAAGTGGTGGGACTTACCGCACCAAGGTTTCAGGCAGGTTTCTCTCGAGGTTGTGGAAAACTTGTTGTCAAAAATCAACTTTTCATTAAATTGTATCACATAACATGAATATATGTCAACACCCTATGCAGACTTTTTTTAGAGTGTGATTACTGGACTATTTTTCCCTTTATAAAGCCATTTCAGCAGAAAATATTGATATTTTCAGGAGTTTCGGGTACTTTTTCTCTGCACATTTTTTTGGGAAATACTCGTTGTTTTCGGATGTGCCGGGATAGCTCAGTGGTAGAGCGCAGGTCTGAAGAACCTGGCGTCCTCAGTTCGATTCTGAGTCTCGGCACCATTTTCTCGATTTTTCATTCTGGCCGGACTGCGTTTTATTGACTGACTCAGGGTTTTGCAGTACTTTTGCTCCCATATCCTTTTCTGATGCGAACAATGGAAAAATTTGAGGATACACCAAGATACGATGTCGCAATTATTGGGGGCGGTATTGGAGGACTTTCAGCGGCTAAAGTTCTCAGCGATGAACATCCCGATGCCAGTATTATTCTCTGCGAAAAGGAAGATACGGTAGGCCAAGGGACAAGCCGGGGAGATCACAATACAAATACGGCTCACACCGGTGCGTTTTACCCGGTTAATTCTCTCAAGGCTGTTTCTGCCAGGAAGGGATTCAGATTTTTGCGTGACTATCACGATCAAAAGGGCCTGGTTCGCCGTGATATCGGCAAGATTATTGCCGCGTCAGAGGAAGGCGACGGCCCACTTATTGAGAAATATTATCGTCAGGCGGTTGCCAACGGGCAGCGGCCGGAAAGCGTGAGCATCATTTCCGGAGATGAACTGCGGAGTGAACATGAACCGCTTCTGGGCAAAAATGTAGAATCCGGATTGCTGCTTCGTGACTGCTTCCTTTTTGATGCAGATGGCGTGATGCGTGAGCTTGCCAAAGATCTTGAACGTTCAGGAGTCACCGTGGGTACTGATCTCGAAGTTCTTGAGGTCACGGCGCTCCCGGAAGGCTGGCTCGTGAAAACAAGCCGCGGCGAATTTATTGCAAAGCACCTTGTGAACCAGGCCGGGACCCACGCTGACCGTATTGCCAAAATGACCGGTGGCGCTCAGGACTGGAAAATTATTCCCGTGATGGGGAGTTATTTTGAGCTCGATGAGCCTGCCGATTTTCGGCATGCGATCTACGAACCCACACGCCGCCCGCCATTCCTTGGCGTCCATATTATGCCGGGGCAAAACGGAAAACCGTTCATGGGACCTGATGTCTTTTTTAGTCCTTACCGTGAACGTATCGGGGAAGAAACGAAAAAACGCCGGCTCAAGGACTGGATTCTGGAACCGTTTGGCAACCTTATTGGGTTTTCAGAAACCGGGAAAAATGCTTTTCCAAATGCAGATTTTTACCTGGGCATGCTGGGTTCAGCTGAGGGCCGTGCGGAAGTCAGAAAGCATTTTCACCGCAGAGAGTTTTCTCAGGATGTTCAGCGTCTGGTGAATCCGGATTTGCTCACCATTGACCCTGGCCGGATCCATTACCTTCGCTCCGGCATTCGGGCTCAGGCTCTGGATCTTGTGGAAGGAAAAATTCTCCAGGATATGGACCGTGAAATTCTCCAGAATCCTCACAATCTTGATTCCCTTGCCATTCACGACAAAATGCCGGGCAGCCCGGGCTTTACCGCCTCTGTAGGAAAAGCTGCATGGCTTGTGGGAGAAATCCGTGAGAAACTTGCGGGACGCTAAAGAGAACTCTCAACTATTTTGCCAGGTATTTTTTCAAAACATCCGCCGAGTTACGAAGCGCGATCTGCTCTTCTTCGTTCAGAACCGGGCGAATGACTCTTTCGACACCGTTTTTACCCAGTACAGCCGGCAATGAAAGCGTAATACCATCAACTCCGTAGAGGTCGTGGACTTTTACTGAAAGAGGCAAAACAACCTTTCGGTCATGGAAAATATGGGCAAGAAGGTCACTCATGATCATGCCGATGCCATAACTGGTGAAGCCGATGGTTTCACGGATTTTATTCGCTCCTTTGCGGGCCAGTTCAAAACATTCCCGGACCTGTACTTCGGAAATTCCTTCAACGTCCGTGAGTTTTCTTCCCCCAACCATGGCTCCTGAAAGATACGGGAATGAGCTGTCTCCATGTTCCCCCAAAAGGTCCGCATGAATGCTTTGCGGATCAATATTCAACACATGGGAGAGATTCCAGCGGAAACGAATGGAATCGAGCGTGGTGCCCGTACCAAAAACTCTTCCTTCCGGCAAACCGCTCAGTTCGGCAACACGGTGTGTCACAACATCCACGGGGTTGCTGATACACATGACTACTGCATTCGGAGCAGCTTTGATCATGCCCGGAACGATCTGTTCTACCATTTCCAGGTTGCTTTTAGCCAGATCAAGCCGTGTTTGTCCCGGCATGACCCTTGCACCAGCCGAAATAACCACAACATCGGCACCTTCGATCTCCTGGATATCCGTTGTCGCCTTGAATTTCACATTGTTATGGAAGGCGTTCGCCTGCCCCATATCGTGGGCCAGTCCCGCTACTCTTTTCTCGTTAATATCGACCAGCACAAGTTCTGAAACATTCCCGCTTGAAATAACGGCAAAAGCTCCAGCTGTTCCTACATTTCCGGTGCCGATAATTGCCACTTTATATCCGCTTTTGTGCATACGTTTTGGTATTTAGAAAAATAGTTCAGAGCTATTTAACAGTTTGGTCCTCAATTTTGCAACTCTGGATTTTGTGATGGACGGCGGGGTTGGAAATTCGTGCCCGTTCCTCAATCCAAGTTGTAATACTTTTTCCTGGGGGCTGTTTTGTATATCCGATCATCAATACTTTTTATGGAATCCACACAACCAACCCAGCAGAGCAAACTCTATAAGGTCCTCACCATTGTTATCAGTGTTTTTGTCGCCATGGGCATGGCATTCAACGTTTTTCTTTTTGTCATTATTGCTTCCCAGACTTTCATGACCACCGCCGTGAACGCCCAGGTGGCACTTCCAAATTCAAATGAGAAAACTCAGGAAAAGCCGGAACAA
>JAXLZP010000001.1:0-148264 GCA_046350835.1 Candidatus Altimarinota bacterium | reverse complement strand
CCTTTATTTTTTTAATTTTCACACCATGAAAGGAAAAATGTTTATGGCCAGCGTTGCAGCTCTTTCTGTCTTCGCTCTTATCGGATGCCAGCAACAGCCACAGCAGGCTGCAACCCAGACACAGCCTGAAACCAAAACTTCAACTGCTACTCTTGAAGTTCTTCCTCCAACCCAGCAGACGACTTCTGCTAGTCTCGAAGTTCTTCCTCCAACCCAGGAAGGCGACAAAATGATGGGTGAAAGCAAAACAATCAAAACCAGCACCATGGAAAGCGATCCGAGCGGCAAAAAAGATGCTATGACCGAATCTGACGGAACAGTTAAATAAGTTTGATGAAAAAAAATCTCAACATAAATATTGCTGTTCTTTCCCTGTTGATGATAAGCCTGCTTCTGGTAGGTTGCCGCGCTGACAATGTTCAGCCGGCAGCCTCCACGCAGGAGGTGAAGAACATTCCAGAAACCCCCTACACCAAGGGTCCAACCGGTCCACCGTCTGTCAAAGGTCCAACAGCACCGATCAACTGATCAAAAGATACCTTTGAACTCCAATAAGATTTTGCTAGACTCAAGGCAACCTGTTTGAGCCGCCTTTATGGATGTCTATCAAAAGTCGCTGGAAATGCATGAAAAACACAAAGGGAAACTGGAAGTACGTTCAAAAGTCCCCATGGCGAACCGTGAGGATTTGAGCTTGGCGTACACCCCTGGTGTTGCCGAACCCTGCCGCAGAATCGCGGCAAACCCTGACGACGTCTATAAGTACACTCTGAAGTCCAACACCGTGGCTGTCATTACCGATGGTTCAGCGGTATTGGGGCTTGGAAACATCGGGGCTGCTGCCGGCCTGCCGGTCATGGAGGGCAAGAGCCTTCTTTTTAAGCAGTTCGGAGGCGTTGATGCTTTTCCCATCTGCGTTCAGACCCAGGATGTTGAAGAGTTTATCCACATCGTGAAAAACATTGCCGTCAGTTTTGGCGGAATTAATCTTGAAGATATTTCGGCTCCGCGCTGTTTTGAAATCGAAGAGCGCCTTAAAAAAGAACTTTCCATCCCGGTTTTTCATGACGATCAGCATGGTACGGCCATTGTTGTGCTGGCTGCCGTCATCAACGCCCTCAAGCTTGCCGGGAAAAAACTGGGAGAGGTAAAGATTGTCATGTCTGGAAGCGGTGCTGCCGGCATTGCTACTGCAAAATTACTGCTCAATTATGGAGCAAAAAATCTGATTCTTTGTGACAGAACAGGAGCCATTTACCGGTCCCGTGGCGATCTGGATGGTCATGCCCCAAAGTATCAGATTGCCACCATGTCCAATCCGAATGAAGAAAAAGGTCCACTTGAAGAGGTCATAAAGGGTGCCGATATTTTTATCGGGGTTTCATCGGGAGGACTCCTCTCGGCAGACATGGTTCGTTCCATGGCTCCGAAAGCGATCGTTTTTGGTATGGCCAATCCGACTCCTGAAATCATGCCTGATGTTGCCCATGCCGCGGGGGCTTTTATTGTCGGGACCGGGCGATCGGATTTCCCAAATCAGATCAATAATGTCCTGGCGTTTCCGGGAATTTTCCGTGGAGTGCTTGATGTACGGGCACCGCAGATTACCGAGGCCATGAAAGTGGCTGCAGCTGAGGCTCTGGCACGTCTGGTTGCCGAGCCAAATGTTGAAAAAATTATCCCGGGTGTTTTTGATCCGGGGGTCGCTGATGCAGTTGCCGAGGCTGTGAAACAATGTGCCTGAATCCTGCAGGGTTCCTAATGAATAACGATGGGATTCTGAATATATTCACGGATAAACTGGAAATAGAAATCTTCCAGGTCGTCGGGATGAATGGTTTTTTCCTGTTCGTATCGTACCCTGATGGCGTTTTCCATATCGGCCAGGAACATATCAAGATGTTTCGCCTGCTCTGGTGATCTGAATATCAGGTGACCAAGCGCTTCGCGGCATCTGGCGAGTGAAAGCAGCAGTCTGTTTTTCTGGGCACGGTCTGTAGCGGTATAGTCGGCGGCAAGCAGTGTGGTGAGCTCTTCATTGAGAACGTTTGCTTTTTCCATGTCGTAACCTTTGAGGAACTCCTGCTCCGGAGTGTTGACGTTCATTTGTAAATCACACACCTGTGTCACGTCGCTCATGAGATGCATGAGTTTGTAGAATTTGTGGAAGCAGGTGGTAAAGCGTGAAGTTTCACAGGTTTCAACCAGTGGGTTACGCTCAATGAATGCGGTGAAACGCTTTTTGACGTCATCCGGAACCCGGTAGGTTACAATGTCTTTTTCATCACCATCCGGAATGCTGTGGATCACTTCTTCCTGGGTACAAATAGCGCAAAGAATATTCAGGACGTGCATGAATCTTTCCATATATTTTTCCTGAAGCTCTTTCATTTCTGCCGGCTTCAGTCCGTTGGCCAATATTCTGTCTTCAACTTTCTTGAGCAGTTCAAGGTCTTTGAGCCATGCACCAAGAATGCCGTTTCTGGAAAGTTCCCCCAGGCTCATGGCAGTTTGGGCTTTTTCGGCAAACTCATCCAGACGTTTTCGGAGCACATACATATCTACAGTTTTTGCATCGAGATCAGCGGCGTAGTGTTCAGAAAAATCTGCAACGGCATTGGATAACCGCAAAAGCTTTTCGTATCCAGCTCCGCGCAGTACTTCGTGATATTTTTTGGCATTGAGATTTCGTTCCTGATAGGACTGGAATTCTGCAATGTCCACAGCAAGATTCTGGATCATGGCCTGGAGTCCCGGAACGATGTCATCTTCCATTTCATGCGGGTTTGCCGTCATGGCAAACTGCATGACTTCCCCTGATGGCTTGATTTTTGTGCCAAGGGCATAGATCTGGCTGCGGAGTCTGGCCGCCTGCTCTTCCTGTGCAGCAATTTCCGGTAACACCTCTTTCTTGGTCAGAGATTCATTAAACACTCTTGCAAGTTCGTAGAGCACGACCTGGAAAGTGTCCTGGAGGTCATTGATAAAATCGTGAATATCATAGGAAAGTGTCTGCACCGCTTCTCCTGCCGCTTCCGGTTTTTCTTCATTGGTCATGACGGTTTTTACGCGGGTGGCTTTCAGATTCCGGCGGGCGGTTGAGATATTTACTGAGAGCATATAAGAGACCATCCCCAGCGTATCAGCCATCTTTTCACGTGCTTCAAGCCTTTGGCGGTCCTCTTCACTGGCTGTTCCTGAAGCTGTGACGGCTGTATCGTGGGTTTCCCGCACGATCATTTCCGGGCCGAGTTTGAACATGGCGCTGTCTTCATAATTAACGGCCAGGCCTGTCGGTTTTTTTTCGGTATCAAAAAGATCATCCAGCTCATCGGTCTGGGCTCCAAAAGCTCCGCGGTACTGCTCTGAAAGGAAGTTGAGCGTTGCCGCCAGGTTTTCCGTTTCCTGAATAATGAGCGGTCCCAGGAGCAGCATCTTTTTTGGATACACGATATGTTTCCCTGACTCATTCTCCTGAACTTCGTGCATATTCCACATGTATTCCAGGTACGAAAGAATCGTACTCATCTGGAACAGTACTCTCTTTAAATCGCTCTTGGTTTTTTCATCTTCAATGGCGTTGACCGCTGCGGCAAGAACCGCATAATGCTGTACTCCTCTTTTGAGCACCTCTCGGTGTCTTTTCACGATCATCGGAGCAACGGGGTCCGGGAAAATCAGATTGAACGAGTCCATAAAATTCTTGATGGTTACCCGTCTTTTCTCACGTTCTTCATCCATTCTGGCTTCCTTCTGTTCCGGAGTTTCCTCATCCTTGAACATTTTTCCCAGTTTCATTTTTCCCAGCCAGCGGAAGGTTTCTTCCCAACTGGCAATGAATTTCACCAGACGGTGAATTTCACTGAGTCCGTGCATTTTTTCAGTCTGGGAGCCCATAGTTCCGGCCCCAGATGGATACACTCTGCGCAAACATTCAATTCTGCCAAGGGCCTGGACCATCTCTTCCAGATCGGCAATACCCAGCTGCTTTTTCATGCTTCCCTCGGCCTGATTTTGATGAACGCGCTGGCGTATCCTGATGATGACTTTCATCGCCTGCTTGAACTGTTCCTTTTCTCCATCAGTAAGCTGCAGTGCGCGCACCATTCTGGTAAAGGCATTGGCAACATCATCGCGCTCTATTCTGCCGTTGCTGCCGTTGGGTGATTCTCCGGCTTTGATAAGGGTCACCACATCCGCCGGCATGACTTTTTCCAGGGTTGATAAAAGATCCTGATCAAAGTATGCCGAATAGCTCAGGGTGTGGGTCTCCTGTTCTTCTGTGTGTTCGTAAAGTTTCTGCTGAGCAAGAAACACCCTCAGAATATTGTAGGCAGTTGCAAACTGTTCAGTGACCGGGTTGGGCTTGCGATTCAGCTCCGGACCTAAAAATTCCGCAGCCATTTTCTGCAAATCCCTGGCAATGACCACCACTTCCCTGAATGAGAATCTTTCTCCCTCACTTTCATCTGCGGAAAGCGCAATGAGTTCAGGGTTCTGACAAACGGCACGCAAAAGCTGAAACTGAAAACCCATGGTTTCATATCTGCGCATTTCTTCCGGTGTCAGGCTTTCCATCCAGAGGTTATAAGCCTGTTTTTCCTGCCGGAAATGGTTGCGGAAAATCAGCCCGATATCCAGCGGTTTTTGTTGAAGTTGTTCTTCCGGTCTTTCGAGTTGTTCTGGCCGTCCCATTGTCATGATTCCGTCATTATTTGAAATTCAGGTGCGCTAATTTAACATATTTTTAGCCTTCGGTCAACTCTATTCAGAGACTTGTTGTTGTTTCATGATAATATAATGTGGCTTTTTGCTGAGAATTACACAGAAATACTTATGTCACCCCTGTATATTGTTGCCCATCGAGGCGGAAAAGGCCCCCATGAGGAAAATACCCTGGAGGCGCTGAAGTATGGCCTGTCCCAATGCGGGAACGCTGTCGAAATGGATGTCCGTTTTGATTACTGGCGCAAGCGGTTTTATCTGGAACACGATTTTATTCATTCTCCACGCAAGAACCGCAATGTTATTGATAAAGTTGTCCCGTTCCTACCGGTAGACGCGACCCTTTTTGTTGAACTTAAAACCCTGAACTGGCTGCGCAGAAAATACGCCCTGAATTTTTTGAAGATTATTGAGGAGTTTGCACTGGATAAACGGGCGATTATTATGTCTTTCAATCCGTTTGTGCTTGTTCAGCTGAAAGCGCGCGCGCCGTACCTGCACACAGGCTTTCTCATCAGTAACCGGATGTGGGGGTATGCCCTGAAACACTGGATTTACTGGCTTCTCAAGCCGCAGTACATAATGCTTCATCGCCATTTTTTCAAAAAAAAGGCTTTTCTGAAAAAAATACTGAGTTTTGCCAAGGAACATAACATTAAAGTGCTCACCTTTACTGCCAACAGTCCCGAAGACTGGTATAATGCCATCCAGCATCACTTTGATGGTGTCATCACGGACTATCCCAAAGAGGCATGCGAAATACTCACCCACCATACGGGTGTTGCCCAGGGATCGCATAATCAATAACATTTTACGCTATGTCAGGACATTCTAAATGGGCGAATATCAAGCACAGAAAAGGTGCTGAAGATGCAAGACGGGGAAAAATTTTCACCAAACACGCAAAACTGATCGCTATCGCGGCACGCAACGGAAGCGATCCTGAAACCAATTCGATCTTGCGCGTGGCCATTGATAACGCCCGTGCTGAAAACGTTCCGAGAGACAATATTGATCGTGCCGTCAAAAAAGGCTCTGGCGAAGGGAAAGACGCGATTGTGATGGAAGAGATTTTTTATGAAGGATTTGGACCCGGTGGTGCGGCTCTTTATGTTGAAACACTTACCGATAACCGCAATCGTACGCTTACAAACGTGAAACATATTTTCACCAAGAATGGTGGAAATTTTGGATCTGCGGGTACGGTCGGTTATTTGTTTAAGAAAAAAGGAGTTATTCGCATCAACGTGGGTGAAGCAGGAAAAGCCGCTGATGAGATTGAACTTGCAGCTATTGATGCCGGTGCCGAAGACGTTTTGAATGATGGAGAGACAATGACCATTTATACTGATCCGACTGTGGTTATGAAGGCAAGGGAGGCACTTGAAGCGGCTGGAGTAAAAGTTGCAACTGCATCACAAACCTATGTACCCCAGACCAATGTGAAAATTGAAGATGCTGAAGTTGCACGACAGCTTTTAAAACTCGTGGAGCTCATTGAAGAGGACGAAGACGTTTCTGAAGTCTTCAGCAATTTTGATATTGCCGAAGAGATTCTGGAAAAACTTGAGAGCTAGTCTTCGAATTTGTAGGTTACTCCGTCGTCGAGCTTGAAAATGTCGGCTTCTCCGTTCAGGGCTTTCCGCATGATCACGTCAGTGAAGCTGTCATCAAGGTCCTTTACTTCCGGTTCCGGTCGGGATGTTTCTTTGTTGATAACAATTTTTTCAGGTGCGGGATCGGTGCTTTTTTCTACCGGTGTTTCTTCCAGTTTTGGAACAAACATTTTTTCGAGCATCGCTTTGGCGTCTACTGTAACCGGTGCTGTCTCCGCTGGCTGTTCCACTTCGTCGGATGAACCCAGACGCGCGCTTTGGAACTCTTTGATTTTTGATACGACCATGGTTTCTGTTGACTGAAGGTCGTCACTTTTGATTTTGAATCCCGCTGCCTGTACATGACCACCACCACCAAACATGTCGGCAATGACGCTCGCATCGATAGATGGGTTGAGTGTGCGGATGCTTCCGCCGATGTAACCGTCACTGCGGTGTTTGAGAATCAGCACAACTTCTGTTCCGGGAGCGTTGGTCATCAGTTCATCAATAATTCCTCCGGTTTCATCATCGCGCGCGCCAGTGTCGGCAAAATCCTTGCGGCTGATGGTTGCCCAGACAAAGTGGTTTTTATTGTCCACTTTAATATTGCTCAGGATGCGGCCCCATAAACGGAGCATGGAGAGCCGCTTGGTTTTAAACACATGCTGGATAATCTCCTGTTGGCGCGCGCCGTGTTTGACCAGATGTGCTGCGGCGGCAAAAGATCTTGGCGTGGTGTTTGCGTTCTGGAAGCTCCCGGTATCTGTCACGATTCCGGCCAGGAGCAGCGTGGCAATATCTTCATCCATAAGTTTTTTCCCGCTGGCTTTTTCCAGTTCTTCAATGAGCGGAATCAAAATTTCTGTTGTTGCGGAAGCCATAATATCAACGTAGTTCACTTTACCGAACTGGCCATTGGAAGCATGATGATCAATATTGATCACCGGGATTTGTGTAAAAAGCTCGGTGTTGTCCTCGTAAAATCTTCCCAGCTGGGAAAGGTCTCCGGTATCAACGGTGATAATAAGGTCGTACTTGGTCGGACCATGGCTGAAAGATACTTCTCTTGCTGAAAACTGTCCTTTTTTTGCCGTCACGATGATGTTCACCTTGTTCGGCTCGATTTTGGTTTTGATGGTGTCGATCTTATTTTTTTCGCAATCGAGGGTGACAATAAAATCGTTCCCTGGTGAAAATTCGTGGTTGATGACGCTGGTTGTTGGCAAAAACTGGAATGCGTCCGGAACAGGTTCCGCACTCACTACGGTGACATCTTTTCCGATTTTTTTGAGCGCCAGATAAAGCGCCAGCGCACTCCCGAGGGAGTCACCATCCGCAGGTGCTGAAGGCATGACCAGAACATGGTTGCTGCGGCTGATGATATCAATAATGTGTTGGCGAATTTTTTCCATATGGAAGGAAATCTGGGTTCAGAAATATCTGTAAATTATACGATATTTTTGTATTTTGGTCAATTCTTGTGCCGTGAAGGCTCAACATTAGCAAAGAGGTTCAAGACAAGCAACAGAAAAGCATGAAAAATATCTTCCAGATTCCGGATTGAATTGACTTGCCACATTCCGGAAATTTTGACACGCTTGGATGGATGAATAAACTGATTTTTCCCCCAACACCAAAGAATATCCGTGACGCTGCAAAACTCATCGGCAGCGGGTCACTGGTGGCGTTTCCCACTGAAACTGTTTACGGTCTGGGGGCCAATGCGCTCAATGCCCGTGCGGTCGATAAGATTTTTCAGGCCAAGGGCCGCCCTTCCGATAACCCTCTCATTGTTCACGTTGCGAACGTTGAACAGCTTCAGATGGTTGCAAAAAATATTCCCGCCGTCGCAAAACTGCTCATGAAAAAATTCTGGCCGGGACCTCTGACCTTTGTTTTGCAAAAAAAAGCTACTGTCCCAACAAATGTTACGGCAGGGGGAACAACTGTTGCTGTGAGAATGCCATCACACCCGGTTGCCCTGAAACTTATCCGCCAGTCGGGCTGCCCGGTTGCGGCGCCTTCGGCAAACCTTTCAGGGAAGCCAAGCCCCACAACGTCAAAACATGTTGCTGAGGATTTTTCAGGAAAAATTCCCATGATCCTGGATGGCGGCAATGCCCGCCATGGTCTTGAATCAACGGTTATTGATGTCACTGGAAAGAGGGTGGAAATCCTGCGTTCAGGTGCCATAACTCCGCATATGCTTCAGGATGTTCTTGGATATCTCCCTGAAATAGTGCAAAAGAAGAAGGGTCAAATCCGCTCTCCCGGATTAAAATATCAACACTATGCTCCAAGCGTACCGATGATACTTATGGGCTCACATGAAACGCACGTCATGATCATGAAGCTGGCGAAAATGGTTCAGACATTGCAAAAAAAGGGTCTCCGTGTGGGAGTACTCTGCGTCAGGGAACACCAAAGTTACTACCGTGCAGCGAACAAAATTGTCGTCTGCGGTTCGCGGAAAAATCCTGCATCATTCGGCCGGTCACTCTACGGCTCACTCCGGAAATTCAGTCAAAAAAACTGTGACATCCTCCTGGCGGAACATGTCGGTTCTGATGGAGTTGCACATGCTATTTATGACCGTTTGACCCGGGCGGCTGAAGAAATTATGTAAGGGTTCTGCTGAAAGCGGGCCATCACAGCATGTTATTTCAAAAATCCGTTTAAAGTTACCGCCGCGTTGATTTTATGAATGTCCTCAGCTGAAAGATCCCTGCCGGTTAATAACCGTCCGTGAGGAACATAGACCCCGTTCACCACATCGTACCGAATGGTTTCTCCGGTATGGATCAGATAATCACCCGAAGGGAATGCGTGATGCGGATCTGCGTTTGCATCATCATCAACGGTTAATATTTTTGCACCGTCGTTCGCCTGGAAGATATTGGCTGAATACGTCCGAGTGTCCGACACTTCAATCAATCCAACAAAATGTGGTTCATCGGACCCGGTTTTTTGCACGATGTTTCTGCTGAAACTTTTGATCTGTTCCCGGGGAGGGAGAATAGTGTCTTCCATAAAATCAGTAGCTTGCTGCAAATCACCCCGGAGTGTTTCAACGATGTTTTGCAGAATAGGATCTGACATTCTGAACACACGGCGTGAGGGGTCGGTCAGGTCATGCCCGTCAATCCGTCGCCCGGTATGGTAATCGAATGAAGCCCTGTAGAAGGTCATAATTCCTTTATCGTTCACCTGGTTTTCTCCAACCGTCATGAACTGATTCCGCTGAGGTGTTGTTTCAATAAAAGCTCTTCGCTTTACTGCTCCACCTGATTCGTCGATCTCAACAGGGAGAATAACTTCGCGGGTCGGTTCCCCCTTTAACTGCGGGGCGATCTGCTGAAAAAGTTCCTCTTCAAGTTCCCTGATCTGCTGTTCTTCTCTCTCCATGCTGAAAATGACATAATAGTAAGGTCGGGAGTATCTCCCGCTGATGTTTTTTTGTCAAACTTTGCTTGTTAAACTTCGCGCGCAAGTATTAGCCTAGCGGATTGAAATCAACTGCCCGGAACTGGATCTGGTGTTTCCCCTTCCATTCGTTCCGGTCAAGATAGCATGCCAGATCAATGGCCTGGGCCTGTCCCATGACATCGGCGAACTCACCCATCTTATAGGCAATGGTTGAGAATTTTTTGAATCCGGTCTGGGCAAGAAAAGAGAGATGGTTGCTCTCCTTCCCTACACGTTTGAGATAGTTATGTTTAACGTTTCTCACCAGGAACAGAGGCTGTTCATTCCCGACACCAAAAGGTTCCATCTGATCCATGAACTTCATGAGACTTTCGTTGATGTCGTCGGCCTGGATTTCGCAATCGATGGTCAATGACTGTTTTTCTCCCTGGTCTTTTACCATGTGTTTTTCCGCATATTCTTCCATGTTCCGGACAAAATCTTCCAACCGGTTTTTGCGGATGTTAAAACCGGCCGCCTGGGCGTGACCGCCAAAATGTTCAAGATAATCACGATTGGCGGTGAGTGCATCCACAACGTTAAAAGTTTCCTGGCTTCGGGCCGATGCCACAAGGTAATCACCAAAATCCTGCATGATCATTGCAGGAATGCCATATTTTTCCGCTATTTTTCCGGCAATCAGTCCAAGGATTCCCACGTGCCAGTCCGGGCTCCATGCTACAAAAATTTTATTGGACCTGCGGTCGGTGTACTGGGTTTCGGCTTCCTCCATGGCTTTCGTCACCATCTGCTGACGGCTCTGATTCAATTTTTCCAGATGCTCGGCCAGCAATTTTCCTTTCTCATTGTCCTCACTCAGCAGCAGCTGCAGTGCGTAATACGGGTGGTCAATGCGTCCGGCGGCATTAATGCGCGGACCGATTTTGAACCCAATGGTTCCAACCGTGAGTTTTTCTTCGGGAAGGATTCCGGCAAGATTTTTCAGATGCTGTAGTCCGCTCCATCTGGTTGTTTTCAGCGCTTCAAGTCCATATTTTACAATGATGCGGTTTTCGTCACGGATGGGACCGATGTCGGCAATCGTTCCCATACTCGCCAGATCCAGCAGCGCGAACAAATATTCGTCCCTTTCTCCTCCTTTAAAATTGTCGGTGATGAGAGCCGAAGCAAGTTTATAGGCAACACCAGCACCGGTAAGGCCCTTAAATGGGTATTCATCTCCGGGCTGCAGCGGATGCAAAATGGCATATGCTTTATCGGGAATCTGTTCGGGGATGGTGTGGTGATCGGTGACAATGACGTCGATGCCGTAGTTGTGGGCAAGGTCGATCTGGCTTTTACATGAAATTCCGCAGTCTACGGTGATGGCAACGTTCACACCCAGTTTAATGAACTCTTCAATGAAAGCGTTGCTGAGACCGTAGCCGTCTTTTACGCGATGGGGCAACCGGTATGAAATACGCGCCCCCATGATTTTGAGGGTGTTGTAGAGGATAGCGGTTCCGCTGATTCCATCCACGTCGTAATCACCAAAGATAATAATTTTTTCCTGGCGCTGGACAGCTTTTTTGATACGATCGACCGCCTTATCCATGTCCTTCATCAGGAAAGGGTTGTGAAACCCTTTTTTGTAGTTTGGATACAGGTAGGTCTGAATACTGCCCTGATCGCCAATCCCCCGGTTGGCCAGAAGTTTTTCGGTGATCGAAAGATTGTGATCTTCGTTCCTAATTTGCCAATTTTTCTTGAGTACCGACACGCTGTGAAGATTGAGGTGATAAATAGGTTTCCAGCTCTTCGCCCCTGACCCAGTGAACGTTCTGATAGTGTCTAAACCACGTTAACTGTCTTTTGGCATAATTGCGAGTGTTTTTTTTGATCTCTGTCACTGCTTCCTCCATGGAACATTTGCCCCGGATGTACTCAATAAGTTCCTGATACCCGATCGACGTCATGGCGGGGATTTTCTCATCGTAGCCTTTCATAAGAAGTGTTTTTACCTCATTGAGAAGACCTTTATTGATGAGTTCATCAACTCTCATCTCTATCCGTTCATAAAGAATTTCGCGCGGCCATTCGATGCCGATGGAAAAAACCTCATAGAGCGGTTCGGCTTTTTCATCAACCTTGGGAGTGTTCCCGGCAATATTAATCTCCAGGGCACGGATAACGTACCTGACATTATTCGGATGGATCCGCGCCGCAGCTTCGGGATCCTTTTCCTGGAGAAGTTTGAACAGTTCAGCTGCACCGTACTGTTCATAAAATTTTTGCAGCTGGAAACGCAGGTCATGCTGAGGAGGTACCCGTGGAATCTGGTAATTCTGAAGAACCGTATTCAGGTAAAGTCCTGTGCCTCCGGCAAGAATCGGCAGATGTCTCCGCCTCAGAATCTCTTCAATGGACTTGATGGCGGCGCGTTTAAAGTCCGCCACCGTAAACTCCTGGTTTGGTTCCAGTTCGTCAATGAGGTGGTGAGGGATACCGTTCTGCTGGGCCGGGAGCAGTTTATCGGTCCCAATATCCATATATTTGTAAATCTGCCGAGAGTCCGCGGAGATAATCTCTCCGTGGAACATTTTGGCAATTCGAAGACTGAGTGCGGTTTTTCCTGAGGCTGTCGCCCCCAGAACCACGACCAAAGGTTTTTTGCCTGACACTGCCACATCGTCCAGGAATTCCGTGAGTTGTTGAAAAATTTCCATAGCTGCTTCAAGGATGTAAAGTCCTCTTTGCTTTATACCTAGAAGTAGAGTTTAACCCTTGTTGAGGCGCTCTGGCAATGTTAAAATTTTCCCGTAATAGTTTTTCCCGGTTTTTGTTTTTACATCTGAACATGTCTATTCTTTATCTTTGATCTATGCAAAGAAAACTACTCGCGTTCCTTGGTATTTTCTTCATCCTTTCGGGCTGTACCGCAGCTCAGCCAGGCGACACCAATGTCTCGGTCAAATCGGGAGACACCAATATGAAAACACTCGGAGTTCTCAGCTATTCTCTTGGGGACCTCAAGGATGTGAATGTGAATATTACCTTTGCCAAAGTGAGTGATTACTGGACGGCACAGTCACTGCTTGATCAGGCCAAGGAATGCTCGACTGAACAGCCTTTCAAATATTACGAAGAGCTTCTCCAGATTTATGCCGGAGCACCGATCTCAGTCTATCATTTCGTTCCCAAAAATAGTCCGGAAGAAGAGTACACGTTAACGGTCATGACGAACGTTTCCGGCTACACCACTCTTGAAAATTTCAAGAAGGACTTTGATGTGTGTGCTGCTGGTGGTATGTATCCTTCCCAGGTCAGCAAGGGATCACTGCTTTTCACCGGTTCATGCGGCGGTGCGGCCCCGGACAAGAAACCTGAAATCAGCTGCAGTGACATTGAAAAAGCTGTTGCATCAAGCGCAAAACTTATTGACTAGTTCACGAAATTTTGAGTTTATAAAAAAAACAGCCCGGATCGCCGGGCTGTTTTTTGTTCCGCATTTTTTTCTTGTGTTATCCCTGAGCGGTCGGCATTTTCTTGACTTTTATGGCCGGTTTTACTACATTGTGCCTTGTCATAGACAGCAGGTGTTTCTGGAACCGTTGAAATTCTTCAGAATGTAAAACCCGCCGAGACGCAACAATTCGCATCGTAAAGCCGTTATCGTGACGGCGTACCGTGATCTGTTTCGCTCAACTGTCTATGAAAGTTGAGTTTTTTATTTTATTTTTTAACCCATCCTATGGCAGTTACTAAAGCTCAAAAGGAGGAAATCCTGAAGCAGCTGGAAGACAACTTTGCCAAGGCGAAAGCTGTGTATTTTGCACAGAACAAGGGCCTCGAAGTGAAAAAGGTCACTGATCTGCGTAAAAAGCTTCATAAGGAAGGCGTCGAACTGGTTGTCGCCAAGAAAACCCTCATGAAGATTGCGGCAAAAAAGAACAACCTCCCGGACCTCACTGATGAGGTCATGGAAGGCCCGGTTGCTGCAGCTTTCGGCTTCAAAGACATTGTCGCTCCGGCAAAGCTTTTGTTCGAGTTCTCGAAAGAGAATGAGAACCTCCAGCTTCTCGGCGCTGTTGTTGAAGGAAAACTTCTCAACAAGGCTGAGGCAAAACAGCTTGCAACACTCCCATCACGCGAGGAACTCCTGGCGAAGTTGGTCGGCAGCATGAAAGCTCCGATTTCCGGCTTCCATGGCGTACTTGCTGGTACTCTCCGCAAGCTTGTCTATGGTCTTAAGGCGGTTCACGACAAGAAAGCCGCTTCCGGACCAGCCGCTTAATACCGGCAAAGCTCCAGCAATGGAGTTATCCATCGTTCACAATATTACTTATCTCTCATTTTTTAACTTACACTCACATGTCAGACGTACAACTCAGCAAAGATGCTGAAAAAATTCTTGAGATGGTTGAACAGCTTTCTGTTCTCGATCTCGCCAACCTCGTTAAAGCTATGGAAGAAAAATTTGGCGTTAGCGCTGCTGCTCCAGTCATGATGGCTGCTGCTGGCGGAGCTGCTGCCGGCGGAGCTGCTGCTGCAGCTGATGAATCCGCAACTGTTAGCGTTATTCTCGCTGACGGCGGTGCCCAGAAAATCAATGTGATCAAGGCTGTTCGTGAAGCTACCGGTCTTGGACTCAAGGAAGCAAAAGACCTCGTTGATGGTGCTCCAAAGCCAGTCAAGGAAGGTATTCCTCGCGACGAGGCTATGAAACTCAAGAAAGCTCTTGAAGATGCTGGTGCCAAGGTTGAAATCAAGTAATACCCCCACACATTCATTGCAAATAAAGCCCCGCTCGTTACCATGCGGGGCTTTTTGTTTGTCCTGGTGGTTTTTTCCGCCAAGTTCTCCTGCTTCTTTGCCGCCATTCCTTTTCCTTTGAAGCATGGCTTTTCGAGCCTTTACTAAAATGCAAATTTTTGGTAAAATAATGGGATATAAAAAAAATAAAAATAAAAACCAAACTCTATGGCTGAACCTATCAAACTTGGCGGGGATTCCGGAAGTACCGGTACCTCACCACAAATCGTCATTGGTGCTCCAACAGCACCAACCCCAGTAACTCCTGCACCTGCAGGAGAAAGCATGGGAAATATTTTCACCCAGGGACAGGCAAAAAAGGAGGATTCAAAACTGATCAGCTCCATCATTTCCCAAAAGGATGTGGCCCAGAAAACCAAATCCATCCTGGGACCGGCGCCAACACTGGAAAAAAGCATTGAACAGGACAAAGAGGCAACCATGAAGCGCAAACTCCGCCTTTACCAGTTCATTTTTGTGATGATCTTTTTGGCGACGGGGGCCATGAGTTTTTATTTTTACTCCGAACTTTCCCCAGATTTTTCTTTGCTTGGAGCCAATACCACCCAGCGTCTTACGGACACCAACACCAACCTTCGCCAGGTGCAGACTCTTGTCAGCAAGGACCGTTATCTTGCAGCACAGCTTAAACTGAACGAGTTCAGCTACCAGTCTGACCGTTTTCTGAGCAGTGTTTCTAAGGTGAACGATGCTTCCATTAATTCGTTTGATAAACGTGCGATTTTTGCCGACCTGGAAGAGTCCCAGAAATCCCTTCCGGTACTGCTTGGTGAAATCCGTGATCTCCTCACCAAGGACCTGGTTGCACCAACGTATCGAACTGAAAAAGAGCCTGAAACTACTCCGGAACAGGCACTGCAGACAGCCCAGGATGATCTTCGTACTGCACTCCGCACTGAAAAGGGCAAATACAACCTGAACACAACAGATCCCCAGGAAATTCTTGATATCAAATTGATTGATAACGCCGTCAAGCTGGTGGGAAACAACGCCCTGCTTGGAGCTCTTCAAAAAACGTCGGCGGATACATTCCAGAAACAGCTTGAAGACTACGCCGCGACTCCCGATGTCCAAAAACTCAAGGCGATCCAGGATGTTATCGGCAAGGTTCTTTCCTCAACCAAGAGCGATCTTGCGACCATTGCCGACATCAAACGCAACCGCATTGAATGGTCCACCATTATTGGCCAGATCAAAGAGGAAACGTTGAATGTTGATAAGAATTTCGACCAGCCACTTTTGTATGAAACTCTCGGGGGTGTTGTTTATACCGGTTACGAATTTGATACCAACAACAATAAGATTGTTCTTTCCGGTACGACCAAAACGCTCGACGGTTCCAATTTTACGGTCATGAGCAACCTTATCGATCAGCTGGAAAATTCACGGTATTTTGAAGACGTTGATATGCGCTCATTTACCAAGAGCAAAGCCGGGACAGGTTCCAGCGAAGGCTACATGGCGAACTTCAAGATTGACCTCAGCCTGGAAAAAGCCGGTTTTTCCAATAATAATTCCCAGATCAACCTTCAGACAGATGCCCTGAAAGGTTCCGCTCCTGCAGGTGCAAAACGCACCGGAGGAACGGCTTCATCTGCATCAGGTGCGACATCAACCCAGCAGTCTGCTGTTGCTCCATCGGCGGCAGCGCCAAGTCCTGTTCCTGCGGTGAGTGCAACACAGCAAACCGGCACAGTATCGGCGCCGGTTTCAACGTCAGCATCCGGTTCAGCACCAGTTTCTGCTTCTGCGCCGGCTCTACCGTCCGCGGCTTCATCAAGCCAACAGACCACATAGTAAAGTCCGGTCATTTCTCTTCGAATATTCAATCAATTTTACTCCTATGGCAACAGCAGCCCTCCAAAAAAGAAATTACGCCAAAAGCATCCGTACCTATATTATGCTCATTGTTATCACTTCGGTTGTCGCAGCATATTATGGATACACCCAGTACCAGAAACTTTCCGGTGCCCAGGATGCCCTTGCCAAAGAACAGCTCCAGATTACTGATCTTCAGAACGCTGAAGCACGGGCCAGCGGTGATTATGTGAATCTGAAAAAAGATTTTGACCAGAAATACTCTGGTGTTTTGGATTCGCTGCAGGCTGTTTATCCTCTTCAGGAAAACTATACCGACCTTGCGCGTCTTTTTGACCAGTTTTTCCAGACCAACAATACTTCTTTTAATCCGGTGTTTGTCAGCGACCTCAAGTTTGGCCGTGCCCGTCCTGACGCCGCCGGCGATTATGCCGTTCTTCCGGTGACCATGACTATTACCGGAACGCAGGATAATTTCATCAAATTCCTGAAGTTTGTTGAAAGTTCAGGAGTGCTTGCGGACAAAACACGTCTGATGGATATCCGCTCGATCAGCATTAACTTCAGCGGAAGCGGGGCTTCGCTTGGATTACCTACCGTGGCTTCCAACCAGCCGATGATTAATGTTTCCGTCGCACTGAACGCCTATTTCCAGAAACCTTTCCAGAAATCCGCAGCAACACCGGTGGCATCCGCTGCTGCATCCCAGGTCATCAACTCCTAATGTCCTATGGCTGACGAACAGAAATTACAACTCTTACAGGAAGCAATTCTTGCCGGCAATATTCCCCAGCTGGTGCTGAATATGATCAGCTATGCCCTGGAATTGCGCGCATCCGATATTCACGTGGAACCGGAACAGAATACCATCCGTATCCGTTACCGCGTGGATGGTGTGCTGCGCCAGATTGTTGAGTATCCCCATAATATTCACCCTGCGGTTGTTTCCCGTATCAAGATCATGTCCAACATGAAGATTGATGAACAGCGTGTGCCACAGGACGGCCGCTGTGAGGTAACAACCAAAGATGGCCGCGAAATGGATCTTCGTGTCTCCACACTTCCGACCATTAACGGTGAAAAGATCGTAATGCGTATTCAGGACCGTTCCCGCAAAATTCCAAACCTTACTGAACTTGGCATGCAGGGAAACAGTCTCAAGTTTTTCCAGGAAGCGCTGGCTCTCCCCAACGGCATCATTTTGACCACCGGTCCGACAGGTTCAGGTAAAACCACCACGATGTATTCCGCGCTCAATAACCTCAACAGAATTGAAGTGAATATTCTGACGATTGAAGATCCGGTGGAAATCCAGATGGACGGACTCAACCAGAGCCAGGTTCACCCGGATATTAACTACACTTTTGCCAGTGGTCTGCGTACCGCTCTCCGTCAGGATCCGAACATCATCATGGTCGGAGAAATCCGTGACCGTGAAACCATCGATATTGCCATTGAAGCTTCCCTCACGGGTCACCTGGTGCTTTCCACCATCCATACCAACAGTGCGGTGGAAACTCTTACGCGTATTGATAACATGGGAGTTCCACCATTTTTGATGGCTGAAACCATTGAGCTTATTATTGCCCAACGTCTGGTGCGCAAACTTTGCGATAACTGCAAAGTTCCCGATGAAACCATCCATCCGGATATTTTGGCGCTTGTGAAAAAGGCGCTCGATAACCTTCATTCCACTGATGAAATTACCCAGGATAAAGTTCAGGCCATGAAATTTTTCAAGGCTGTCGGATGTGACCAGTGTGACAAGATCGGCTACCGCGGTCGTCTTGGTCTCTATGAAATCATGCGTATGAATAACGAAATCCGCCGTCTGATTGTGGCCAAAGCGACGTCGATCGACATTGAAAAGGCTGCACTGAAAAACGGCATGGTGAACCTGGAACAGGCCGGAATTATCAAGGCTCTCAAGGGTGAAACCAGCCTTGATGAAGTGTACCGCGTCGCAAAACGTATGGAAGAATATTAAAAAAAATTAACTTATCAGCTATGCCGGAAAAACAGACCCAAGGCTTTGGACAGGCAGAAAAAGGACAGACGTTCACCATCAATGAACAGGCGAGCGCTGCTCCCATGCAGGACGGCAAACAGATTGTTCTGAATATTACCCAGTCGTCCGGCAATAAAGTTCTGCTCCGCCAGAAAGCCACCTATGTAAAATACACGGGCAATACCCTTGTTGATACCTACCGCAGGCTTAATGACTATCTCATTGACCACTCCAAGGTCAAGATCCGTGAAAAAGCGACCTTTTTCCGTCTGCTTGCCGTAATGATCAACTCAGGTTTACCGCTCATCAAGTCTTTGCGGACACTTGGAGTCCAGCAGGAAAAAAGTCCAAAACTTTCGCGTTCACTTTTTGAAATGGCCCAGGCGATTGAAGGAGGAAAAAGCCTTTCTGAATCCATGGCCATTTACCCTGAAATTTTCAACGAAGCCCAGGTGGGGATGGTTCATGCCGGTGAAGCTTCAGGTCAGCTGAATAAAACACTGAAAGAACTTGCCGATGATGTGGAAAAAACGGCAGGTTTAACCGGAAAAATCCGTGGAGCACTCATCTATCCGATCGCCATTCTTTCCCTGCTCGTTGTGGTGATTTTTGTGATGATGGTTGCCGTTGTTCCACAGCTGACCAAACTGTTTTCCCAGACCGGCCGTGAACTGCCGCTCCCAACCCAGATCCTTATTAACGTGAGCTCTTTCTGCCAGAACTACTGGCCGGTTGTTGTTTTGGGATTTGCAGGCTTGATTTTTGGTGTCGGTGTCTGGAAAAAAACCAGAGGTGGGAAATACCTGTGGGACTATATGATGATCAAGCTGCCGATTTTCGGCCCTTTGATCCAGAAAGCGTCGCTATCCAAATTCTCCCGTTCGCTCAGTTCCCTGATGAGCAGTGGTGTTCCTATTATCAAGGCCATTGAAATTACCGCGAATGCCATTGGGAATGAAGTGTATAAACGCCGCCTGACGCTGACTGCAGAAGATATGCGCCGCGGTATTCCGATGGCGGAAAATATGGCGGACAGCAAACTGTTCCCGACCATGCTTGTGAACATGGTTGAAGTTGGTGAACAGACCGCCCAGCTGGAAACGGTGACCTTAAAAGTTGCCGAGTTCTATGATGAAGAGGTTGATACGGTTGTTCAGGCCCTGACCAAAGTCATGGAACCGCTCATCATCGTGGTTATTGGTGTGACGGTGGGAGGTCTGGTTGCCGCAATTATGCTGCCAATTATCCAGCTCACAAACATTACCGGTGGGTTCACATAGAAAATTGCACGAAGGCACTTGATTTTTTGGGTAAAATCATGGTATAGTATATAAAAGTCAATATTACAAACCACAAACAATAAACACTTAACCCATAAAAAAATGAAAAACATCCATCTCAAAAAAGGTTTTACCCTCATTGAACTTTTGATCGTTATTACGATCATTGGTATTTTGGCAGTTGCACTTCTGCCATCTGTACTTGGTGCACCAGCCCGCGCCCGCGATGCAGCCCGCAAGGCGGATTTGAATAATATTATTGCTGGGATGGAGACATATAATAGTGATCATCAAGAATATCCAGATAATCTAGCTGCAGCTGGTAATTGTGTTCATGATATAGCCGGTATTACCGCATATTTCCAAGGTGGAAAAATTCCAGTAGATCCTCAAGGTGTGGGCTTGATTGCATGTACAGGAGCTCCTACTACAGGAAGTTATTATTATTGTAAGTTAAGCGGAACTCCTGGTTCTTACATGTTGATGGCAAGAATGGAAGTTCAAGGAGATGCAAATACAAATGCTCCAGGTACAGCTCCTTCTGCTTGTGACACTGGTACTGGTACGACACAGGCGGCTCCAGCTTTGGTTACTCCATCAGGATCCGGTCCTTGGTATTACTTCTCGTTAAATATTCGAACTTTAGAAAGCCCCGCGAGATAACAAGCGGGGCTTTTTTGTTATTTTGAAGCCATTTTCCAGGTTTGTTATTGGGAGTAATTCGGGAGAGAGTTATTGATTCGTTTCAAGCTTGGTGATCCGGGTCTCGTGGTTGCGGAGTTGACTGCTGTGTTTTCCGAGATGTTCGATGATGTGTTCGAATTGAGTATCGTGCTCCTGCAGTTTTTCATCGATGTCGTCAAACCTTTGGATCACCCGTGATTCGAAAACGCCCACGTTTCCTGCAAACTCATGAAATCTTTCCTCTAAATCATCAACCCGACCATTCAGGCCGGTTAGTTCATTTACCAATACATTGAGTTCATGTTTTGTGGCTAAAGGGGCGATCATATCACCGATTTCAATGCTTAGCTCATTGAATCTCTTATCAATACTCTTGAACTTTGGGTCAAGAGCTTTGACTATTTGCTGCAGGTCAGTTTTTGTTAGTGGCATAAATGGTCAGGTGAATAAGTAATGCCTCTATTTCAGCAAATCAACATGAATGATTTGTGAACGGGTTCTGAATTCTCGAATGAGTTTTTACAATAAACCTCTTTTTTCTTTGCTCAAGATTTTGTTTGGAAAAAGTTTTGACGGGTTTTGGGTGATGTTGAGTGGCCTGTTCATAACTTTTGAAGATCACCAGGGGTTGTGTGCGGTCACACGGGTGCCCACAATATTTCTTCTTTTTGATGCGCAAGTATGACTAAGAAATGTTTACCAACTTGTGTCAATTTAATCTCCTGAAAAATGGCAGATATTTTAACTCTCAGGTCGCTTTCCCATCCCCAAAAATGGGTTTTTCTGCTAAAATATAAAGAAATAAAAAGCGCTAAAACAAATGCAAAAAACACTGTCATCATTCCGGAAGATTCATCGTCAGATTGCTTCGCTCATTCTGTTCTGTTTTATGGTGCAGATCATGGAGGTACCGATTGTGAAAGCGGCTCCTCTGGTTTTTCCGAAAGATCTCGTCGGCCAGGCAGATACCGGGATCAATACTCTGGCAAAAAATCATCTGGGCATTGTGGCCATTCTTGTTGAAAAGGGTTTAATGGACGATACTACCAACTACCCGGGGCTGAAATCGAGTTATGCCGACAAGCTGACGTCCAATACTCTTGCGGAACGTGTTCGCCGTTACGCGATTGATGTGCAGAGTGCACAGCAGTTTACCAAGTCGCTCATCATCCATGTTGATAAAAACGATAAGGTTGAACATATTGCTGCAACCCTTGAAAAACTTTATCAGGAGGGTGACGGAACTCCGATTGAACTCACCAAACTTGTAGGCGTTGTGGTTATTGGCGAGGTGCCGCTGCCGGTGGTGAATAAAAAAGGCAACCACTTTGCCAGCATGTTCCCGTACACGGATTTTGAGGACAAGGTTTATATTTACAACGCCGGCAGCGGCGAGTACGAAGCCAATCCGGATCTGAAATTCCCCAAGGCAGAAGCATGGCACGGCGTGATCCAGCCTCCTGTTGGCGGCGATGAAGGTCGCCAGCTGCTCGCAAACTATTTTGACAAGAATCACCTTTTTCACCTTGGAGTTCCTGAGTTCGCCCAGTTCAACAAAAAAATTCTGACGGGTGATTTCTTCAATGAGTTCAAGGGCATGAACCTTTCAGCTTTCAGCAGTTACCTGCGCTACGTTGCCCATTGGGAAGATTTTTCCTACCTCCGTTACAACAAACACCTCGCTGAACAGTTCTACCAAGAGATTCAGGCACAGCTCAAAGACCAGGGTTTAACTGATGAACAGCTCACGCCTAAATCTGACTGCGATAAACAATGCGTGATCCAGAAAAATTCCCGCAATTCAGATTTTGACGGTGACGGATACACCAATGGGTACGAAATTGAAGTGGGCAGTCTGCTTCCCGGAAACGTGAATCAGCCATCAGACCCAAACAGTCCTGACAGTTTCCCGCTTGATCTTACCGGTGGCATTCCTTTGCCACGTCTGAGCCCTGATCCAAAAACCTACAAATCCACGGATGACGGCAGCAAGCTTGACCGTCCGGACCCTCCGGCCGGATCTACCGCGGATTCATTCAAAACCCTGCCGGATATTCAGAGCAAACGGATTATTGATAATTTTGTTTCCAAGTACGTTCAGCTTTTTGATAAATATCTTGGAGTGGTCAACGACTGGGCCGACAACACCGGCCGTTATGATTCCGCCTATCCTGACGGCGGCGGAGTTCATCGCAGTGATGTTCACAGTCTTCCATCCCTCATCAACATCAAGGATCAGTACACGATGGAATACTTCCGGATGATCAACGATGCGATCGAAAAGAAAATCGACAGCATTATTGAAGGCAAGCAGCTCTACTCAAAGATCCAGATGCTCAAGGGGGCCGAGATCGACGGAAAAGTTACCTACAGCAGCGACAGTTCAGAACACAGTCTGGATACTGCCGAGTTTGTCAATTTCTCAACTCACAAAGTTGGCGGGTTCTGGGAAAGCCTGTTCATTAACGGCAATCCAATTGCATCAGACTTCCCGTTAAGTGTCGCCGGACTCTTCAACGCGGCCACGGACATTTCCAGCTGTATGCTTTACCGTGGATCCAATGACGGTACCGGGAAAAACTCCATCATGGTGCAGGCGGTCCGGACACTCGACCCTAAAACCGGCGGTGACCCGGCCGATAACGAAGACTACGCCGGCTGTTACGGCAACAACATCCAGCACCCTGAACGCTGCTTCCCGACCCGCGCGGAACTTCCGATTTTCGACATCAAGGGAACGAAAGAGGTTACCCCGGGTACTGTTTCGGAAAGCGCCACCAACTACCGCGCGTGTTTTGATTTTAAAGAAAAGAAACGGTATGAAGATTATGAAGATGAAGTGGACAGCTACATCGACAATCTTGATTCCACCGATGTTGAACAGGTGAAGGCGGCATTCCCAAAACCCGGTTCACCGTACAAACCCGCCAACCAGATCGTGCTCTATGACGATGACGGAGTGAAAGTTACCCTGGCAGACGTTCTGGAAAAATTTGGGCGCGGTGACGGAAAAGATAACGACGGCGACGGAGTTGTTGATAACGCCACTGAGGGTGTTCCGCAGTATGCCATCCAACGACTGGCAACAGATTGGGGAACGCTGCTCAGCAGGATAAAACATACACCTTTGACGGGGTCATTCCCGGGAGTTCAAAAACTTGTGCTGGAGGTTGCCCTGATCCTGCTGAAGACGCTTTCTTTTAACTGACGTTTATCTGAGCGGCATCACTATCCCCAAGGAACCGACCAACAAGAGCATTTCTGATCCAGTTGGGGCAGGAGGATTTTCCATGTCCCTGCCAACCGATAATCCCGCGCTACGTTGTCTTCCAGGATGGCCGCTGACCCGGACTTTCCCGCAAAATTATTTATCCAAATATTTTCCAGGCAACATCTTCCAGCGCATTTCTGTCACAGCTCCAGGCCAAGGAAAATGAGATTCAGAATATTGCGAACGCCGCCGGAATTCCTTTGACCATGAGCGGCCAGCTCACCGGCATCGTGAGTGCTGCCGATGATGTTTATGCCGACTCCAAGAAATCGGAAATTCTTTCCGCGAGCCCAGGCGGGATTAGTGACGCCCTTGCATGGCGCGATATGAACATTGACCAGAAACATGAGTACGCTGTTTCCCATTATCTGGGCCAGTCCATGAATCCGTACGTTGAAAAAATGCCATACGGATAATGAATCGACTTATTTTGTGAGCAAGAGCGTTGAGGATCCCCCCCCCCCCCCCCCCTGAAACTCCCCAGACGTCCAATGCCCTCCTCATGCGCTTTAATGGAAACTATAAACCTGAAAAGTTGATCCGGATTTTCTTTCAGGCAAAAACCCGCCCCCAACCGACCAGACCGGCCCGGGAGCAGGCGATGACGGCTCCGGCGACGGTTAACATCCAGCGGCAGATGACGGTATTATTATTTTTGAATGGTTTGGATACATTCTTGACTGGATCAAACAGACGACTTCACAGTTAAGCGCTACCCGTCACCATGGAACCTGCCTGCCAGATCTCAAAGCCAGGATCTGGGAACCATTATTGAAAATGCCGTTGAAGGAGGCGAACAGAAGATGGCGTACTTGGTCCAACAACACCGGGGCCGAATAACACGGTCAAACTTCGTGTATCTTCAAATAAAAACGCACTGAAAACCGGCGCGGCAGACACCATGAACATTACGATTGAAGGACTTTCTGCCGGCAATGTTCTTCAGAGCGGTGACAGTCAAACGCTTGTCGACCTCACCATCCAGAAACCGGACGGGAAAGAGGTTGCGGTGCCCATTTCAACACACCCGGCACAACTCCACAACGGCATGGCTGTCATTCAGCTGCAGTCCACCAATGAAATGGGTGTGTTTACTGTCAAAGCTTACAGCACGAACAAGGCGGGCCTTCCATCCAACACCATTACGATTACTTCCACCAAGAACCATATCCGGCTTTTGAGCTATACCACCATCAATGGGCTGACGTACGGTAAACTTGCCGGATCAGGGTTTATTGTCCAGGACGCCGATGGAAAAACCATCGCTGAGGTGAATGGTCTCACCGGCATGCTCACCATCAAGGATGACAAGTATCAGCTCGCGACTCTGCCATCAAAAGGCTCGAAACCGGCGCGGCTTGGGGTTCAGGAAAAATCTTCGGGCACTGTGGTAGCCAGCGTCTTCTTTGTGGTTGATAAAACGAAACCGGTTGTCGTTGATAGTTCCAGCGTCGATTACTTTTCAACGTACGCTTCCCTTGAGGGCACCCACGTTCAGGACCTGAACAGTACTGACACCTACACCGTGGAAACTCTTGCCGCTGATCATGCCTCAAATCAAATGGCGCTTACCTTTACAGCCAATCAACCATCAAAAAGAAGATCGGCCTCATTGATACCTTCGGCAATATTTTTATTGATCCGGCTTACGGATTCCAGATCAGATCACCTGAAAATCCTGGAAGCCCGGTTGTTTTCCAGATTACTGATGCTGCCGGAAAAGAACTGTTTAATATTTATCTTGCCGCCAAATATCCCAAGATCCAGGTTCTTTCTCCTGAAGGTGAATTTACTGATTTCAATGTTATTGCTCATCAAAATCTGGAAGAGGCCGGTATGGCAACTTTTGGTGGAGGCATTGGTGCACTGCTGAATTCAAATGACATTGCGATAAAACTTGTCTCAGCCGCCGGGAACAAGGCACACGCCGCTGACGCCGTTTCAACGCAGCAAAAGAAAGGCATCCCCGATACGGATAGCGACGGATTGAACAACATGGAGGAGATCATCCTCAAGACGGCCTATAAGAATCCTGATACCAACGCCAACAAGAGCAAAGAACTTCGGCGACGATCTCCGTAAAGAGGCGTTAGTCCGCTCAAGGAAGGTTCAACTCCGCTCTTCGGACATCAATCCAACCACTGAAGGCTTTAACGATATTCTTACGCTCTATAAGCGCGGCATTCTGAAAGGGTATGCCGACGGAACTTTCGAGCTAAGGCCGGGCCATCAGCCCGTGAAGAGTTCACGAAGATTGATCTTGAGAGCATCTGTGTTCTTTGTTCACAGTTCCGGGATGCGGTGAAAAAATCCATCGACACAGTCTATAACAGCAGTCCGTTCCCGGATAAAAACATCACCGACGGTCTGCTCTATTGCGTGAAAGAGTCCAAGAACCGCAGCATTGTTTCCGGATACAAAGCCGGTCCGCAGGCTGGATATTTTGTTCCGCAGTCCAACATCAGCCGGGCAGAGGCTACGAAAGTTATTCTGGAAACCGCACGGCAGCAGGACAACACCAGCATGAAACTCAGCACTGAAAATGCTGAGGGTAAGCCATGGTTTTATAATTATGTCCTCACGGCACAGCGTGAAAAACTTTATCCGAAAGGAAAATTCAACGAACTCGACCAGCTCGATCCGGCGGCGTTCAAGACCTGGTTTGATGCGGAGATCTCCAACCCCGCCAGCGGTTTCATGAAGTGGCTGACTGGCAACATCACCCGCGGCGAATTTGCCATTATGGTGGCGCGTCTGGTTGAAAAGACCGACTGTTACTTGAACGATCAGGATGGTGACGGTATTCCGGATAATTTTGAAAAATATGTTTATGGGACCGATCCAACCAAAGCCGACAGCGACGGTGGCGGTGTCAACGATATTGATGAAATTGCCAGCGGCATGAATCCGCTGGATCCTGCCGATGACAAAAAAATGCTGGATGTTGATAAAGACGGCCTCAGCGATGCCGATGAAACCGGGAAATATAAGACGGACCCAAATAAAGCCGACACTGATGGAGGCGGAATCAACGACGGTGACGAAGTGAAACATAAAACGGATCCGCTGAATCCAAAAGATGATCACCTCTACGACACTGATGGTGACGGCATGCCGGATGAATGGGAAATCAAGTACGGACTGAACCCTCTTGATCCGTCTGATGCGAATCAGGATCCTGACGGTGACGGTCTGACCAACCTTGAAGAGTACCAGCACGGAACAGACCCAACCGTTGCGGATACCGATGGTGGAGGCGTAAATGACGGCGATGAGGTTCTCCGCGGAACCGATCCGCTCAACCCGGCCGATGATCTTGCCCAGCTGAAGGGTGATGAAGGCGGATACATTGTCGGCGAAAAAGTTTTTGAAAACTCTGTCTACTCGACACCAGACGGAACGAAAGCTTCAAACACCTCCCAGCTGGATTTTATTGATGATATGCCTGCAGACGGCAAGAGCAAGCTCTCACTGCGTGCCGAAGTTCTGGATGAAAACGGGGATGTTGATGCATCGATGAACAATGTTACGATTGATTTCAAGGCTTCCGATAAAACGACCGGGGACTATGCGGTTCTTGACCCGCCAAGCGTCATCGTGAAAAAGGGGGTTGCGGAAACCGAGGTCAAATCCACAACGAAAGCCGGCGAGTATATTACATCGGCTGAGCTCAAGGGGATTCAGATGCCTGTGGATGACCACTCCGTGTTTGTGCTTCCGCTCGAGCCGGCGGACGTCATTGTTACTGCGGATTCTTATACTCTCAAGAGCGGTGGTCTTTCCAACACCCAGGTTCATGCCCGTCTGGTTGATGCCAACGGCAACCTTGCCAACAATAACTCTTACCGTATTACTTTCTCCGTTGAGGGGGAAGGAACTCTTGATGCATCAAAAGATGAAGACAAAGCTGCCGATGGTATCCAGATGACGAGTGTCACCGGTGTCTTTGACATTCTGCTGACATCAAAAACTACTCCGGGGCTGGTAAAAGTTCTCGCGACGTTTGCTCCTGAGCAGATGGAACCAGCACCAGGACAAACCCAGGAAACTGCTCCGGCAAACATCACCGGGGACGCTACTATCCAGTCCCGCAATGATCTGAAAATTCTTCTCCAGGCGGAAAAACCGAGCATCCCATCCGACTATACAACTCTTGATGCCATCACCTTAAACGTCGTGGACACCAGCAACAACCTGGTGAGTGATTTTAACAGCACGGCCAAATTCAAGATTTTGAATCCCGCGCTCGGTCAGTTTGCCGTCAATCCGGTTTCGAGCGTTACCAGCGGCATTGCCAAAACGGTTTTCGTTTCTTCCAATCATGCCGGTGTTGCCGAGGTTTCTGCTACTGTCGCCGGATTTGATCCGGTCAGTGTTGCTATTACCACTCTTCCAAAAACTCCCAAGAAAATTGTTCTGGAAACTCCAAAGTCTTCCATTGAAAGTTCCACGAGCTCAACGACTGAAATTATTGCCAAGCTTTACGATACCGATGACAACTTTGTATACACCGACTCATCAACTAATGTTACCTTCAAGCTTACCGACAGCACAAAGGCTTATGGAACTTTTGATGGAGCTACAACGGTGAAAGCGAAAAATGGCGAAGCACGCATTACTCTCCGCGGGACAATCCAAAGCGGCCCGATCAATGTGATCGCCAAGGGCACAAATCTTCTTACAGCCGCCATCAGCCTTGAATCCACCAAACTCTTCAGGGCCCAGGATCTGAAAACCATTGCCCCAAGAACGCTTTTTGCCGCACTTCTGGGAAGCGATTATGGAAATCTTTTCGATGAGAACTATATGGGAGGCTGGTTTGTCTTTAGCGGCACCACCGAAAGCGCAGTATCACTTCTGAGCCCACCTAAACCCCGCCTGAAACTTGCCGGCGTTGATGCCAATGGGAAGATTATTATTTTTGATCCAACCGCACTTGAGTCACGCGTTGTTCCCGCAGGCGCTGAAAACACGCCAAACCGGATTATCCTTTCCAATCCTGAAACACAGGAAGACCTGGCGGAAGTGTTTACGATTTTCAAACCTGTTCCTCAAACCAGGGCTGTCGTTCTGGAAAAGGGACAGACTATCAACACGGCCCAGGAAGGCATGCAGGTGGAGAACATCGCCAACAGCTCCGACTATTCAATCGTCAAAGTTCCTGATGGCGCAGCCATTTTAAAGAAAGGCAATGAGGCCGTGCACATTTATGACACCGGGGCGATAAAAGTTGTGGATAACGGATTCAAACTGGAAATGGTTCCACCGGATAAGCTGAAATATCTCACCTATAAAGTTATCAGCGGTTCGGAAGATGTTGCCCAGATCACCGCAGTTGCAAACCTGAGCAGCAATGTTGGCCGCCTTGATGCAGATTTCAATATTGCCACCGCCGTCAGCCTTGCCAGCGGCACGTACCTTCATCAGCTCACCCATAAAACACAGTATCGCACAGAAAAAACTTTCTCTGGAAACTCCACCGCCAACCCGGAAGGAGCATCTCTTGTTGATGTAACCCAGGACATGCCAAAATCACAGGCCCCTGGATTCAGCTATATTTCCCTTGAGGCGAGTCCGAACGAGCCAGGCATTGGTTTCCAGGGTGACAATAAATTCATGCTGCTTTTTGCGGCAGGTAATTCCGTTGGAGAGTCGAACTGCCGTACAGTTCTGAAATCGGCATTGTTCTTGGTGACCCGACAGTTCGCATCAATAATCAGCTGAACGTTTCCGCTACGGGATACACAAAGATATCGGCAAGGAGATCTATTTTGGCGACGAACAGATTCAGGAGATTACTTCGATGGATTATAACGGCGATGGGTTGAAAGATCTGCTTGTTGCCTATAAAGACGGGAAAGTCCGCCTGCTTCAGAACAACCGTGGTAATCCGCGGTTTGAAAACCGTGGCATACTGTTGGCGTTCCCGAACGGTATCATCAGCATGACGACAGGAGACTTTAATAAAGACGGGCAGGAAGATCTGGTTGTTGCAAGCCAGGACAGCTGCCGCAAGGGAGAGGTCTGCATCAATGAATACGAAAATCATCACGGCAATTTTATTCTGAAATATTTGCCGCTTCAGCCGTTTACCGATAAAAACCGTGTCTTCATGATCCGGTCCGGCGACATGAATAATGATGGATACGTTGACCTGGTGACATCCGATGATACCGGAACCATCCGTGTGTTCTACAACAAAAACGGTGAGTTCGATCCGGATGGACAGTACCTTGGGGCGCTTGGACTGCACATTGATAACACCGCCAATCTGAAAACTGAAGTACTGGTGGCCTATGACGGCATGCCGGCGAATGATCCGGCCAAGACTGATGATGATCAATATTTTGTTGTTCCGGTTACCAAGAACCAGTCGTCACTCACGGCCGAAGAGAAGAAAAAACTGGGCATTGATGAAAGTGCCGGCAAATCGCCGATCCTCAGCGGGGACGATGCAGCGGCTCTTGAAGCCGTAAAAAATGGCGGTGGTGATGTCAGTGCACCAGCGGCGACGTTCAGGTTCCTGTTCCATTTGTGTATCTGGATGCATCCCTTCACTCATGACTTCAGAAAAACGTGCCAAGGATACTACCCAGCCACTGAATGTTCTGGCACGTGGAGACGTGGTTGAGTACTCCGTTATTTTCAAAATACCGCAAGCTATGACCTGAAGAATTTCATGTTCAACGATGCCTTCCCGGGCAACATGAATGTTGATAAAAATTCGATCAAGTGTACGAACTGCGGGACTGAAAGTCTGCAGTTTGGCCACACCGGCCAGAGCCTCAGACCGTACGTCATTTCCGGATTCACCATTCCAAAAGGCCAGACACGGACCATTACCTACACCGCGACGGTTGGTGATACTCCAAGGGTAAAAATCAACATCGGCAAAAATCTTACCAATCTTCTTCCTTCCAATACTTATCCAATGATTGGCGCTGCACCGGACAAGAATTCAAGCGGCCGCATGACCTTCTACTACGCTACTTCGCTTGATCCGGTCAGCAAGAAAATCAATTATCAGAATTTTGTTACGCCTCCACCAAAACCGGCAACGGTCCCGGATCCAAAAGATAAAACTGTCACGAAAAAGTTCCCACTGTCCAATGATCAGTTTACGGATGCAGATGGAGACGGCATTCCGGACAACGTTGCCAACATGCAGAATTCACTCACAAGCGATGATGATGACGGCGATGGATTACCCAACATGTTTGATGACCTCAACAACGGCCTGAATGAGGTTGCCGACGCTACCCAGGCCATTCTGGCGGCACTTACCTGCAGCCAGGGATGTATTCCGATGCCGATTAATTTTGCCTTCCTTGCTCCGGGTGTCATTAACGTTCTTGGGATTCCAAGCGGTTTTGACCCGGGACTTCCGATTTTTGGATGGGGTGTGCCAAGCCTGATTCCAATCTGGCCGCCAAGTCCGTATCAGGGTTCCCTTGGAGGACGTATTTATCTTTCCCCAACATTAACGGCAAGTCTTGGCATGGGAATCTGTCTTGGACCGTACCTTGCCGGACAGTGTTTTGCCTTCAAACTTCCGATCGACATGATTCCGTCCGATGTCTGTGAAGCGATCCAGCAGGGCGTTGAAGACGCCATGGCGACCGCGAATAATTTTGTAAGTTCCGAAGGAAATTCCGGCATGTCACAGAGCGGCCAGACCGCGGACTCAGCCGGGAGAACTTCAACCGGAGGCATGTCCGGAAGCACCAGCCTTGGAAATTACACCTACAAAGGCAGCGTTTCGACGAACTTTAGAATACCGAGCTTCCCTGCCGTTATCACCAAATGGATTGAAGATCAGACGAATGAAATTATCAACAAACTGAGTGATCTTCCGGATTTCTATTTCATTTACCCTGATCCAACTTCCATCGTTGGTTCATTCATTCCACAGGAAGGCGCGCAACAGTCCGGTTCTTCCGGGCAGAACAAAGCACTTGAGTTCCCGACTTTTAGTTCCAAACCGCTCCAGATTGATAAGGTGAATTTCAAATCTGTGCTTTCTGCGCCAGGAAAATTCCTGAGCTTCCTGAACAGTGTTCCTCTCATCCAGGTTCAGGCAAAAGAGGTCACCATCAAGATTCCGGCACTTACCGCGAATGAAATTGCCAAGCTCAAGGCGGACGCCCAGCAGTGGGTTGAAGACGAACGCAACGAAGTGAACCGCACACTCCAGGTCTGGTCATGCGGATACATGCAGCTTGATGAAAACTGGGAGGTGAAAAAATCCGGTGACGCCAGCGCTTCTCCGTATCAAACCGCCTGCGACAAGCTGCTTGTTGATATGAGCAAACTTCGTGACGGCGTTGAGAAAAATATTTCGGCTATCCAGAAATATCTTGAACTCCCAAGAAAAATTCTGGCCTGGAAGAATATCGGAGCCAAATATATTTATCAGATCATCTGTTACCTTGATGCCATCATGCAGCTTGCCGGTGGATACATCAAGAAACAGACAACACGTATTCTGGCCTGGATCAACATGATCAAACAGATCAAACAGCTGCTGGAAACGTGGAAAGCCATTATTGATATTATCGTTGATTACCAGGCTTCCTGTGACCGCTGTAGTTCTTCGCGCTTTACGCTCCTTGAACTGATTCTGAAAATTTTTGCGGCCATCCCGTCTCCGCCGATCATACCGTTCCCCAAAATGCCTGATCTCTATCTGGATGTTTCCCATATTCAGACCGGTTTGAAGATCGTATGGCCTGACATCAAGTTTATTCCTGAACGTCTGATTTTGCCGCGGATTCCACGTATTACATTGCCAGATTTGCCGACACTCACTCTGCATCTTCCGGAAATTCCGGTCATTCCTGATCCGCCGGAACTTCCTGAACTTCCGGATTTACCACCGTTGCCGTTGCCAACACTGCCGGATATTCCTAAGCCACCGAAAATCCCGGGACTTCCGAATGAAATCAAGGTTGTGATTGATATTCTGAAAGTAATCATCAAGATTTTGTGTCTGATCCGTAAGGGCCTGATTCCTGTTCCGGAATTGAACCTTAAATCCCATATCGAGCAGCTGACAGAGCGTCCGCTCACACCGCTCATTCCGCTTGATCTGGCAATTCAGCTGCAAATCCCGCCGGTGCAGTATGAGTATGTCGACCGCATTGAGATCAAGACGATCATGAATCTGCAGCTTGATTTCAGTATCATTTACGATTTCGTCCAGAAACTTGCTGATACCTGGAATGCCATTGGCACCGATCTCGTCCAACAGCTCAACAAGAAACTTCAGGATGCAGCAAAAGCTGCCGACACTGTTGCCAATACGGCGACGCAAAAAGCGAATGGGGCCGTGGGCGGCAATGTTGATGTCAATCTGGGCAGCCTAGATCCAAGCCGTCTGCGTGCAGCACTGGACCAAAATGCCCAGCCGGAATCTACAAGACTGTTTGCCGACGATTCCAGTACTCTTGCCGATGTCCGCACGCTTGATGTGAAACAGGTCGCGCCAAAAACACTCAAGGAGATGCTTACCGATCTTCAAAATAATGATCCTCTGCTTGGTCATTATCTTGGCGAGTTTGAAAAAGCCAGCAGGAACCTGGAGACCGTGGCCAAGGCTTATGCGGAATATAACAAGACGGTGGAAAAAGACATTCATCTTGTTGCGACCCAGCGGTACCTGGCAAAAGATGATCCGCTGCTGAACCGGTCCATTGATGATGTGAAAGCGGGAATTTTGAAGGAAGACGCTCCGCAGTACGACAGTCAGCGTCGCATAGCAAAATTGAGAAATGCGCTTATTGCTTACACCGATGAGTATAAAAATATCTCGGCTAAACTCGGTGATGGTTCAAATTACGATGAGTCTGTCCGCATGCTTGCCCAGTCAGGTTCACTTAACGATTACCTTGGCAACCAGGATCTGGATGGACAGCGTTTTTATGCTTCAACGGATCTTGGAGGTGAAAACAATGGTTCATCATCACCGGTGGTTGTTGGCATGGAACTTGCCAATGAAGCGTTTGATTCTTTCGTTGGTGATCTCAAAGATCATTTCAAACAACGTCTTCCGCTGATTGCGGATTCCGGAAGCCTGCCGGATGTTCCGGCTACGCCTGGTTCCAACGGCATGCCAGTCCAGGCCAAAGGTATTTTTATTTACAATGCCGACCTGGGCGTCTACGAGCGTCTGATCAATTACACCGCGGAAGCTGACAGTCCGTCACAGCTGCTGTTCCTTGATGTTGATAACGACGGTGACCAGGAAGCCATTTACAGCTACGGCAGCAATATTTACATGAAAGAAAACTATCAGAAAGCTCCGCCAAAAACTTACTACGCTGGCGTTCCTCTGGACAAAGATCTTTCTGCAATTGTTCCACCTGCGCCGGCCGTGAATGGATTTGTTTCCAATTACAGCAATAACAAGAGTGTTGATCTGGTATGGAAAGCTCCAACAGAAACTGATGTTTCAGGCTATCAGATTGTTTACAAACTTGCACCAGATGCCTTTACCCAAAATGTTATTCCGGTTACCCACAAAGTTGCTGTCATGGTCCAGGCGGCTGTCCAGCTGGCAGCCCAGGGTAAAGTCGTTGCAGCCAAAGGTACCTACCAGATGAATGGTGCTGCCCCTGAAAATGATTCGGCACCTGAAGGTGGAATTCTTGAAACGCAGCCGGACAGTGAAATTTCGCTGGATTTTGGATCGTACGGAAAAGTTTCTGTTCCTCCATCCACCACCATAAAAGTTCCGTCACTGACGGCTCCGGTCATGACAGTTCAGGATGTGAACGGCGATATTTTCTTTGATGGTCTCCAGCGGACACTGGTGATTCCAGGCGGTTCAGGATTTGCCCTCAAGGCTGGAGAGAAAATTCATACTCTGCTTCCAACTCAATTTACCATCACCGTTAATGGGCTTCCACAGGGCCAATATACGCTCCCGGCCAATGTGGTGATGCTGACTCCTGAAGACACGGCTGACGGTGTTCTGTTGAATGTTACTGAAGGTGGTGTTGAAATTATTGACCCGGAGAAGACGGCAACGCACCAGAAAGTGATCAATGGCCTGCTGTTTGATTACGATACCCAGCTGACCTCTGAAGGAGGCAGTGCCAGAATCAACATGGCTGACGGTTCATACGTCCGCATTGAATTTGGTGAAGATCTTTTGCTGAAAAAACTTGAATCTCCAAAGGAACCGGGCATTACGTTCAAGATTCCAAACGGTTTCTATTACGGAAAATCCAGTGTTCAACCGCCGGTTTGTTAAGTACCACAACGGCAATTCGGCTGCCAGCTCCACGACCAGCACATGCCGATAAACGGAATCCCTTCTTCAAACGGTGGTCAGTGAAGACGCGGCTACATTTTCGAGCGCTCGCACGATTGACTCGTCAAAATCTTTTGATACCAACAGCAATGTCATTGCCTACTATGTGGACACCGATCTTTCCGTAGATACCGATAAAGATGGCAACCCAACCAACGACAAGAATGTTGGCCATGATAAAGATGTCACTAACGACAGCGACTTTGACGGCACGGCGAACAACGACCTTGATGATCCGGTCTTCAAGCTCGGTCCGTACCAGGATCTCAATGACCGTAAGGTGATGCTCAACGTTGTTGATGAATCACTCAATGTTTCCCAGCAGGAAATCACCATTCATGTGGTGGTTCCGGGAATCACCCTGAGCCAGGATGCAGCAACCACCGGCACTGCTCCCGGGAATCTCGATGTGAAGGAAAGTGATCTTCCTGTTGCGCTTATCCGTGATCGTGGCGGCGTCATTACACCTGTTGTTACCAAAACCGCGGACGAACACGGTAAATATTTCACCGATGAGAAGGGTGAATTCAAGATTGGGGACATGAATCTGAAAGACACCATTGTCATCAAGAATGAGAAAGGTGAAGTCATCGGAGAGATCGATCCAAAGACCGGACGTATCATCCTTAAGGATCCGAACGCGGTATTGTCCTGCCTGCGGGCTCCTCTGCTGCCTACGCGTTGTGGTCAAACAAAAGAGCGACGGGAAAGTTATTTCCACCCTGTTCCTGGTTCCTGACCTCCGTGAAAACACGACCATTGATGATCCAAGTCTTCCGTGCAATAAAAATACTACGGCCATCTTCAAGGGGGTTCATGTAAAAGATGACAATGGCTTTGATGCTTTTGAGTTCCGCAAGATTCCAACCTGATCCGAACTTCCAGGAGCAACGGAGATTATTGATACGACAACCAAGAAACGCTCGGCAATTCTTGATACTGAAATTGAAATTTCTACCGCTATGATGAACGTCTGAGTTTGAAACTCAAAGATACTTCGGATTTAAGCGATCCGCTTGTGATTGAAATTCTTTTCACCAAGGATTCATCAACATCACCGGTGGTTATTGGAGAGTTCTTCATTGCCGTACATAGCGACAAAGGCGTGCAGATTCTCCCGGAGGAAAAATTCAAAGTGTTTGTCGAAGGCGCCAAGTAAAGGTCCTCTCTACGACAGCGATAAAGACGGCATCCCTGACGAATGGGAGATTATTCACGGCCTGAACCCGAACGACGTCACTGATGCGCGAAAGATACTGATGGTGACGGTTTGACCAACCTGGAAGAGTACCGTGCCGGTGCAAATCCGCTGAATCCTGATTCCAACGGCGACGGTATTCCTGATGGACTCCAGCTTTCCCTTGGCCGTGACCCAAGCAAGGCGGCCTCGTTCCGTTCTCTGATGTCAGCAAGAATCATCCGTATTTCCAGTATTTATAACCTGTTCCAGCGTCGTATTCTTAGAGGACTGCCAAGCGGCAGCAGTTATATTCTTGGTTCGGACGTGGAGATCCCGCGTGCTGAATTCGCGGATATCATGCTCAAGATTTTCTGTATTATTCCTCGTCCTGAAGCTTATGACTCACCTTCGATCTTTACCGATATCCCTTATGAAAAGGGTAAACTGCCTTGGTATTACGCCGTGACGAAGGAAGCATCATTCCAGGGCTTCATTACGGGTTATAAAGCGGAGATTGACCCGAATACCGGTAAGACCCGTTTAAACCTTTCGAGAAAATCAGCCGTGCGGAAGCCGTGAAAGTCGTTCTGGAAGCACTCCAGCGTAAAGGCATTATTGATATGGGAGCAGTGCCTCTCACAGAACCTTATTACACTCCATACATCCAGATCGCCCAGGATCTTACGCCATATCTGAAACAGAAAGACCGTGTCCGCACCGCCTTTATCATTACGCCGGAAGAAGCATTGAAACCTGAAGCCAACCTGACCCGTGGTGAGTTCATCGCCATGGCTGACCGTGTGCTGACCGCCTATGACTGTTCACTCATTGATGATGACGGTGATGGCATGCCGAGCTTCTGGGAGACAAAGAACGGACTCAATCCTCATGATCCGCGTGATGCCAACCAGGATCCGGATGGTGATGGACTCACCAATCTGGAAGAGTATAAGCATGGGACCGATCCGCATAACCCTGACACCGACAAGGGTGGGGTGCGTGACGGTGACGAAGTGAAAAAAGCTACCAATCCGCTGGATCCAAGCGATGATCCGATAGATAAAGATGGGGATGGATTACCAGATAAGGATGAACTCAAAGTTTATCACACTGATCCGAACGATCCGGATACCGACAAGGGCGGTGTCAAGGATGGTGACGAAATTCTTATCAACAATACGGATCCATTGGATCCAAGCGATGACAAAGACACGGACGGTGACGGGCTTTCCGACTATGACGAGAAAAATATTTACGGAACAGATCCGTTTAATCCTGATACTGATGGTGGCGGCATCAATGACGGAACTGAAGTCAGCCGCGGTACGGATCCGCTCAACCCTGCCGATGATCTTATTGATCCGAGAAAAGATCTTGGAGAAGGCATTTATGTGATCCAGCCAGAATGTACCACCTGTCCTTGTCCTTCAACCATCGATCATACGGCGGACATTATCCCCGGGGACAAACTGTTTGCGATTATTTCCAATGATGACAACACCGAAATTTTCAGCAGAGTAACGTGGTTGAAGTGAAAGAGATTCTGAAGAAAAACCGGTGACCGCTTCCTGATTAGGCTTTGCCCAAGCGACAAAAACCCTTTTCCGTGGTATAATACAAAGATATGAAAAACTTCCTGAAACAACTCGTCCGCAACCCGCTTACCTGACGGTCGTCATGGGCCTGGTGCTGTTTTTGGGGTATTTAACCAACGGCGGCGGTTGCCGGGCGGCGGCTTTGTCGCCTATCCGTTCGTGATCCTACCGTTGAACCAACAAACCTCTATGAATCGAAATGGCTTTCGCCTCAGGAGCCGATTTTCGCAATTATGAAACCAACCTGAACAAAATACCACAAGGATCTTTAGCAGAAGGTTGCTATGGCTATCTCAACCGCAAGTGAAACTTATACGGCACAACGATACCATCTACTTTGGTTGGCATTCGACAAAACGATTGAACCCAGCAAATTGTAAACAGATCGTGGTGACCCTCAATGATAATATGCTAGAGCCCATGCGTTCATTGGTGAAGAATCTGTCCTGCTTGAAAAGTACCAGCAGATTAATGCCGAACTGGCCAATCTCTTCCAGCAGTTTGTTTATATGAAAGCCTATCTGGACACTTTTGCCGGCAAGCTTCCGTGCTATCCAAAATCCGGCTGCGTCAAAGGATAAAAAAACTTATGAAAAAAAATTCCGTTACAATCAGCATTCTGGTTCTCGTCATTCTTCTGTTGTCGATGGTGACCATGGTCTTTATTTCCAGGGCTGCTGAAGAAGACATTAAAAACCCTTATGATTCAGCGAATCTGACCGTTGATGACATTATTGCAACGTACCACGCCAACATGAATGATGCGTTTAACCGCTACCTCAAACTCATGATGACGAATATTGATAAGAACCCTGATGATCCAAACGGAAAAGCGTTCAAGGAGGATGGAACTCCGTTCACTGTTGCCGACTGCCTGGACCCGGCCAACGCCAATAATTACAGCACCTTCTGCGTCGCCGTGAACCTGCTTGGAGGGAACAGTGCAAACTGTTATGCGCCTCCTGAACTTTATACGCCCCCGGAAGATTTCAAAAAATTCTGCTCACTTGGCGGCAACGCCCAGGCACTAAAGGGTATTTGAATTTTAAGGCTGCCCTTTTGAAAAAGGCCGATAAAATCTTTGAAACCAACAAGGATGAAACGCTCTGGACGGAGGATTTCTGCAACGGGTTTGTGGTTGCGGTCACTTTTGGCGCGGTTCCGGGGTATTGCAGTGATGTAAAAAAATCCAACAGTGATTACAGCACGCAGGTTGATGCGTCACGTGCCCTGAGAAATCAGGGAAGCGTTCTTGGCGCTCTTGCCGGAAGAACAACTCTTATCCAGAACGAAATCAAAAAGGCGAAAGAAACCCTGGATCAGACACTTTCCGCTTACGATCAGCTGCGCGTGGCATGGCCAATCCACAAGAAATACATCGACGTTTATGCCGATCTTGAAAAGTACCGCGACAAGATTACCGAAATCAGACACCAGACGGATCTGTTCCCAAAGAAGTTCATAGACCTTACTACCACAGCCTGTATTTAAGATGATGAAAAAATTTCTCTACATCATCGGCTTCCTGATGTTTTCATCCGCACTGTTCAGTCCGGCGATCAGTCGTACCGCGCTGGGGGCTGACCCGGCGCCGGGCAGTTCTCCTACTGACGAGAGTGGGTGTTCATTCCCATGGATAAGCTGTAATACCGCCAGCCGCATGCAGGTGAGTATTCCAGATACTGACTGGGGAGCTACTTTTGGAAAAGATAAACCGGAAGATGTTGGACAGGATCTTTACAAAAATATTCTTGGAATGACCCGTGTTGCTCCGGAACAAAAAGCCATCAAGAACACCGCCGGAGCTTTTGGGACCACCGAAGGCAATATGAACCGGCTGCTGAACAACGATTTCGGTCCAATTCTGGATAAAAGCCCTTACCTTACCCAGGATGAGGCCATCAAAAAAATGGTGGAGATTCAAAAGCGGTATCAGGATGAAAAAGATATTTACGATATTCAGTCAGATATTGACGCCGCAACCATGCCTAATGAAATCTTCCAGAACGGAGACACTTCCGATTCCGGATTCGATCTCATTAATGATCTGAACAACATTGAAAATATTCTTTTCAAAAAAATGGACCCGATTGATATTGGCGGAGCTTTTGATGCAAGTTCCAGCGGAGGCAGCGGCACAACCGGCGCACCTGGAACCCCTGGCAGCAAAACCGGCCCTACTTCTCCGGTCAGTGGACCTTCATCGGGAAGCGGATCTACCGGAACATCAAGCAGCGCGTTAACCGGTTCAGGTTCGGCTTCCGGAAGCACCGGAGCGGGTGGTTCGGGAGCGGGCGCTGATGCATCGGGACTTGGTGAAAAACCGAGCGCGACTGAAAATCCCAATATCTGTTTCGCTGATGATGCACTGGATAAAGCACTGGAAGATTTTGACTCCAAGAAAACAACAGACTCCCATTACAAAGAAACTCCAACAGCTCCAAAAACAGGTGGAGATACCGGATCTGACGGATCCGGCGGTTTCAGGCGAAATTGTAGCGGCGGCGACGATGAAAAACGGGAACAACCAGCAGCGCTCTTTCAGCACCCGGAGAGTTTGATTTCAACCCACCGGCTTCCCAGGGCCAGCCCCGGCGGCTCCCGCCGATAACCTGGCTCAAGGCTCCTCCATGTACGGATGTCCTGTGCATCCAGGTGAATTTTGTCAAAGCGCCGGCCTCCGCATATGTTGATTCCGATAACTGCATCGCCTGCCATGTTGAGAAGATCAATGAAAGACTCAAATTACCGTAACCACAGTCTGATTCCCGGCAAGGCAACCGGAAATCACGGCACGGAGCCCGGTATTTGCAAACGGGCGACAGCCGACCTGCTGCGATCAGTCAACATCAGATTTTATGCTGTCGCCAAGCCTTATTTCTGGCTCCTACCAATGATGACCTCATTTACGGCAGCAACATTACCGATGAATGGGACAAGTTTATGAACACCTATAAACCTTTCCTACCGGTGCGCTAAAGAAAAAATGTTCCGGATCCAAAAGACCCAAAGAAGATACTTTTGCTCGAAAAGGACGATTACCGACCGTGCCGTCAATCCTGCTGCATGGCCTATGCGACTCGGACACATCCATCTCCAGCGTGAACCGCAGCGTCCAGCGACAGATCCAGGGGCAAGGACAATATTTCCCGCGCTGCAGCGGTGGTGGAGCCGGCACGGCGGTGACGCAGCGGCGAGTTTCTACCCAGTCGATCCGTCGTGAACTTGAACAGATGAACCAGTACTTCCAGTCTTTCCAGGATATTATCCATCGTCTCCACGAAAAAGTCGGGGATGTGGATGAAGACCACGCATGTGTTGTCCTCAACGAAAATAAACAATGTCAGTAACCATGAAAAAATTCACCTCACAATCTGTTTCATTGCTGATTGCTCTGATCCTGGCGGCTCAGGGAGCTCTGCTTCCGGTGGCTTTTGCCCAGACAGGTGATGTTTCGGGAAGCGGCAATGCCGTATACTGCCGTAACGGAGCCCGCGACTACGGTAATTTTCTTTCTTCTGTTGTGAGCTACAACGGTTTTGTTGAATATTGGAAGGATATTCTGGTGAGATATAACGCCAACATGTGTGTTTACCTTGATATTGATAATCTTCTCAACCGGATTGAGAAGGCCGTTAGATTCGCAGGCTTTTTACGTTTGCGGTACTCAGCTCCAAAACGCCTGGACCTACCATGAACTGGAAGCGGAACTGTTCTTCCTCCGCGGGTATGTTGATTTCAATGAGGAGCAGTATTTTTGTGTCCCAGGAAAAAACTGAAGACAGATTTCAAGGATCTCTATGTCCGTGAAAAAAACTTTTTACCGATGAGGAAGCTGAGGCACTTTCGTTTGCCTCAGCAAATATGAAAGCGCGCAGATGCCTACGTGAATTGTGAAGATCCCGCAGGGGAAATCTGATTGTGAAATGGAAGGAGTTCAAAGAAAATCTTGGAGGCTTGCAGCTGTGAAGATGCTGCAGAAACCATCAATAAACGTGGGATGATGTCGTCAATACCCCATTCAAGCGAACGGGCGGTTTTTTGGGTGGACTGGCGATGTCAAGCTCAACAGTATGAGCCGGAAAAAGCCTGGGCGGATATTGCTGGTGAACTTCAAAGCGCCTGCTGGGTTTACCTTTGATCAGCTCCAGGCGGCAACATCTTCTGATGCTGAGCGTTTTGACCAGGAACTGAGCAGAACGGAGTAGCGAAAAGGTCAGTACCAGCAGCAGTATCAGGAAAGTGGCTTCAGTAATACGGAGATTATTGACCGGGTCAATGCTCTGCTGATCCATTATTCAGGGAACGCTTTACGGATTTATTGATCAGACGGCCCAGTGTACCAAGGGCATTCTTGATAAAACCTGTTCATAAAGAGGTGGTAGTTGTTGGGCGGGAGCTGTGCTCCCTGGCGTGTGAACCTTACGGTCCGCGATATACCGCTGCCCGGACGCTGGCTTTAGGCCGGTCAGGCAACGGTCACGTGGTTCAGTTGGGCTGGGTCGAATCCGCTGATCGATGGTCACGGGGCGATGTTTCCAAGCACCCAGTTCAACAACGCCTGAGTCGGCGCATCATCCGCCAGTTCGTGCTCGGCGAGTTCCCCCAACTCGTCCGGGTGAACCAGACTGCCAGTTCTTGTACTTGCTGGGTTTCGTCCACCGCGAACCGCAGGTCGCCGACCCTGCCGGTCATCCGGTTTGGATCCGGTCGGACCAGCCTGTGGTAGAGAACAGACTCGGCCTCCTGAGGGTGAGCTTCTCTGGGTTCGAGAGGCTGCAGCGGGGACCCGAAAAGGTCACCTCGCCGTAAAGCTCGGGCGAACGTTTGCCGTCCCGAACTCCATTGACCATCAAAGCCGTCGACCAGGCGTTCCCTGACGGGCAACGCCACATGGCCTATGACATGAAGCAGACCCCGCGGTCGTACTGGTTGCACCTTCCTGAACAAGGGCAGTTGCAGGGTGTCCGCTTCGGCTCCTGCTGGACCGGTTTTTGCAAGGTTCTTCATGTGCTTGACCGGCGCGCTCCGCGGGGACATCCTTTCGAGGATTCCCGGAGCTTGCCAGCTTGGCATCGGGCGCGTTGTTGATGAAGCTGAACATCCGGATCGTCGCGATCCGGAAGAATCGACCGTCCCGCCGCTGGATGCCGAAACTTCCGGCAACCCAGTCGTCGTTCCAGGCGATGTCGTCGGGGACGTACTCAGCTGAGGCTCCCGCCAACCTGGCGAGCTCCTCTACCTTTCGGTCGATGCTGCTCGATGCAGTCTACCTACGACCTCCAGAAAAATCGACACCACAACCTTGATCATTACCATACTGAACCACCTAGGAGTTCATCAGGTTTGCACCATGTTGCCGCATAGCCCAAACCTGAAATGAACTTTTGTGAAAGATCATGAATGGGCGTAATTATGCGATTATTCCCCTCGGTATCAACGCATTCCGCCTGATGCAAAAAAATCCCCAAACGCCGTTGGGGTACTGCAACGCGCTTTTTCTAGGGCCGTAGTATTTTTTCTTCTGGCGGGTCTTTGCTTCCTCCATAGTTCCCGTTGGAACGGTCCGCTTTAGCGGAACGAACGTGAAAAGATGAATGCTTTGAACGCTCTTTCAATTGAAGTTTCTCTTTGGAGTTGATGGAGACGTGCTGGCGTCCTTCCATCATCTCGATAATCTCGGCATTGGATGCTCTGCAGTAGGTGCAGTTCACCTTTGCTGGAGACCATAGATTCACCAATTGTTGCAGTTAAATATCATTGGGTGAGGTTAGTCGAGAATGTGTGGTCTAATTCGTCGGTACGTAAATGGTTTGGAGTTTCTGATTGTTCCTGTTTTTTTGCTTTGAATTGGTTGTAGCTTTCCTTTTTGGTTCAGGAAGTTCTTCTTCAGCTTCCATCAGTGTGCTTTTTTTCAAGGGCAGCCTCATTTGATCCTTCTTTCGCCTGGGTGTCGATCGACATCTGGTTCTTGTTTCGAACGGTCTGCTTGTCTGCTTCCTTATGAGTAGTCTTGCTCGACTTACTCGCAGCTGCGGCCTCCTGTTCGTCCGGGGCGGCTGACATCCTTTGCGAATGCGATGAGCCCGTCAAGGAGCCTTGCCCTCAATTTACCTTTGAACTTTAAGACAGTGAAGGATGTACCTGTAAAATTTGAGCAACTTGGTCAGGCGTTAGGATCTTTTCGTCCATTTCAACTTAAGATAAGGATTTTTTGATTTTTTTTATACCTTATCTCAGTTTAGCATATTTTCAAACAACGAACAATGATATACACCTCTGTTTATTTTATTTTGCTCTATCGAGGTTTTATATCATATTAAAACATTTTTCAATAGTTTTAGCAAGTTATTTTAATTTGATTAATTTAATTAATCTAGTTAAACGGTTTTAACAAATTGCACCAATTTTAACTTTATTGCGTTTTATTAGATGGCAATATTTTAATTAAATTTAATTAAATCTTCAGGAGTTTTTCGTGTTTTCGTCAACTTTGGTCATAAAAAATATGTTCCTTGACTTTTTTTGACGTATTAATAATAAAAAGATGCGTTTTTGCTCAACCAAAAGCGGTAAACACATCTTCAAAGAGCACAATGTCTCAAAAATGGCGCTGTTTGATACAACTGCGCACGGGAAATGGAGAGTCGTTTTACTTAAGTATGCTAACTCCCGGAAACCAGCCAAATTTCTCCGTGTTCGAAAATTGCTATAGCAGGATGGTTGCGATAGACGGTATTCCCTTTGGAATCCCCCATGTCGAGTGGAATGGTAAGCAAAAGGATACTTTTCCCGTTTATTGTCAATGACTGCACAAGGTTCATGTTCAAGTCTGGGGTGTGTTGTCTGGCAGCTGTTTTTCATCAACTGAAGGTTTTGATCGTCGAACCACTCGTTTGGGGGTCTGAAATTGGGTGGCTGTTCTTGATACCACTATTTTTGGGGTTTCAGAGATGTTATACGGGGCTGGTCTACCGGCTGACTTACCGGAAGAAAAAGCGAATGGAGAAAGCTAAAGGAGAAAAAGGAAGGGAGTTTTCATAGCAATATCAGGTATTTAGGGAAAGGGCCGCCGGGCCGCTTTTGGCTCCCTTGATGGGGTTGAGGGTGCGTTTCAGCCTCCCGTCACGATGTAGGCGGAGTACCGCTGCGTTCCACCGCTCGTCACGGAGTTGAGGAACTGCTGGATGCTCTGGCAGCGGGAGTGGACGGTGTTGTCGGTCCAGTTGCTTTCGATCAGCAGATGTTGGTTCCATGGTGCTGAGGACGATCGCCGTGTGGCCCCGATGCCAGCTTCATCTGGGACGATACAGCACCGAAAGATGCGGCGTAGATGCTGCTGAGCTTGCTGGTGTAGAGTTGGAATACCACTGCCACCCGTTGGGATCGGGATAGGTCGAAGGCAGGCTCACCACGCCGTGTGAAGCGTCGGAGACGACCTTGCGGGCCCATTCCTTGCAGTTGAGACCAACGTAGCGGTCCTTGTCCTGGTTTCCCCGCATCATGATGGCCCAGTTACGGCTGACCTGGGTCTGGTTCTTCCACCAGTCCCTGTGTCGGCCTGCGTCACGGCCTGCTGGGTCTCTCCGATCTGTCCATCGATGTCGGTGGACTCGTCATCGAAGCCATGTCGGCGGACCCTGCACAGCCCGGGATGAGGCTGATGAAAAAACAGATTCCCAGGCACCGGAAGTTGTTCAGAGATTCCTGGCGCTGATCTTTTACCTCAGCTTCTGTCTTGGTTTTTCCACTGAAAATACGGTTATACCGCGCAATGTGTCATGACATTCTGAGTGTACTCCGGGAGTATGAAAGAATTTTTAACGCATCATAAAAAACTCGCGCTTGAACTGCGCAAGGGTAAAGTGCGTCCTGAAAGCAGACCTTCGTTGATTTCAGCACTTTTTTCGCTGACGGTATACTGACCTCTTTTCGCCCGGCAACATCCTCAGGCGCGTTCCCTGGGCAGCAATTTCACCACCACCTTCTCCACCATCCGGACCAAGGTCAATAATATAATCCACGGATTTGATGACATCCAGGTTGTGTTCAATCGTCAGGACGGTATTGCCCTTATCCACAAGTTTTTGGAGGACTCCCAACAGCTTTTCAACATCGGCGAAATGAAGACCAGTGGTTGGTTCATCAAGTACATAAAGGGTTTGACCTGTTGAGCGTTTTGGAAAGCTCGGTTGCCAGCTTGATACGCTGGGCTTCACCTCGGAAAGGGTTATGGCTGGCCATTGAGCTGACATGGAAAGCCCGACTTCGTACAGTGTCTCCAGTTTCACCTTGATGTTGGAATGTTCTGGAAGAATTCGAGGGCTTCTGCAATGGTCATATCCAGGACATCGGCAATGTTCTTTCCTCATAGGTGATTCCAGGGCTTCGCGGTTATAGCGGCGTCCTTTACAGGTTTCACAGGCGACATAAATGTCCGGCAGGAAGTGCATTTCTATTTTCTTGATACCGTCACCGGCACAGGCCTGCAACGGCCACCTTTGACGTTGGCGAAGCTGAAACGGCCGCTCTTATAGCCACGAAGCTTTGTGACGTTAAGCAAAAGATCGCGGATGTCCGTGAAAACGCCGGTATAGGTCGCAGAGGTTTGAACGGGGTGTTCTTCCAATTGATTGATCGATGATGATGATCTTATCCAGATGTTCCATCCCTTCAATTTTTTCGTGTTTCCGGATGGTTCTTCGTTTTGTCGTCTTGGCATGACCTCTTTTACGAGGCATCATTGATGAGCGTGGATTTTCCTGAACCGGAAACTCCCGTTACTCCACAAAATTTTCGAGGGCTGAAACTTTTTTGAGGTTATGCTCCGTAGCGTTGATGATGCTGATTTCGTGACCGTTGCCTTTGCGGCGTTTTTTTGGCACAGGAATCATCTTTTTTTCGCTCAGATACTGTCCGGTGACCGAGTTCGGATTTTTCATGATCTCAGCCGGAGTTCCCGCAGCAACTACGCGTCCTCCGTCTTTTCCGGCTCCCGGGCCAATATCCAGAATGTAGTCTGAGGCCAGCATGGTATCCACATCGTGTTCTACTACAATCACCGTATTTCCCAGGTCACGCAGAGAGACCAGGGTATTGATGAGTTTGGCATTGTCGTTCTGATGCAACCCAATGGACGGTTCATCCAGAACATATACTACGCCTGAAAGCCGTGAGCCGATCTGGGTGGCCAGACGGATACGCTGGGCTTCACCTCCGGAAAGGGTGTTGGCGGCGCGGTCCAGGGTCAGATACGAAAGTCCCACATCATGCAGGAAGCTGAGGCGGTTCACGATTTCCTTGAGGATCAGCCGCGCAATCTGTTCTTCCATCGGAGTCATTTTGAGATTTTGGAAGAAATCGATGGCTCTTTTGGCTGAAAGTTCAGTTACTTCGATAATATTCTTTTTGTCGATGCGTACCGATAATGCTTCAGGGCGCAGGCGGTTTCCGTTACAACCCGGACATTTCAGAATGCGCATGAATTTCTCTATTTTTTTGCGGATGTAATCGGAATCGGTTTCCAGGTAGCGACGCTCAAGGTTAGGAATAACACCCTCAAAAGTTGTTGTGTAGTTCCCGCTAAAACCAGCTTCCCTGTCCTCTTTTCCGACTTTGATCTGGTATTTGGCATCTTTCGTTCCATAGAGCACGACATCCAGAGCCTCCTTGCTCAGCTTTTTAATCGGAGCGTTCATGCTGAAGCCGCTTGCTTTGGCTACCTGCTCAAGAATGCGGTTGTACCAGGTCAGATGGGAAGTGGTGGCTGACCATGGCATAATGGCGCCTTCCGCCAGTGTTAAGCTGTCGTTTGGAATGACGAGTTTTGGATCGATTTCCAGTTTGGTTCCAAGGCCGTGACACACCGGGCAGGCCCCGTGCGGGCTGTTAAATGAAAAACTTCTTGGGCTGATTTCCGGTATGCTGATGCCACAATTGATGCAGGCAAAATGCTCCGAAAACAGTTCGTCTTTCCTGTTGTCCACATCGTTGATGGTCAAAATGCCTTCCCCGTGTTTGAGTGAGGTTTCAACAGAATCGGCCAGACGGGTACGGTCGGGATTTGGCAGCTCAATCTCCTCCCCCTGGAGGAAAGTTTCTGGGTCTTTTTTGAAATCTTACCACCAGACGGGTCACTCAACGATCTCAATGGTGTGCTTTTTATTCTCATCCAGTTCAGGAATATTGAGGATGCTCATAACTTCACCGTCAACGCGCACGCGGACAAAACCGTCTTTTTTGATCTTCTCAAAAACTTTCAGATGGCTTCCCTTGCGGTCGCGAATGACCGGTGCCAACAGCATGATTTTCTTTCCTTCTTCCAGGTTGGCTATAGTATCAACAATCTGGCTTGCGGTCTGCCGGCTGATTTTGTTGCCACACTTTGGACAGAAAGGGTGCCCCACCTTGGCAAAAAGCAGACGGAGGTAATCGTATATTTCCGTGACCGTTCCTACCGTTGAACGAGGGTTACGGCTTGCGGTTTTTTGATCAATGGAAATAGCGGGTGAAAGGCCGTCAATGGAGTCGACATCCGGTTTTTCCATTAACTGTAAAAACTGGCGTGCGTAGGTGGAAAGGCTTTCCACATAGCGGCGCTGACCTTCCGCGTAAATAGTATCAAAAGCGAGCGAAGACTTTCCTGAACCTGAAAGTCCAGTCATCACGGTGAGTTTTCCCCTTGGAATCTCTACGTTGACGTTTTTGAGGTTGTGGATGCGGGCTCCCTTGACGACGATTTTTTCAGCTGACATGTACGAAAAAAGTTACGAACCTAGAGAACTACGCTAGCATACTTGAGCGCAATTATCAAGGGTCTGGGAGAGAGAATGGTGAATATGAAGAAGCCAGGAGGACTGTAGTTCCCGACAGATAAAAAGATGGCGGGATGAAATGGCTGCAAAGAAAAAAGAGCCTAATCCCGCCACGCCGTAATGTATCAAACGAGAAAATTTTTGCAACGTTTTTTTTGGCGTTCCTATGTACCGCTTTCTTCTCCGGCTTTTTCTAAAACCCTGCCGTAGATCTTATGATCCTCCTTTTTCTCCATGAGGTAGTTGAGGAGAATGTAGCCACCGGTCAAATATGGCACGAGCAGGAAGGTCCAGTTCATTTCCAGGAAGATATTGAACAGAGCGTGAAGTCCGATTGCGACCACCAACCCCTGAAGCAGCTTTTCATCCTTGAATTCCACTTCATCTTTAAACGGAAGGATTTTGGCGATTTTGATAAAGATTGGCCAGCGTTTGGCGGCGTTTTCTTCTTTGAGCAGTGGCCCGGCAAAATGGGCGAGTCCGTAGTAGTATCCCAGCATTCCCGAGAACATAATGTGGGCAAATGTTGAGAAGAGCGAACGGAATACAAACGGGTAAAGAATGTTTTCCGGACCACGGGAAGACATGATGTTATAGAAGTAGATCATGTTTTCAATGAAGGCAAATCCAAGGGCTGCCGTGATGAACATTTCAATGGCATCATCGATTGAGGCGATTTTGTCTCCTCCACTCATGCGTACCGCCATAAACTTGGTTACTTCTTCAATAACGCCTACGAGGAGGAAGGTAAAAAGCACATCCAATGGAATGGCCGTGAGATTGGCGAAACCGATAAAGTCATCCTTAAACTGGTGAGTGTAGGCAAAGGCGTTGAGCCATGGGAAAAACTGCCAGAGGAACTTGTAGGCCAGGAGTGGAGCAACAAAAACCGCTCCGGCAATAAACGTGCGGAGGGACATGCTTTTTTGTCCGACCTGTTTCTTATAGAAGATGTAGCCCCATACGGCTGCCGGTACGATGGAAAGAACGAGTGCTATTCCGGCTTTGATGAGATTTTCTGGCATGGTGATACGTGGAGGTTTTGTTTTTGTTTACTCTTGCAATTTTTTGAATATTTCAGGTTATTATAACATATTTTTGATGATTTTTCCATAGAGTGCGGCCTTGGCTTTGCTCAGCCCGTGGCCATGCATTTTGGGGATGTCGATTGTAATATTCACCCCTCCATCGGTCACTGGGGTGTATGAAGCGGCGGACTCGGTGGTGGTGAGTCTGGCCTGAACCGGATTGGTCGCCAGTTTTTTTGATTCCGGAGGAACAATGGCGTCTTTGGCGGTACCTATAGTGAGAATTTTGTCCGTGGCTAGCCGTTGAAGAACCCCTTCGCATTCTTCCGCCAGTTTGACCCGTTCACGGTAATGGCGGAAAAAGAGGTGGTGGGCGGTTTTTTCTGGCTTCACCTCAACATCTGAGCGTAGTGGCCCATCAAGAAGGATCAGCTTGAGAATTCCATCCAGCTCCCGGCGGCAGGCAACCACCAGCGCGATCAGAGCGCCATAGCTGTGACCAACCAGAAGGTGGTTCCCGGGCTGCGAATCGAGTTCTTTTGTTACCTCGGCAATGACCTCTTCAGGGTGGTGATGGGCTCGATACCACGGAGCGCTGGCGATCACCCGGCTGGTTGCCGGTTGGAGTTCACGGTTGAGCTCTTTTTGGAGCTCGCTGATACCTTTATCACCAAATCCGGTAACAATGGCCAGATCAAGCGGTTTGTTCATGGATGGTTCCCTGGTGAATTTCTAAAAGTTTTCCGGGGCGGCCGGATTTCAGCCCCTGGTGGTGCCGGTCAATATGCGTGGTGGTGATGATGGTCTGGTGCCCGTTGATTGCCCCAAGCAGGAGTGTCTGACGTTTTGGGTCGAGTTCAGAAAAAACATCGTCAAGCAGCAGGATCGGTTTTTGTCCTGATTGTTCCTCAAAAAACTCCAGCTCAATGAGTTTGAGGGCCAGCAGGAGTGAACGGTATTCTCCGCGGGAAGCGAGCGCAGCGAGCTTCAGGCCGTTCAGGCTGAACTCCAGATCGTCACGGTGCGGACCCACGGTGGTGACCAGGGCCTGGAGGTCTCGGGCTCTGGTTTTTGCCAGCTGTTCCGCGAAAAGATCATGCCAGTCCTGGAGGGTTTGGGACTGGGAGTCGCCAGCCGCGGCGCCTGCCAGCGTGTGACGGTAGATGATGCTGATTTTTTCATCTCCGTCGGAAATTTTCCGGTAAGTTTCGGCCAGTTTCTGTTCAAAGTGATTCACCGTTTTTGAGCGTTCAAGCATAAGGTAACTTCCATGCTCGACCAGCTGTTCATCCCATATATCCAGTTCGTCTTCCATGGCGTGCCCTTCGCCATTCATGCGGTTTTCTCTGATGGCATGCAGCAGGGCGTTGCGCTGTTTCAGTACCTTCTGGTACGCACGGAGCGCCGTGAAGTATTTCCGGTTCACCTGCACGTTCATCACATTCAGGTAGGCGCGGCGTAGGTCCGGCCCAAGGTAGAGCATATTGAGATCTTCCGGGTGAAAAAAAACCACCTGACAGTTTCCAATAAAGTTCGCCGCGCCGGTTTTTACGCTGTTCTTCCTGAAAGCTTTTCTTGGATGTGGGGGCTTCCCCAGAAAACATTCAAGTTCCATTGCTTCCGCCTGTCCATCAGCTTCTTTGCCCGGCCGCCCACTATCCGCTGCTGCCCGAAGAGCGGTGTTTGTGGCGGCGATCTCAAAAAAGCCTTTCACCCGCGCATATTCGTCATCCCATCCGATCATATCCTGCTGGTTGCCCGTGCGAAAAGATTTCGTGAGCGCCAAAACGTAGATCGACTCCAGAATATTGGTTTTGCCCTGGGCGTTGGGGCCAACAATGTAGGTCATTGGTTCCCGGGCATCAAAACTGAGCTCCAGATGACGGTAGTTGCGGAACTGTTCCAAAATAAGTTTGGTGATGCGCATATCGCAGATGGGTTATTCCGGTTCATATTCAATCCCCTGGTAGAATTTTTTCTTGGCCGCAATGATGGTATCGATCCCTCCGTGAATAGCATGAAAAAGCGCGTAGGCGCTCATGTGGTCTGTGAGTGCCTCCTCAAGATCTGGTGCATGTGATGCGGCGTCATGGTGGATGTGATCAACGAGATATCTTCGCGCCCGTTCTACCCTGCCGCGAACACCGGCAACAAGTTCTTCGGGGGTCCACTCTTGAGAGAAACGAAACTCCTGTGGAAAAACCTTTTCAACACCGGCAAGAATCCTGTGAAATTCCGCGGGGATTGAGCGTTCAAGCGCGTAGATGGCGCCGGCCATCTTCACATAATCCCCTTCGGCAATGAGCTCTTCAATGGCATTGAGATATTCGAGCGTTCCCTGGCTGGGAGTTGCCTGCTCCAAATCTTGCGGCTGTAATCCGAGTGCCGTGGAAAAATCTTCACGCCAGGAAGCATGGGAAAGCCCCGGTTCATAAACTCCATCACTGCCCAGGCCCCTTTCATCGTTGAGATTTTGTTCAAGAACTTCCGCAACATCATCATCGTGTTCTTCCCTGGCTCCCTGAATGGCCCTTTGCAGCAGTCTTTCAAACGGAGCCGCGGTAAGATGTCTCTGCAGGATAAACTTCCTCATTTGATCCTGTGACAGCTTTCCTTCCGCCATGGCGGCAAGCACGGGGTTTTCTTTCGCAATACTGTTCACCGTGTGGTCTTCTCTAACCTGCTGAAGCATGCGCCGGTAACGGTTCGGCTGTTCTTCAACTGATGCTTCCGGTATGGGGGCCCTAAAATATTGTTCATGACTGAGTGCAAAACGGGCTCACAATAAAGTGTTTTGCAGGCAAGTTCAAGACCGGATTTTCCCTGTTTTTTCACCGCGTTTTGTTTTGACGCTTTTGCCGGGCTCGCATAAATTGCCGCTTTTGGATTATACTGATTTATACTGGCGGTGGAATTCTTAAACTTTACTTTCTGTTATGGCTAAAAAAGAACGTAGTTGAAGTTGTGGAAAATGAAGATGAAGAATCCTCGCGCATGCGCCACTCCTGCGCGCATATGCTGGCCCAGGCGGTTCTTGAAATGTTTCCGGATGCCAAACTTGGCATTGGTCCAACCATCGAAAACGGTTTCTATTATGATTTTGAGCTTCCCCGGACACTTATTCCTGAGGATCTGGATATTCTCCAGAAAAAAATGGAACATGTGCAGAAGCAGCGCCAGACGTTTGTGCGCCGCGAAGAACCGGTGGATGCAGCCATTGAGATGTACCGGAAAAGCGGTCAGACGTTTAAGATGGAGATCGCCCAGGACCTGAAAGATGAAGGAGAAACAACGGTTTCTTTATGCAGTTCGTTTACCGGAGCGGAGAGCTGAAATTTGTTGATCTCTGCCGTGGTGGACACAGTGAAAGGCATACCGGGAAAACCGGCGTATCAAGCCGACAAGATCGTGTCGGCGCTTACCGGCGCGGCGATGAACAGCGTCCCATGCTCCAGCGTATTTACGGGTTCGCTTCCGCACCAAGGAAGAGCTCAAACAGCACATGGATATGCTTGAAGAAGCAAGAAACGTGATCACCGCAAACTGGGACAGGAACTGGAACTCTTTACCTCCATGAAAATGTCGGTCCGGGGCTTCCGCTCTGGCTTCCACTACGGTGATTGCAGCCAAACTGGAACGGCTGGCAAAGTGGAGACCGAGTTTCATGCCGGGCTATGCTCGCGTACGAACTCCAATATTACCAAAGGGTTCTGTATCATACCTCGGGCCATCTGCCATACTATAAGGATTCCATGTACTTCCGACATGATCGACGGCGAAGAGTACTTCCTGAAACCGATGAACTGTCCGCATCACCACATCTGCTTTGCGGTGCATCCAAAAGCTATCGCGATTTACCTCTGCGCTATGCGGAATATGGGACCTGCTACCGCTATGAGGATTCCGGGGCACTCTTTGGGTTAATGCGCGTCCGCAGTCTCCAGATGAACGATGCCCATATTTATTGTACTGAAGAGCAGTTTGAACAGGAATTTATTGCCGTGGTGGAGATGTACCTCAAGTATTTCAAGATGTTCGGGGATTGAAAGTATGTCATGCGTCTGAGCCTGCATTCTGGCCTTGGAAAGAAGTACGTTGATGAACCTGAACTGTGGAAAACGAAGAGATATGGTCCGCAGCGCCATGAAAAAGCCGGAGTTCCAACGGTTGAAGTGGCCGATGAAGCAGCTTTCTACGGCCCAAAAATCGATGTCCAGGTCTGGAGCGCCATTGGCCGTGAGTTTACGCTCGCTACCAATCAGATCGATTTGGTGGTTCCAAAACGTTTTGAACTCACACCGATGCTGATGGAAAAGAGAAGACCCCGCTCTGTATTCACCGTGGCAACGCTGGTACGCATGAACGTTTCATTGGCTTTCTGGATTGAACATTTTGGAGGAAACTTCCCAACGTGGATGGCTCCGGTTCAGGTCAAGGTTCTGCCGGTGAGCGACAAGTTCAACGACTACGCCCAGGAGGTTGCGACCGAACTCTTCAACAAGGGTGTTCGTGTCAAAGTTGATGACAGCAATGAAAGCCTCGGCAAAAAAATCCGTGCAGCGGAGATGCTCAAAACACCTTACATGCTTATTGTCGGTGAAAAAGAGGTTGCAGAAAATAAGGTCAGTGTCCGTAACCGCAAAACCAAAGAACAGACCTCCATGGGTGTGGATGAGTTTAATGTCATGCTGTTTGACGAGATCAAGCAGCGTGTGCTCTAAAGTTTTTGGATGAGGCAGTTCGCCCCCCGCTTCCAGCAAATAATGCGGTGCGGGGGGGTTTCCGGTACTAATCCGGGACGCTTCTTTTCAGACGCGACGGCACGGCTGTCGGCCCCAGGTGGGAAGTCATTTTCCAGTAGTGTGTGATGATGAAGGCTCTTTCGAGCACGAGCGGAGTCACGTGATCAGCCTTATTGACCAGTTGAACAAAGAGCGTTTCCAGTTCACGGATTTTCTTCCAGTCAGTGCGCTGCACACTCTTTTTTCTCATCTGGACGGAGAGCATGTAGGCGAAATAGATCATGAGGTGTTCAGCAAGTTCTTTGCCAAACTCCGCCACGGTCTTTTTCCAGACACGTTTGCTCATCACATGACTGAAGGTGACCCTGGTAGCGCCAACAAGTTCAAGAAAAAGCCGTGATTTTTCCAGCGTCAGCTCAAATCGATGAGAATATTTCCTTCACTGTTCATAGATCCCCACTGGTTTGATGTTGATCCCAACCCCCAGTTCATACGACTCATGATGGTTTGTCTCCACTTGGCCGGGAGTCGCATGAAGCGGGGTTTGGTGATTTTCCATACATGTCAATGATCGCGGTGCATTGGGCGGTTTTGCCCGGCGGTCCATATTTACCGGGATTCAGCGTATTGTCAATTTTTTGAATAGTGAAACAGGCCCTGCATCAGGAGATGATGAGGGCCTACATCGTGACAACCGTAACAGTCGATTCTGAGGGGGAGGCGCGTCCCGGAGAGCGCCACGCACGTCGGTCGGCAGCTGTGGTTGTGACAATACCTCTGTTCCAAATGGTCCAAACGGATGGTGGAGATGCCGGCTCTTACACGTGCCGGTGGCGCTCTGCGTCCATGGAGCCGAGACGATGCGGCGGCCCTCGAGGGGGCCTTGTGGGTGAGCCGGCTGACGAGGTCGCGATCCTCGTCCGTATCGATCTCCTTGGCCAGGTCCTTGAGCAGCGTGTAGAGGCGCTCGCGGGCGTTCGGCAACGACCCGGTAGCGTACGTCGGTCGCCGTAGTGGTGAAGAAGCCACACCGCAGTAAAGCGCAGCGCGGGCGTCCTACCCGGCCAGTGCGGGACTCGATGAGCTCGAGCCGCGAACCGGTCTTCTTGGACTCGGCGTGGACGAAGCTGCGGAGGGCCAGCAGATCACCGGCGAACCTGGTCGTGCTGGCGGCGGGATTCACTTTTCGACACGCGGTTGGGGTTGCTGACGGGGCGGCGGGGACACACTGTTGGGCGAATCGGTCATGGTCGATGTGCTCCTGAGCAGGGGGTTTGGGTTGTTTGGAAGGGTTAAAGAGTCACAACCACATCCAGACTGAACACCGGAAATGCCAGGGGGCCTGTTTATTCCTGTGCAGGGCAAGCTGTTATCCGGCCGGATGTGGTTATGGTGTTTGAATTGTCAAAGAGCAATGGTGAGTGCTGTGACGAGTTATGCATTGCGTTGCCGCAGAATGGAAATCGTGGCGGGCGGCATTTCATGACGACTCTGGAGGAGTACCCGAAATGCACGCCCGCAAGTCCATAACAAGCTGGGGATGGGTGCGCCATGGAGGCGCCCGTGCAGCACTTTTTTGGCCTGTGATTGAATCGAACTTCTTTTCTTTTTCTCCTTCTTGAGTGGCGGAGCATTTTCAGCTCAGGTCCTGGCCCTCGGGGGACGCGTCTCCGTTCACCTCGCGGGCGATCGGATAGTTGTACCACGTCAGGCACCTCGTGATCCGGTTGATGAGCATCTTGATCCCTTCCACCTGGTGGTGGTTGGGACCCGGGTCGCTCACGAGCCGCAGTAGTACAGCGTCGCGAAGAGGAGGCGGTCGTGAACGTGGTTGACCTCCGCGCTTCCGACGAACAATCCGCCCAGAGTCGGCCCCAGAGACTGTCCGTTGTGAGCGCCAGGAACTCGTCCTGCCCCTTGGCACACCGCACGCGCCGCTCGTACTTCTTGCTGGCGCTGTTGTAGCGGTCCGCAGGGTAGTTCGTGGCCGCGAAGGCCTTGAACAAGGTCAGGGCGCCCTCCAGCTCCGTCGTGTCCTCACCGGACTCACGCATCTTGAAGATGGTGTACGTCGCGCAGAGCACGCGGTTGCGCGCTCCCTCGTTGCTGGCGCTGGTCCAGTACTGGTTGCTCCTGAGGGCCTGCACGCCGTCGCTTTCGACCATGCACAACTTGGCAAACGTCGTGAACACGGCCGGCGCGCGATCGTGAGGGAACCTGCAGGCCTCAACAGCCTGCAGTTCGAGACGGGTCAGGGCGAAACGGGTTTTGAGACTGTGCGATCATCGTATAACACCTCTCGGGCTCCGCGGCCTTTCGGCGAACTTTCGTTGAAGGATGTCGTTTGATTCAACCATTGCCCCTTTCAATTCACTTACCAGTTGGGCTGGTGCGTGGACTGAAAGGGATGTGGTGCAACCCGAATTTTCAAGGATCAAACGAAAGAAGCCTCCTGCTGTGCAGAGGCTTCCCTGATATTGCTGACGTGAATAAACTTTACGACGCAACCTCTCTACACAAAACAAGGGATTACACAAGCACGAGCTTATACCCGCTGTTTTTGTAATGAGATTTTGGCTAAAGTTTCTTGTCATAATTTTTTCATTGAATGCACCCAGTATAGGTATTCACATTTTTTTGTCAAATATTTGACTAATTAGTTATATCGTTTTATAATATTCCCCATATTTTATGAACCCTACCCTGATGACGAAACAGGAACGCTCAGCCCGGGATGTCACATTTGAAGAGTATCGCGACGGACAGAATAAGGTTGCGGAAGAAAAAGCCTTTCTCCACAGTCTGGGACTTACGGCCGACCCGGAGGTTGCCGGAAAAAGGAAAACGGTCAAGCAGGAAGTTGAGGGAGTTCTTGAGAAAGCCTTTAAAACTGTTGATGCAGCACTGGCAGCCTCAACCATGGTTGAAGACCAGCAAAACATTACCTTGAACCTTCGTAATCTGCTCATGAAAGATCTGGCTCCTTTTTTGCGCCGTGATAAAGCTGAGGCAGCTTCGATGATGGACCTTTCTACTCTTGGATTGCATGATGAAAGCAAGATTCGTGGTTTTTTACAGCGTCACGGCATTAATTTAGATCGTCCAGCTGATCTTCTTTATGCCATTCGAGCATTTCAAGAAGCCGCGGACTTTTTTGACGATCACATTGCCCAAAACGGGAAACCTAAAATTAACCCAAAGCTGCGCAAAATGAGCAACGCCCAGGATATTTACAATGTTTTCAAAACCTCTGCAGGTCATGGAACTCGTCAGCTTACCCCGCAGGCCTGTGCGCTTCTCCGTATTGCGATGGTCATCGACTTCATGGAAAAAGATCCCCTTATTTCTGCCCTTCCACAGGTCCAGGATGAGTTACGCAGCACTGTGCACCGCCATGTCCGTAAAGTTGGTAATTCTCACATGTACCATAGTGGAAATCCGCAAGAAAAACCTATTCCACTCATCGCTGCTGAAGCCAGAGTAAAAAGCAGAGCTCGCGTCATCATGAAGCTCCTCCATAAAGCCAGCAACAGTACTTCTGAAGTTGTTGATCATATCGGCTACCGTTTTGTTACCGAATCCTCAAGCGATGCACTGAGACTTATTTACCAGATGTTTTTTGATCATAACTCTTCTGTTCTTCCGGCCATGAATATCCGTATCGGCAGAACCAAACAGAGCCTGGTTGATCCTCAAGTGCTCATGAACGCCCTGAAAGACAATAAACGTGCACAGGAACTTTTCCAACAGCTTTCTGTGGAAACCATTAACCATCAGGATGTTGAAAGCCAGCCGTTAACCGGGACAGATAACGGGCATTCTTCCAAGCAATACCGCGCCATTCATATCACCGTAGATTTCCCGGTTGTTGTAAATGGAAACCAGATGTTCTTCCCGATTGAAATTCAGTTTGTTGATAAAAATGCTCGACGCGGCAATGAGGAACTTGCTCCGCACGAGGATTATACTGCCCGTCAATGCGAGGCGGCAGGCACACGTCTGCTGGAGAATAATCTGCTCACCAATTACCAGGCACGCCGTAACGCCCACTCCAAAAAAGCTGCCAAATAATTTTTGCGCCCGCGTCATTCTCGCCTTTTGATTAGCTGTTCAGCGCTTTTTCCAGGAACTCCGCGAGCTCCCGGATTTTTGCCGTGGCGGTTTTCAATGAACTGTCTTTGGCTTCCGCCTGATCGGCATAGTTTTTTGCCTGTGCGACAAGAGATTTTGCTGTAGCAGGATCGTTATTCTTTTGAGCGGCCAAGGCTTCGTAGATTTTCTCAAACCCCAGGCTCACAAAATTTGCGCCCTGTACAACCGATGAATTGGGCTCATTCTGGAGCGCGCTGGCGGTATAAAAACTTGCCTCATGGGCGGAAGTCTGTGCCTCGTTCAGCAGGTTATTGCCGATTTTGATGACCGAGTCCACCAGTTTGGCTTCCGCAGCGCTCAGAAGTTCCTGGGTGGTTCCACCGTGTTTGAGAATGTACATTTTGTAGAGAATTTCAGCGCACTCCGCCCGTGAAAGTAGTTTTGCCGGCTCCAGGGTGTTTTCAATGGAGGGGACAAGAATATTCTTCTCTTTCCCATAAGCAAAATAGGGCACGAACCATTCACTCGTACTCGGCATATCTTTGGCAACAGGCGTTGATAGGTTTGCGTACGGAGCAAGATCCACTTCAAAAGCTTTCGCACTCATTTTCATAAACTCCGCTTTGTTCACCTGCCGGGCCGGGGCAAATGTTCCGTCCGGATTGCCGTTCACGATCTTGAGGTTTTGCCCGACAAAAACGTAGCCGCTGAACCAGTCGCTCAATGTGACATCAGAGAAATCTGTCTGGTAGAGGCCGGCGTTTACTTTTTGCTGTGCGGCCAGCAGCACCATCTTCAGGGCTTCTGCACGATTTACCGCTTGTTCAGGCCGAAAAGTCCCGTCAGAATATCCCTTTACCACTCCAAGGTTTTTGAGGCTTTCAATGGCCGCGTAATAGGGATTGTTTGCAGGAACATCCTGAAACGTTACAGCACCAGCGGACTGTGGCACCATCGCGAGGACGGCCAGGAGAGCAATAAACCATCCGCTCGGAGAGCGGTTTGATTGATGTGACTGATGACGTTTCATTCTGTGAAACTAACTGACGGAAATCTGATTGAGAATTTCGTTGGCACGATCTTTGATGTGCTTGGCGATTGGCTGGATGTCATGATTGACCTCCCAGGCTTCCGTTGCTTTGGCAATGGCCATTTCCGCCCAGTTTTTTGCGTTGACGTAATCTTTCTGAACGGCGGTGATGAAGGCGTTCATAAGGTAGTCGTAGGCCTTGGCAAGCTTGGCGGCCGAAAGTACCACGGTATCTGTCGGCATGTTGGTGTAGGCCTGCTGGCTGAAATCTACGGCAAGCTCAGAAGCACGCTTGGCGGCCACGACATTTTTTGCCGCGATATAGACTTCAATCTGGCCCATCTGGGCTTCGGTCTGGTCAATGAGGAACTGGGTGTTTTTATCACTCCGGATGACGATCATGAGGTACATGATTTCTGCCACGTCACCACGGGTCAGTGCTTTGGCGGGGTACAGCATGTTTTTTTCATCTTTGGTAATGAGACCGGACTGCCCGGCATAGTTCATGTAAGGTGCAAACCATGCGTCTTTTGGTACATCGGCAAAGATGCTCTGGCCGGCCCATTTATCTGCCTTAAAGGTGTTTAAAATGAGGAGCATTTTCATGAACTCAGCGCGCACCACATTACGGGCCGGGGCGAATGTTCCGTCCGGATTGCCATTCACAATCCCAAGGGTTTTGGCCTGTTCGACATATTTTGCAAACCAGTCGGCAACTTTGTAGTCAGAAAAACTGACCTGGCTTACCGCGGATGGAATTTCAACCTTGTTTCCGATTAAAAGAATTTTCAGGGCTTCCGCGCGGTTGACCAGAGCATCCGGCTTGAAGGTCCCGTCAGGATACCCGCCCAATATTCCCTGTGATTTCAAATAGTTGATGGCGACATAGTTCGGATGGGTCTGAGGAACATCGGAAAAAATGTTCGTAGTGGCTTGCTGGGTCGAAGTTGTTGAAGCGGTTGTTGGAGTTGGAGCCGGGGCCGGTGCGGGAGAAGTGACCTGTGTTGTGCCAGTAGTATCAAGCAGTGTCAGTGCTGAAACGTTGCTGACAAAAAGCGTGGAAATGATGAGTGCCGATGCAAGTTTTCTCATAAGATTTGGTATTGATGTGAATGTGCCTTGAATTATAACAAATATCACCCTGAATTGCCAACATACAGCCAGCGTGGTGCTCTGCGGAACTTTAGAGTTATACATTCTTATTACTCTTTTCCAAAATGTCTATACTTTTCTGAAATATAACAAGCTGACTCCTTCTATGTCACACTTTTGTCATTGCCAATATTGTTGTTTTTTATTAATATTCTGAGAGTTCATTCTCTAAGGACAGGATATGAACTTGGTGAAGAAAACAAAAGCAAAAATGGCGAAGATCCTCATTATGGAAGATGAACCGATTCTCTCCCTGGCTTTGACGATCGAATTGAACAGTTACGGCTATAAGGTGTTTGCCGTTGACAACGGTGTTGATGGTCTTAAAATCTTCTACAAGGAAAAACCGGACCTGATTCTTTTGGACCTTCTGATGCCAAAAAAGGACGGGTATGAAGTGCTTGAGGAATTAAAGGCAAAAAAACTGCTCCATGGGCTTAAGGTCATTGTGCTATCGAACCTTGGACAGGATGATGAAAAAAAACGTGCCATCGCACTGGGTGCGAAGAATTTTTTTGTCAAATCTTCAATAGATCTTGAGGATTTGACCTCGTTTATCGGGAAAATGCTTGCGTAATTTCCTTTTTCTTTCTCCTATGCACCACAGCCACACCATGAATCTCAGATCACGTTGGCTGAATTTTATCATGCACCTCACTTCCGCGATTGCTGAACGTAAACAGGATCTGACGAAGTACCATGCGATAAAAACTTTTTTTGATGTGCTGACGGTTGTTTTCCTGGAGGGGGTTTTGGCCATCGTGTCCATTCCTCTCTATTTTTTCATGAAGGTCGAGAGTCTTTCGCCAGAAAATGAATTCAATGTTCAGTATGTTGTCCGGAAGACGCTCACTTTTACCTTTCTCTTTCTTTTGCTGCTTCTTCTTGTGGCAAAGGCGGTTGTTGTTGGTAAGGTTATCATGAATAACCTTATGTCCAACTCCGTTCTCCATGGGCTCTCTTCAGATTCATCACGGGTTTTTGCCTATTTTTCTTCTCCAGTTGATTATTCACTTAAACCGCCCGTTGTCACCAAGGTTGAGGATAGTGCCGATCTCAAAAAGATTACCGTTGAGGGAACTTCTGCCCCGCACGCAGTCGTTCTTGTCCATCTGATGAAAAAGGAAAATACTAATGATTTTGCGCAGATTTATACCGCCACGGCGAATGACGCCGGTGTTTGGAGACTGACTTCCAATTCGCTTTTCCACAAGGCCGACGGTGATTATGTCGTGAAAGCCCAAAGCTATGATGAGTCATCACGCGTCAAGAGTCCACTCGGTCCTTCGGTTGAATACCGTTTTTCGTCTCCCTGGGGAGAACAGGTTTTATACGCCTTGGATCTGCTCGCCAATGTCATACTGGTCTCGTTCATCGGCATCGGATTTCTTGTCGTTTTCTTAACGTTTTAGAGCAATGGGCAACAGGTATTCAAAATTCATAACTGGGTTTTCAGCCTACAACGACACACTGAAAAGAAAGATTGTCACTTCTGGTTTCTTGTCCAGGATGCTCCTGCTTCTTCAGCTGGTGGTTTTTAAATCTTTTTTCGTTCTTGTATCCCTGCCCCATTTTCTGCTGGCGCAAACCCCCGCCCCGGATGAAAAGGATCTGGGGTCTGTAACCGCATCCCCTCAGCGTTTTCAGCAGGTCCTGGTTCTTTCGTTCGTGAGCATGGCGGTAGTTGCTGTTTTCGTTCAAACGCTTTCTTCTTCGGTTTTCCACCAGTTCCAGCCTTTCTCCCCGACCCACGGGGCGGTCGATCAGCATCTCCAGTTTATCGGTACGAGAAGTTTTGATGAAAAAGCCGTTCCCGTCATTGAATCCATCACCGTATCAGGGCTTGAGCATACCGTCACGTTTGAAGGCACCGGCCCTTCTTATGCCAATGTTGCTCTTTTCGTTGATGACGGCGAGGCGCTGGTCGGAACGGTAACCGTCAATGCCAACGGCAGGTGGAAGTTTGTAAAAACAAAAGAGATGGGTGTGTTCGAAAGGGTCCCCCATTCGGCATTCGCGCTGTTCTACGGTGATGACAATATGGTCCTGGGCAAGCAGACCGCCGCTAAGTCTTTTAACTTTTCCGACCTTGATTACCAGCTCTTTGTTTTAGGATATTTGGGAATCGGCGCAATTTCCTTCATCATTATTGTGCTTGGAGTTTTGGTGTTTTCTGTCGTAAAATTAAGAGGATCGGCTGCGAAATAAAATCTTTTTGTTCATGAAACTTCGGACTCGAATACTAGTTTCCCTTGGGGCCATCCTTGTGGTGATGCTTGCTGCCATGTTTTTGACCATTGTGAATTTTGTCTTTGAAGAGACGAAAGCGATTGAACGAAATGCAATGGCCGGCAACATTGACCGGGTTCTTGGCGCTTTGGAGCGGGACCAGGATTCACTGCTGACTTCGGTTGGAGATTACGCGTCATGGGACGATACCTACCAGTTTGCTCAGGACAACAACCAGGAATATATTGATGCCAACTTCGGCAGCAGCTCGTTCATCAATCTCCATGTCAATTTGGTGGCTGTCCTGAATGATCGACGGGAACTTATATATGCCCGTCACGTGGATTGGCGCAAAGGAGAGGGACTTGCAGTCCCAACGAATTTGCAGGATCTCTTCCAGTATCATGAAGATCTCTTTGAGATGGAGAATCCGAAGGACAAATATACGGATATCGTCCGTTTGAATGGAGAACTGATGTTCCTGGCCGCCCGTCCGATTGTCACTAGCGAGTACCAAGGGCCCATCCGGGGAACCCTTGTCATGATGCGCCACCTGGATGAAAACTATATCCAGGATCTTTCCTCACTCACCCAGTTGAACCTCAGTCTGCTTGAGGGTTATTCCTCCGATAAGCTGGATTCGATATTTGCACCCGGTAAGGTTCTTGCCCCAAACACGCAGCGTGTCATCAATTTTATCGATGATGAACGCATGGAGGCGTTTTTCACGCTGAAGAACGACGAGGGCAACGCCGAAGGCGTCATACGGATTAACCGTGAGCGGACCGTGAATGCACTTGCGATCGATTCACTTAAGAATTCCATGATTTTCTTCTTTATTTTTGCTGCTATTCTGATTTTTGGGAGTTTAGGAATCGTCGACAGGTATATTTTGAGGCGACTTTCCAGGCTTTCCAATGCGGTCTTCCATTACGGGACTGACCGCTCCCAGCTATCTCGTTGCATCAGCGGGGGCAAGGATGAGCTTGCGAGCCTTGCGAAGTCTGTACAGACCGCTTTCCATGAACTTGATCTTTCGAAGAAGAAAATAAAAGACCATGCCGACAGGAGTGATCTTGAGAAAAGAAAACTCAAAGCTGTTCTTCACGCATTGGAGAAGGAGTATTCGTTGTAGACCGTGACGGTAAAATAATCCTGGTCAACACCATGGCCAAACAGTTTGCTGGCAAGACCAATGAAGAGCTCCTGAATTCACCGTTTTATAGGCACCTCAAATTTGTGAATGAGGAAGAAAAACCTATCACACTGGATTTCCTGAGTCCGGTACTCAGTAAGGCGTCTTTCGTTAAAACCGAGCAGGATATCAGGCTTGTCCCCAAAAAGGTGATTCAATTCATGTTTCCTCGCCGCAGCCCCAATTAAGAAACGGTCTGAGGTCGTCGGGTCTGTGGTTGTCTTTGCGGACAAGACTCGTGAATACGAAGTGGATAAAATGAAATCGGAATTTGTTTCAATTGCTTCTCACCAGTTACGGACCCCGCTTACCGGCATCAAATGGATGGTATCCCTGCTTCTTCGCGGGCAGGCCGGAAAACTCAGCCAAAAACAACTTGAATTCATTCAGAATATCGACTCGAGCAATGAACGCATGATTCAACTCGTGAACGATCTCCTCAATGTCTCAAGAATCGAATCAACCAAGGCAAAAAAACTTGAACGGACAGTGTGTGATTTGAAGAAAATGATCGGTGAGGTTCTCACTGAACAGCAGGGAATTGCGCAGCAACTTGGAATCAGCCTGGTCGCGGATACAGAGGCTTCACCGGCAACTGTTGAGGCCGACCAGGAAAAGCTCTACCAAGTGGTGATGAACCTTGCGAACAACGCCATTAAATATTCAAGGAAAGGTGGCTCCGTCCATGTAGGCTACTCGCTTGAAAAGGGGGAGAAGGATGCAACGTTCGTGAAGGTCTCCGTCCGTGATTCTGGCATAGGAATCCCCAAGTTGCAGCAATCGCAGATATTTCAGAAATTTTTCCGCGCCGGTAATGCCATAGCGTCCCAGGCAACTGGAACCGGGCTTGGACTTTATTATGTCAAAATGGTCGTGGAAGCCCACGGTGGCAGGATCTGGTTCGATTCTGCTCCAGAAAAAGGAACGACGTTTTATTTTACCTTGCCATTAAAGACTTAGAACGCCTTTAGTCCTGCTACTGAAAGATTGAAACAGTCACCTGGTTGATTTCAAATAATGGGTGCGTCATCATGAAGTGGACCTGGGCGATGTATACGGTCATGAGCATGTACACCACGGCCTTCTGGCCCCAGAATTTCATGGTTGACTCTTTAAACTCTCTTTCGTGGAAATAGACGTCAGCGAGATCAAACGCTACGAATATTGCCGCAGCCAGCACGTAGGTCGGGATTTCGTTGTTGGAAATTGCCATCATCAACGGACTTATTCCAGCCAATAAGACAGAAAAGAATATGGTGACTGCAAAATCTTTGAATGTGAATCCGTTTTCGTTCTTCATCAGGAAAGTGAAGAAAGCAATCATAAAGGTGAAAAGCAGAATATACTCGTAATTTGCGTCGATTATCCCATTTGCCCTGAGGGCTACGAAGAACCAGATGCCCAGAAAAAAATTCCAGTATTTACTCCAGCGGTGGAAGAGGTAATGTTTGAATTCATAATGTGAAATCTGCCCCTTATTGGCTTTTGTGGCAATTTTTTCGCCGTGGTCCAGAATGTCGTACAGGATAAAACAAGAAAGGAGTAATATTGACTGATAAGCAACATTTCCCTGGATCTGAACACTCAACAGATAGTTCATCAGGTAGAGGAAGAATTTGGGGATCGTGAAACTGCTGATCCAAGTACTCACATCATGCTGCTGAATATTTTTCTTTTCACGCAGGGAAAAAACCGTGATTCCCAAAACCAAAGCGATGAGTATGAATGCAAATTGTGCCCCTATGGAAGTTCCGAACACCAGAGCCACCAGCACTATTCCAGCGTAGACAGCTGCCCCGGCCTTTTCACCAGTGGTCAGCTTCTTCTTCTGGACTTCCATGCTTTGACGGTCCATAAACAGAATACTTTTGTTTTCGGTGAAGTATTCATAGACGCAAAGGATGGTCAGTCCTATGGCCACAGCAATGGAGTATTCCCCTTTCCCCGCAAAAACCTGGAGTTCCAGGAGCAGAAAAAAGGCGATCATTTCGAAGACTTTTTTAGTGATGGGAAAAAGAAAAACAAGGAGTGTGAGAATGGCGGCAACTGACGCGAAAGCCATTGCTGCGGTTTTCATCATCTTAACCTTTTTTCTGTTTTTTGTACTGAAGATGAGCGTGGCAGAAATGGTTGTTGCCAGAAATGATACGGCCATTGCATACGGAAGGAGCAACTGCAAAAGGATTGCTCTGGGCGGACGGAGTCGGCCTGAGTATCCGATTCGCTCTGACATTACCGATGTGGCAGTTTTTTGTGACGCCGTACCTTTCACTTCCGGCGAGATTTCATGAAGCGATTCGGCTTGCTGCGTTTCGTTTTTTCTGGCGGTTGTGGTTAATCCCGATGCAGCCGACCCTTCTGCTGATGGATTGAAATCGTCACGGCTGCCGAACATCTGAACGACCAGAATACCTTTCTCATTTTTGTGAAGATTCGCTTTGTCCACTGCGAAGCCGATTTCCTGGAACGATGGATTCGTGATGTTCGCAAGATGCTTGGGGCTCTTTTCCCAGGCGTTGCAGATTTTCTGACTGTCGGTGAAGCCGTAGGCGAGGTTTTCTCCGGTGGTTTCGTAGTAATAACCGGCTTCATCTACGAAATCCCATGGTTGTCTTCCGGTAATTGGGTTCTCGTGCGCCCAGTACTTGTATTTCTCCATGTCTTGAAGTTTATTTTCCGCCGCTACGGTGAGTTTTTCGTTCATCACCAGTTCGTTCGGCTGTTTATGGTCAAGACGCAGGAGGTTTGTGCATTCCAGAAGCGCTTTGATTGTCAGCTCGCCCGCGCTCACCACGGCCCCCATGAAAAAAAACTGGGCACATGTGAAGCCCAGCATAACGATGATCGCTTTGAGGTGGTGATGGTGGAGGTGCTGATGCAGGTTATGTTTTTGCTCCTCCTCATCCGTCATATTTGTCTGGCGGTTGATATCCATAGTATTTTCTGACCTGAGTCATTTACGTCTTATCTTCTTCCGATTTTGCTTTGCCGGTTTTTTTGCCCCTTTTGTCAGACTGGACGAAACGGGTAAAAATTTCGTGTATTCTCTTTCAATAAATAACATGATAGAGGCTAGGACCACTGCAAAAATTACATAAACAATGTTCTGATTGCTTCGTTCAATAATATTACTTTCTTGAGTTTTTTCGGCGGATGCTTTCAGATGTGCCATTTCGATCTGCAACTGTCCGTAGTTTTCAAAGAGGTCATTAAATTTTCCTTCGAGCAGTTTATATGCTTTTTCAAGAGGATCTCGTTCTTTTACGACTCCCAATACTTCCCCTCCTGATGGCGTTGAGACTGGGGCGGGTGGAGGGGTTGGTGATTGCACCGTTGTTACAACAGGGTCAGCCGGCTGCGATGTCTGGGCCACCATGGTTTGGACTTCCGGCTGGGTAGAGGTTGCACTTTCGGCAACGACTTCGCCTGCGGCCAGGTCCAACGGCACATAGTTGGTGTCAACAATCGCTCTTGCCGTAAACGGCAGAATAGAGAGGAGAAAAATTGCCATCATCAATGGTATTTTTTTGTTTTTCATAGGTATTTTTTTAGTTTTTATTTTTTGGCAATTATTTTACTTCCAGCTCAATGGTCATAAAGGACGGGTCTGCAGTAGCGTTACCGTTCTGTCCCACAACCCTGAGAAGTACGTCGGCCCTAGCGGCTGCATCGATAGTGAAGAATGCCGTGGACTGTCTTCCCACGGTGATTGGAACGGTTGGTCCTGCGCCGCCGTCGAGATTGGTCCAGATCGTACCGCCGTCCGTGGAATACTGGACACGCAGTGTAGCCCCTCCGGCTCCGGCTACGACCACATTGGTGCTGAAACGGGCCTGTGTGGCGTTGGTGAGATCTACGGATAATCTTCTGTTTGCAGCGGAATCAAATTCTGTCGTTGCGGCTGGCTGGTTTGTCCATACTTCTGCCGTTCCTGTGGACAGAAAGGTGTAATGTGAGGTTGGACCTGCTCCCCCCATCTGTTTCCATACCGCCGCACCGGCCGTGCTATCGGTTAATATATATGCGGTGTTGGTGGCGGTATTTACCCATATTGTTCCGATGCCGTAGCCGTCGGCAATGTCGTCAGTGACAGCCGGGTTAACAGTGGCCCGGTGGTGTTGACTTTCCAGTTTGCTGGCGGTGCCAGCGTCGTTAATGACGGTGGTCGTATTGATAATCTGGTTTGCAGATACCGATGCCCCGGTGCTGTTCACACTGATATTGATACCGGTCGTCGCCCCGTTGATCTGATTCCCCATTACGGTATTGTTGGTACTTGCCACAGCCCCGCCACCGATGTCATGGATATCGATGCCGATACTGAAGTTCGTACCGTTCGCGGTGATGGTGTTTCCTATGACGGAGGTGTTGTCCACGTTATCGTAAAGTGTAATGCCGACCGTTGATGCATTATTGTTTGTTTCAACCGTATTGTTAATTACGCTGTCGTCGCTTGAATTTCTTAATGCAAGTCCCAATGATCCTCCGCTGAAGCCGATATTTCTGACGCGGTTTGAGAAAATTCCGGAAGAGGTGACTCCGGTGAAAACATAGGAAGACTGACGTGCTTCGTTCACGATGTTTTCGGAAATGATACTGTCGTGAATTCCTCCTCCAGCGCCATTGTAGCCGAATGTCTGAGCGCCAAATGCATCATCGCCATCGAAATGAATACCATCAACCCAACAGAAACCTGCAATAGGTCCTGAAGTACATGCGGTAACATCGCTGCGATTGATAATATTTCTGGTTGCTGTTGAACGTCTTTGTGCAGCGATTGGAGTGTTGGAGTTGGTGAAAACAATGGCGGTATGGGTACTTACTGCCGGGTCTTTTATGCCTGTGGACTGAACAATCATGTCCATGACTTTGTTTTCATTTCCGCCGTTGACTTTCACACCATGAACATCCGGCTGTACCCGTAATTTAAAATTACGGACGATGACGTTGCTCACTGGCGCCGTTCCGTTGGCTGCACCCACCTGGATGGCTGCCACATCTCCACCCGTTCCCCCTGTCCAGCCGGCTGAAACGGCGTCAACAATCGTTCCCGGACCTTCACCGACCAGCTCAATATTGCTGCTGTTAATAACAATGGGAGCAGTGATGGTGTGAGTGCCAACCAGCAGTTTTACTACTCCGCTTCCTCCGCTGGCTACAAGGCTTGAAATGGCGTTATTGATGCTCATTCCAGGCGATACCAGAATCGTGCGATCCGGGATGGTGGTAATGTTTCCGGTATTCACCACATTGCTTCCACCAACGATGGTTACCGGCCAGTCGTTGAGTTTTAATGCACTTGTACTGATCAAATCAATAACTGTAAAGGTTGAACTGGTGGTATTGAGTCCTGAGCTGGCTTTTGCGAGTACCAATGTGCCCGTTCCTGAAGACTCCGAACAGTTCTGGAGCGTTGTTGTTGTTACGGGCGGAGTACCGGCAGTACTGCCAATGGCGGCTTTTGCCCCACCAACAATAAAATCAACTTTATTGAAGAGCAGTGAACTGTTCGATGCTGCGTTGAATTTCACATTCATGCCATAGTTTCCCGTAATGCCGGAACTCACATTGATGGTGAGATCTTCAAATGTTGTCTGACGGACGGAAAGAATGTTGGTTCCGGTGATGGAGATGGTTGTCAGGCCGGTGTCCGCACCAATAAGACGAACGTTCTCAAGATCCACAGCTGTTGCCGGTGTGTAGGTTCCCGGATCGATCCACATCTCACAACCAGAAAGTGTATTGCAGTATGCGGCTGCGGCTTCGATTGTGGTGTAGTCACGCCCGGTTGGGCCAACCGTTACGATTTTGGTTGCTGTGGAGGTGGTGATTGAACCCTGGAGTGATTTCCAGATGGTACCGTTCCAGGAGTAGGTTCCTGTTGCGCAGGCTGTTGGCGTACAGCCCGGGGATGAACTGTCTGTTCCTGTTCCGGTTAGCTGGACAATTTTTCCTACGGCTCCAGCACCAGGGTTTCCCATTGTTGCCGGGAGTACAACATTCTCTACGCGAAACGTGGTAATTTCATGGTTGGTGAAATCGACTTTATCGTTAAATTCAAAACGGGAATTGGACTGGCTGTAGAGCAGTGTTTTTGCCAGCGTTGAACCGAACTGCAGAATAATGTTTCCAGCGTTCGTGTTATTGTCATCAATAACGAGATTATCGGAGGAGACGGTTTCAAACGTATCGTCTTGGAAAATAATGCGGGCGTTGACAGGGGCAGCAGCAGTTGCTGCCAGTGTGAGAGCCAGCAAGGTGGAGGAGATTTTCCTTATTGTTTTCCAGTTTTTTTCATCGAAAGGGTGTTTCTACAAATGTGTGGGAATGTTATCATGTTTCTTACCATTGCCGCCGCTGCTCCCCGCGCAGATTGCTGGGGAGCAGCGGCGTGACCTAACTCTTAGTTGTTATATGCCAATGCCGCCGTGGAAGCACGTGCGAAGGTTGTTCCACCGTTGATGTCGTAAAGTTTGACGTCAACTTCAACAATGTCACCGGCGTTCAGGGCGGTACCACCAGTACAGCCGGCATTCAATGTAGCCGCCGTAATAGTGGTGGTTGCCCAGGTGGTAGAAGTGAGCCCTGCGCTGGATCCGCATGCCGTTGGAGCACCTGCGGTCAGATCAGTAGCATTGGAAACGGTCACATCAACCTTGTTGTTGGCCGCTGCTGCCGTACCGGTGATGTAAGCCAGAGTAAAGTTCCCGGTGCTGGCAAAATCTGCTGGCAATGGGAAACGGAATTTTACATCGATGTCAGACAACGATGGATTATTCGATGTCCATCCATAATATTGGCGGTTGATGCCACTGGTATTATCGTAGTCCTGTACGAGCGTACCACTATTATTGGTACCATCACGGAAAAGTACGTAGTTCGGATACTGAGGATTGAATGTGAGCTGATCATTGTTTGGAGCGTTTGCGCCGGAAACCGCACCAAGTTCCTGAAGTGCTGATTCAACATCCGTACCGGTAAAGTAGTTGCCGGAATCGTTAATACCCACGTTGCTTGCGCCGCTTCCTGCAGCGGTTGAAGTGAATGAGTTCAAGGCATCCAAAATACCTGCACCAGCCGGGAAGGTTGCGTTCAAAGCGGTGTCAGTATTGGTGAATTTGATTGGTGATGTAATGGTCGCGTCATCAAAGGTGATGTTTCCGGCGGAGTTCAACGCGATGTTTCCGGAAGTGGTTGTGGTAAGGCTCAAATTGCCGCTTGTTGCGTTCACGGTTGAAGCACCGGTACCACTGACGCTGAATGCTCCTGTTGTGGATGAGAAGTTCAAACCACCTGTTCCCCAGTTAGCGGTAATGCCACCTGCGGCGTTGCTCGCCTGGATATTTACTGCTGTTGCACCTGAACCACCACCGGTAAGGTTCAAGTTTGCAGCATCAGAAGAAAGGCTCAGGTTCCCGGCTGTGGTGTTGACGGTTGAAGCCGCACCACCTGTAAGGGTCATGGCACCTGTTGAAGTTGATGTTAATGTACTCTGATTCAAAGAAGTTGTACCTGTACCACTCAACGTGAATGCACCGGAACCGCGGGCGATTTCAAAGGCGCCGTTGGTGGTGGTGAGTTTCTTATCTGCATCGTACCCATAGACCGCTTCAAAATCCTGTGGACCTGCAGTATTCCAGGTATTAGTGGTCGTACAAACCTGGAGAGTTGCAGAGGTGGTATTAAAGAAGAGCTGTCCTGCTGAACATGTTGCAGGGTTCGTTGCTCCTGTTGGAACTGCTGGAGCTGGGGCTGTCCACACTGCTACACCTGCAACACCGGTGGTTGTACAGACTTCCAAGCGGTTAGAGGTGGTATTAACGATGACCTCATTTAATGTGGCACAGGCCGCGAGGGTGTTTGGACTTGAGCTTTCACGAAGTCTTGTTCCTGTGGCACCGGAGAAATTCACCTGTCCGGTTGCACTCAAACCGCCCGTAATATCAACGGTATGATCAACGCTGAAGGAGTTGGTACCAATGTTCCACTGGATAACGCCGTTTTCTGATGATGTTGAATCGTTCCCGAACTGGATGGCGGTGTTGACCGCACCAGCATCGTTTGAACCAATGCGGATGGCGTCAGATTCCACATCGGCAAATGTATCGTCCTGGAAGAGAATGGCCGCAGAAGCGGTCTGGGCAACCATGCCCAGGAGCATGACACCAGTGGCGAGAGAGCTGACAAGCTTCGTCGCATTTTTGGAGAGTAATTTTTTCATAATGTTTTGGGGGTTAATTATTTTTGTTTTTTTGGTAAGAGGTTGGAAGTTTCAAGGCACCGATGTCCGCCTTCTTGGCGCCCTTGCGCTCACCATGTTCGACAGCATGGCGTGCCCAAGAGGTCAAAATGTTTAGGGGAATTTTTCCATAGTCGTGCGGTTCAGGAGTAAGTGGATTAACGTCCGTTATAGTTCAATTGCAGTCTGGCGGCGTCCGCGGAGCCCGAGCTCTTGGCCGTAAGTTTCACATGGATGGTGATGGGCTGGCCCGGAGTAAATGTTGGCGCACCGCCGAAAGTAATTGAAGTCGTGGTAAATGCTGTTCCTACAAGCGTTGAAGCACCTGTGAGTGTTACTGGATTCCCTGCGGTATCTTCCACGCTGATATCGACCTGGTTGTCACCAACCAAAGCTGTTCCGGTTCTGAAGGTGAACTGGATCGGCGTTGCCTGCCATGCCACAAAACCTTCTGGAATCGTAGGACGGATGACAAGATCGACATCCTGGAGTGTTGGCTTGAGCGTGGACCAGTGATAGTAGTTCATGTTGTTGTTTCCGGGAGCTCCATCAGTATCAATAAAAAGTTCCTCGAGTTTTCCACTATTCGTTGTGCCGTCAGGCTGAATCACACTGTCGGCATAGAGTGGTTCATAGACAATACTCTGGTTGTACGGGCCAACCGTTGTAGAGTTGACCGTCACTCCGTTAATGGTTCCGGTTGTCGTGAGGTTTCCGGTAATATTGACGTCATCGTTGAAATTGAACCAGCTTAAGAGGTTATCGTACTCCAGGAATTTCGCGAGCGTGTTCCCAAACTGGAGTTTTATGGAGCCTGGACCAACAATGGTGTTATCGTTATCCAGAATAAAGTTTTCGCCGTTGGTACCGCCTGGAATGGTGCTGATTGGCAGCAGTCCGGTTCCATCCAGGAAAGGAATTTCGCCAGGATTCGTTCCCGCATCGCGGTTATCCAGTGTGTCGGAATTAATGGCAAACGCTGATGAGTCCAATGGGAAACGATCGGTTACGTTGGCAGTGTTTCCATCCGGATCCAAAACTTCAAAACTGGTGAGTGGTGCCAGGGTGGTTTTCACATCCACCTCCAAAAAAATATGCGTGGAGGTTGCAAAATTCGGAAGCGTGTTGATGGTGCCGAGTCGTACCTGGAAAAGTCCGTTGCTGTCCGGAGTAATGGTGTGTGTTTCTTCCCAGCCTGCGTATCCTGCGGCGCCGGTATCAATGGATCCCGAACCCAAAAGATCCGTCGCATCAAAGTCGGCATCGCTCCATAAACTGAAACGAACATCCTGGGTTGTTGTCACCGGAGTTCCGCCGGCATTGGTCAGACGGGCACTGTAGGAAACGGTGTATGGAGCAGTGGTACTTCCTGGTGGAGGGGCCGCCTGTGTGGCTGGCATTGCTGAAAGGATGCTGGACATGACTGCAAGAGTCGCCACCAGTTTTTTTACTTTTTTCAGCGTAGATTTTGCATCACGCTTTGTGGGATTTTTGGTGTTTTGAGGCATGAGTTTTTTTTATTTTCCAATAATTTTAACACATTTTCAGCTTTTTGTGATGGGGGAAATGGGCGATGCTCAACAGGTTAAATTGACATTATTTATTAAATATTGTGAAGTATTCTTTTGGTGCTCTTTGTGGGGTCTGGTAGACTGTTTGTATGTTCAAGAAACAGATTCTGAGTTTTGAATTCTGGATGGAGGCCATCTGGCTGCTCATGGTTGTGCTTTTGCCATTGGTGTTTTTCCCGAACCTTTTTACCACGTTTGAACTGGCGAAAGTTACCGTTTTTAAGGGTCTGAGTCTGCTTTTGTTTCTCCTCTGGATTACCCGCGCCATGGTAAAAGGGGAAATACCAATGGTGCATTCATCGCAGGGGAAAGCGGTCAAAGGTCTTTTGTTAGCACTGGCAATTTTTCTTATTGTCACGGTGATTGCCACAGTTGTTTCAGTAGCACCGGCCCTGAGTTTTTTTGGGTGGTATCCTCGTTTTCAGGGTTTATACACCATGTTCTTTTATGTGCTGACCGGGCTGGTTATGTTTTTTGAAGTGAAGCATGAGCCACAAAAAAATCGTCTGATGCTGGCCATGATGCTGGGGATGGGCATAGCCTGTCTTCTGGCGCTTCTGCAAAAATTTGTGCCGGGATTTTTACAGTGGTGGAATGATGATGAGTTTTTGGGAAGAGCGTATGGAACCCTGGCGAACCCAAACTACCTGGCTGCATACCTCCTGATGATTTTGCCGGTCAGTGCCGTTCATGTGCTCCGCGGGAAATACCGGTGGTTCTCACTGATTGTGCTTGGGCTTGCTTTCATCACTCTGCTTTTTACACTTTCCCGGTCCGGACTTGTGGCCTTTGCTGGAATATTCGTCATGCTGGCTGGATTACTTGCTGTGCGCAGACGTTCCTGGAAAATGCTTACGGGTGTTCTGATGCTTCCGCTTCTTGGAGTTGCTTTTTTCTGGTACATCGCAGCACATGCACAGCCGGAATGGGCAACAAAAATCCCCTTTATGGAACGTCTGATGACCAATGAAGAGAGTGCTTCATCGGCACGGACCAGAATCACCATGTGGCCTGCAGTGCTTCAGCAGATTTTCACAAGTCCTGTCATTGGTTATGGACCGGAAACTTTTGCCGTTACTTTTCCGTCTTTTGCCCCTGCTTCCATGAATACCCGTGAAGACCAGGGAGAAATTGCCGACCATGCCCACAATGAGGTCCTTGATACCGCTGTTCAGATTGGCATTCCGGGAACGGTTGCCTACTACCTCTTTCTGCTTGGCCTGGTGTTTGCTGCCGGAAAATTTTTTCTGCGGAACCGCGACCATGCACCGGCACAGGATCAGTGGCTGGCACTTGGCTTTGGAACCGGACTATTGGGGCTTATTATTGCCAACCAGTTTGGGTTTTCTGTTACGGTACACTGGGTTTTTCTTGTGATTTTTGCCGCTGTTCTTCTCCGCACTTTTGCCGGTGAAAAGTATTTTTATGTCCAAACGTATGCTCTCCGCCTGAGGTGCAAAATCATTATCGTTCTCCTGGTAATGCTCCCTGCTCTGGGCATGTTCTGGCTCCACGATCTTCAGCACCTGCTGGCCGACACTCATATGCGTGACGGATACGGCATGGTGACCTTTGCCGAATTTCCTTCCACGGCCAAAGAGTATAAATCTGCCATGGAACTTTCCCCCGTCGAGCCTTTTTACGCGGTGAACTATTCCTATCTTCAGCTTCAACGCATGTACGAAACTCAGGACCTTTCGGCCATGGAAATTCGTGATGCTTATGCCGCCGCGCTCCATGGAGCGCGGCTCCGCGGTTATGACAGTTTTCCGGTGTCCATCGCACTAGAGATCAAAAAAATTTCAGGATTGACTTTTTAAAATCTCTTCTTAAAATGGGTGGTTGACTTATTCTGAAAAAGAATCATCTTTTCGCTATGGGTATTTCTGATCTTGAGATTCATCTTGCCCCCAAAACCGTGTTCAGTATTGCGCCGGGAATTCCGGTGACCAATACCATGATCACGATGTGGTTGGTGATGGCGATTATGATTACTCTGGCGATTGTTGCCCGCGTTACCATGAAGTACCTCCCAAAAGGTTTCCAGAATTTTGTGGAGTGGGCACTTGGCGGAATGTATAAATTTATGGAGGAGGTCGGCGGCAAAGCGGCTCAAAAACATTTCCCGATTTTCATCACGTTCTTCCTGACGATTCTTCTTTCCAACTGGCTTGGTATTGCCATGGGACTCATTGCCGAGCAGCTTGGTTTTTTGCGCGCGCCAACCAGCGACCTGAACACGACTGCGGCACTGGCGGTCATTGCTTTTGTCTATTTTGAGTACCAGGGAATGAAGGCTCACGGATTCTTTGGTCATCTTGGCCACTTTGTAAACATCAAGGCCCTGCTGACAAAAGGACCCATGGGAATTATCGACTTTTTTGTCGGGCTTCTTCACATTATCTCTGAACTTGTCCGTCCGCTGGCGCTTGCCCTCCGTCTTTTTGGAAATATTTTTGGTGGAGAAATTGTTTTGACCGTTGCGTTCCTGCTTATTGCTCCGGGCTTCCCGCTTCCGTTCATGATGCTTGAGTTTATTATTGGCCTCATTCAGGCGTTTGTTTTCTCCGTACTCTTCCTGACCTTTACCGCCCTGAATACCGCCCATGAAGAAGAGGATCATGAGGTTATTGCTCCAACCAAAAGTGAGTCCGCGCCTGTTGTTCATCCGGTTGTCGGGTAATACGGGCAAGTGTTCTTTTACAATTTGAGGTTTTCTACCGATAGAAATTCATGAGGGATGCTCCCGAGTCCAGAGCCACAACGGTATGGATGAAGGACCAGCAGGCACCCGTCATGAGAGTCTATCTCAAACATTTATTTTTTAATTCATATTCAATATGAATACACTCGCTGCTGCACTTGCCATTGCACTTGGCATTACACTTCCAGCGTTCTCCATCGGTCGCATTGGTTCCAAGGCTGTTGAATCCATTGCCCGCCAGCCAGAAGCTGCATCAAAAATCCAGCTCAACATGATTCTTGCTGCTGCGTTTGCTGAAGGTCTTGGAATTTTCTCCTTCGTTGTCGCGATTCTGATCCTCAACAAATAAATTTTCCAGGGTTCTGGAAATTTTTACGCCACTATTGGCGCTTTTAACGCAAACTTATGAACGAATTTATTGCTGTTGCATTTGCCAGCCCGGCACCAGCAGAACGTGAAACTTCAACCGTTTCTGAAAAGTCTGAACCGGCAACTCATGCCGAGACAGAAGCTCCAGGCCGTGTGGAAGCTGAGGCCCACAGTGGTGGACTCTCCGTTGATCCGGCTGTTGTTGGATTTCAGATCCTAAACTTTGTTGTTCTTCTTGGGGTTCTGAATCTCATTCTGTACAAACCTCTCACCAATCTTCTTGCTGAACGCGAAAAAAAGATCCGTGACGGGGTTGAAAATGCTGAAAAAGCCGAAGCTTCTTTGAAGGAGGCTACATCTATCCGTGAGGATATGATGAAAAATGCCAAGGTTGAAAGCCAGTCCATGATGGATAAAGCACGCAAAGACGGAGAAGGTCTGAAGAACAGCATTGTTGCAGAAGCCCAGGATCAGGCCAAGAAAATCGTTGATAACGGCCACCAGGTTATTGCCCTTGAAAAAGCAAAAACCATGGAAGAGCTCAAGGCAAAGGCTGTGAATCTTATTGTTCAGACAGCTGAAAAAGTTATCCGTGAAAAAATGGACTCCGGCAAAGATGCCAAAATGATCGAAGATAGTCTTAACAGTTTTGCTTCATGAAATCCGTGAATTTTCACATCAAGGTTGGACAGTCTCTTCTCAGGATGGCGATCGCCCAGAAAGTGGAAGACAAAGTCGCCGCAGACATGGAAAGTCTTGAGAATCTCATGAAAGACAAGAATTTTAAGGTTCTCATCCAGAGCGTTTCTTACGTTCCTGCCGATGGATCACAAAAAGTTCTCCATGCCACTTTTCACGGCAAGGTGCATGAACTGACCCTTCACCTGCTCTACGCGCTTGCGCAGCAGAAAGCCTTGAAATACCTGTCCAAGATCGCGCAGATTTACCGCAAAAACTATCATGAGCTCAAGGGAATCAGAGAGATCACCATCCGGACCGCCCGTGAATTTTCCCCGCAGGAACAGCTTTCTTTTGTAAAAAAACTTCAGGACAAAAAGAAACATCCGGTCACCGTAAAGTTTGAGGTTGATCCAGGTCTGGTCGCCGGTGCTCAAATCTATGAAAACAGTTTCCTTACCGACTATTCCGTAAAAAATTATTTAGAAACGCTTCAGAAACATCTCATCAGCCAACAACTTTAATATTTCTCCTATGCAACTCAACGCGAACCAAATTACCCAATTTCTTGAAGAGCAACTTAAAAACATGGATTTTAAGCCAAATACTGTTGGCGTTGGAACCATCGTCATGATTGGTGATGGTGTTGCCCAGGTGAGCGGACTGAACGATGTAAAAATGGGAGAAATGGTTGAGTTCCCAGGCGATACGTATGGCATGGCGATCAACCTGACCCAGGACACCGTGGGCTGTATCCTTTTTAGCCAGGGAAAACACCTCAAAGAAGGTGATACCGTAAAAAGCACCGGACGCATCATGGAAGTTCCGGTTGGACCGGAACTTACCGGACGCGTGGTGAATGCACTTGGTCAGCCAATTGATGGCAAAGGACCAATCAAATCAAAGAAGTTCCGCCCGATTGAAAATAAGGCTGAAGGTGTTATTTACCGCAAATCGGTTGGTGTTCCTCTTCAGACCGGTATCAAGGCGATTGATGCCATGATCCCTGTTGGACGCGGCCAGCGTGAGTTGATCATTGGTGACCGTCAGCTTGGTAAAACTGCGATTGCCATTGATACGATCATCAACCAGAAAGGCAAGAATGTTCACTGTTTCTACGTTGCCATTGGTCAGAAGCAGTCCACCATTGCCGGCGTTGTCCGCAAACTTGAACAGACCGGTGCCATGGAGTACACCACCGTGATCGCTACATCAGCGTCTGATCCTGCTTCCTTGAACTTTATTGCACCATATACCGGCTGCGCCATGGCTGAAGAGGTCATGTACAACGGGGAGGATTCCCTCATTGTCTATGATGATCTTTCCAAGCACGCCTGGGCGTACCGTGAGGTTGCCCTGCTCCTCCGCCGCCCACCCGGCCGCGAAGCGTACCCTGGAGATATTTTCTACCTGCATTCCCGTCTTTTGGAACGTGCGTCCCGCCTTGCTGAATCTTTGGGCGGCGGCTCCATGACAGCGCTCCCAATTATTGAAACCCAGGCGAACGATGTTTCCGCCTACATTCCTACGAACGTCATTTCCATTACCGATGGTCAGATTTACCTTGAATCTGAACTGTTCTACGCCGGTAAACGTCCTGCGGTAAACCCTGGTATTTCCGTTTCCCGTGTTGGTGGTTCCGCCCAGCTGCCGGTGATGAAAAAAGTTGCCGGACGTCTGCGTCTTGATTACGCCCAGTTCCGTACTCTGGAAAGTTTCGCCCAGATCGGTTCCGATCTTGATGCCCAGACCAAAGCCGCCATTGACCGTGGTCAGCGCGTAACGGAAGTGTTGAAACAGCCACAATACAAACCACTCTCCGTTGCCCAGCAGATTGAGATTATTTATGCGCTTAACAGCGGACTTCTGGATGATATTGCTGTTGCAGACGTTCAGGAATTTGAGGCAAAACTTTACGACTTCATGAAGGTCAAATACAAGAACCTGGAAGAGGCTTTGACTGTTGCCGCCAAGTTCACCGATGACCTTGAAAACCAGTTAAAGACTGCCATTCTTGAGTTCAAGGATGGATTCAAGAAAGCGTAGTTCTTATGACATTTCTCACACACTTTTCTCATGGCCTCACTCCGAGATATTAAAATCAGAATCAAGTCGGTCCAGTCGACGAAAAAGATTACCAAGGCGATGGAAATGATTGCGGCGTCCAAGATGAAGCGTGCCCAGATGGCTGCCCTAAAGGGCCGTCCGTATCTTGAAAAACTGGAAGAGGTTATTACCGACCTCGTCACGTACAGCGACCCTGCCCTTTCCCATGCTTTTCTTCAGAAACGGGACAAGGTCAAAAATGTCGGCTACGTGTTCATGACTTCCAATCGTGGTCTTTGCGGTGGTTTTAACAGCAATATTATCCGCAAGATGCTGGAAATTCTTCGTGAAAGAAACGAAACCAAAGAGGTTGTTATTACTGTCGGGAAAAAAGGACGTCAGGCCATGGAACGTGTTGGCAAGGCGGTTCTTGCTGATTTTGAAACCATGAGTGACCGTCCGTCTTTCCTGGATACGGTGGGCATCAGCCGGGTGATTCTTGATGATTTCCTGAATGGAAAACTTGATGAAGTGTACATGGTTTATAACCATTTCTACTCTGCACTCAGCCAAAAGCCTGTCGTCAAAAAACTGCTCCCGATTGAGCCATCAACCATGAAAACGGCCGCTACCAAGCGCGACTACATTTTTGAACAGGACCGGGAAGTTCTGCTTGATGAGATGTTGAAACGTTATCTGGAAGCCACCGTTTACCAGACCGTTCTGGAATCCCAGGCTTCCGAACACAGCGCCCGCATGATGGCCATGCGCCAGGCTTCGGATAACGCTTCCGATATTATCAGCAATCTTACTCTTCACTATAACAAAGCACGCCAGACCAAGATTACCAAAGAGATTCTGGAAGTTGTTGCCGGTTCCAACGCATAATCCCGGAAAGAAGCGAAAGGAGCGCCCTCACTACACAATTATTCAATTATTCACTCACATCATATGGCAAAAGGAAAAATTACACAGGTGATCGGTCCCGTCGTGGACTTTGAATTCGCCTCCGAAGAACTTCCAAAAATTCTGGAGACGGTTGAGGCGATGATCGGCGACAAAAAGCTCGTCGTGGAGGTCCAGCAGCAGCTTGGTGACAACCAGGTTCGCGGTGTTGCGATGGATTCCACCGATGGTCTTATCCGTGGTCAGGAGGCAATCTCCACAGGAAAATCTATTACTGTTCCGGTCGGAGAAAAAGCACTCGGACGCATTTTGAACGTTCTTGGTGACCCGATTGACGGTCAGGGCGACATCAAGGATGCAGAAAAATGGGAAATTCACCGTCCAACACCACAGTTTGTGAACCAGTCTTCCCAGACGGAAGTTTTTGAAACCGGTTTGAAAGTTATTGACCTTATTTGTCCTTTTGCCAAAGGTGGTAAGACCGGTCTGTTTGGTGGTGCGGGTGTAGGAAAAACGGTATTGATTCAGGAGCTGATCCGCAACATTGCCACGGAACATGGTGGGTATTCTGTATTTGCGGGAGTTGGTGAACGTACTCGTGAAGGAAACGATCTCTGGATGGAAATGAAGGAGTCCGGAGTTATTAAAAAGACTGCTCTGGTGTTTGGTCAGATGAATGAACCACCTGGAGCACGTCTCCGCGTGGCGCTCACCGGTTTGACCATTGCTGAATATTTCCGTGATGTTGAGAAACGTGACGTACTGCTCTTCATCGATAATATTTTCCGCTTCTCCCAGGCCGGTTCAGAGGTGTCTGCGCTCCTTGGCCGTATGCCATCCGCGGTAGGTTACCAGCCAAACCTGGCGACAGAAATGGGTGCGCTTCAGGAACGTATTACTTCCACCAAAGACGGTTCTATTACTTCCGTACAGGCGGTCTATGTACCGGCGGATGACCTGACCGATCCGGCTCCGGCTACAACGTTCAGCCATCTGGATTCCACCGTGGTTTTGAGCCGTGCTTTGACTGAAAAAGGTATTTACCCTGCAGTTGATCCTCTGGATTCAACCTCCCGCCAGCTTGATCTGAACGTGGTTGGTGAAGAGCACTACTACACCGCCCGTGAAGTTCAGCGTGTTCTCCAGCGTTACAAGGATCTTCAGGATATTATTGCCATTCTTGGTATGGATGAACTTTCCGAAGATGACAAGAAACTTGTTGCACGCGCACGCAAGATTGAACGTTTCTTCTCACAACCATTCTTTGTTGCCGAACAGTTTACCAACACTCCGGGCCAGTATGTAAAACTCAAGGACACCGTTCGTGGCTTTAAGGAGATTATTGAAGGGAAACACGACGATCTGAACGAGTCCGATTTCTACATGGTTGGTACGATTGAACAGGCCCGTGAAAAGCATGAAAAAGCCATGGCTTCCGCCAAGAAATAATTATTGAATTATGTTTCACTTAAGTATTGTTACAGCAGAAGGTTCTCTCTACGCAGGCGATATTGATATGCTTGTTGCTCCTGCTGTTGACGGAGAGCTGGGAATTTTGACCAATCACCACCCTCTGGTTACTAAACTGGGTCCAGGTGCCATGCGGGTTGTAAAAACCGATAAAACCGAAGAAATTCTGTTTGTAAACGGTGGTTATCTTGAGGTGATCAATAACAAAGCTACCATCATTGCCGATGCCGCGGAAAATCTGGAAGGTATCCAGGCCGAGCAGGCGCGGGCTGCCCGTGAAAAAGCCGCAGAAATGCTCAAGCACGCCAAAGATGATGTTGACCGCGAAAAACTGGAAGCTGAACTTCGCGCCCAGATGGTGCGTGAACGTCTGGCAGAGGTCAACCGTTTCAAGAAGAACAAGAGTTAATTTTTTGTGTTCGGTTGGGGATATGAAAAAAGGCGGGAGAACTTCCCGCCTTTTTTGATGACCAATGTACAGCTGATATTTAGGCCCCTTTTTCTTCGGTTGCTTTTTCTCACGCAGGCTTGTGATGGCGTTCTGCAGGAGTTTTTATCATTGGGCTGTGGGAGTGTACCTTTCCGCTTCCACCTGTTCAACAATTTCCTGAACACGAACATTTTGTTCCTGTGTCGACCTGTTCTTTGGTTTTTTCCGCTGTTGCCGCCTTTTGTTCCTCGATGGCTTTATATTCAGCGACCAGTTTTTCGATCTCATCATCCTTGTATTTCTCCAGAATAATATTGCGTGGAATCTCTTTGTACTCTCCTTTTTCTTGAGGAGCATTTCCTCTGCCCAGAATCATCCTGTTCTCCTGCTCGCTTAAACAGGTCCATGGTTTTTTCAGGGTCGTTGTTAGTGTAATTCGCGACTGGCCCCTTCCAGGCGTTTTCCAAATTCACGTACAGCGTTTGACTGCTCAGATGCAATACATCATCAGGCAGGGATACCCTGATGTCTTCGATAAACAATATTGCACTCATCCATCATTCCCAACTCCTGGCATAACCCACGAATAAATGCTTCCACTTCACCCAAATGGTCAGCAACCGGGCGGGAATCATCGTTGAGTGGTTTCTGTTTTTGTTCGGCAGCACCCAAACGGGACATTGTTCTTTCCTTATGATCAAAACGTTTATCCACAATGGCATGGAATCTGATCTGGGTTCGCAGGAGATCCATAAGTTCGCGGAGATCTTTCTGGGCACCGCCTTTATCTTTTTTTTCACCGCTCAGTTTTGCCTTCATCATGTCCAGTTTGACCCGGGCAAAATCGTTGAAACCCATACAGGCGTTGAGCAACCCTGGCGTGGAAACCTGCTGGCGGGCACCACCGGCGTAACGGGTCAGGTTATCAACGGTGTCTTCCGTCAACTGCGGTGCAAAGTAATCCATATCATCATGATCCCAGCGACTACAGTCACTTACCGCTTTTTTGAGACGGGTCTTGGTAGAATCGCTCCACATCATAACCTCCTTGACAAAACTTTCAAACCTTTTTCCTGGTTTAATAGCATTCAATAACGTCTTCAGGTGGAAAGTATTGCGCAAGATCGGTCAAGCTGCTGATTGAATGGCCCTTCTTCGCCAGACTTCTTCCTTCATATCGGCCAGAATCAGATCGTTGATCCATACCGTCTGAAGTTTCCCAGTTGCGCTTTCTTCGTGCTCCTTCAGGAATGGGATTTCCATCTTTATCTTTTAATGAGTTCGCTCCAAATTCGTCTTTTTTATAGATTGGGTTTCGCCGTGATCATCAAAAGCACTCATTTGCTCCTGCACAAAATAGTCCAGAACCGGAAAGTTATTGAGAAGGGCACTTTCAATGGCACCCTACACGGTCAAAATGCAGCAACGTCATGCCGTGGCCCTGATCATCGTAACCATCCGCCCCTACTCCGGCAATAAGGTAGTAAAGCTTGTCGGTAAAGGACAGTTTTCCGGCCTCAATGGCAAAATGCACGTACTCTTCATATTCCGCAGGATTTACGTATTTTCCGGAGAGGTGCATAAGGAGTTTACTTTTCAATGCCATTCGCAAACCATTAGGAATAGCTTCCAAACGCATGGCGTTATCTTTGAAGTTATTCTTCACACTGTTGTAGCCCGATTCCTGACTGTTCTTGAACTCACGGAAAGTATCCTGTCCCCACCAGCCATCAAAAATAAGTTCAATATCGTCCAGGTGAGTTTTGGCATCGATCATTTTTGGCATGCCGTTGGAAAGCCTGTTCACGCAACCCCAGAAAGCATGATCATCCCAGCGCATCTGTCCTTTTTTGCAAAGAACTGTGACGGCGGCTTTCAAAATATCCGTGTTCGCGGCTTCGTGGAGCTCGTGTTTGACCGTTTCGATACCCATCGTTTCCAGGTGGTGAACGTGGTGGTTTACTTCTTCATTTTCGGCGTGCTGGGCAACACCCTTGAACTCTGCACCAAGTTCGGTGGTAAGACCTTTGGCAAATCCACCCAGGGCACCTTTGGCGTTATGAAATGGAGCACCAAGAGTTTTGAAAACGGCCTCACCGTAACGGCCAACTTTTCCGTGCTGCCAGCGGTGCATTTTACGTTTCACGAATTCGGCAATGGTCTTTCCGAACTCCCAGAGATCACCAAGGGAAAGGAATTCGGTCTGGGTCCAAAGCATTTTCAGGTAACTTGCTGATGGTTTTGCCGGATCGTCCGCGTGGGGCATGGCTGCAAGTTTTGCGGGATCTTTTGCTGCTTCTTTGCGGTCGTTCATCTGTTCTTCCACCTGTTTTTTTACCTTTTCTTTTTCAATTTTTTTGGTGGCTTCATCCTGTTCATGCTGGGTAACCCGTTCTGCTTCCGCATCCGGGTCGCGTTTTTCAACCTCATTTTTTTTGACCCAGCGCAAAAATGCGGCAAGCGTAAAAGCGTCTCCTGTATCGAGTTCAACCCCCTGGTCACTGACTTTTTTGATAACAAACTGGGTTCCGGAATCGTCATCGTAGTGGAGCACTTCGCCTTCTTTGACTTCGATCGGACGGTAATGCCCCGGCTGGCGGTTGTAAATGGAGTCAAGGTAATCAACGTGGAGGCCCAGCTCGTTCCTGAGTTTGGTTAACGATTCAATTGGCCGAAGTGCTTCATTTTTCTTGAACCATCGGGCAAATTCACCAAATTCCAGATATCTTGTTTTCTTCCCGCGGAAATCCAGTGGTTCATCCAGTTCAATTTCCTGTTTAATCTCATCAATTTTTTTGATTTTTATTTTGAGATCTTTTCCGTTGTTGTTGCCTTCAGGTGTTGGAAGTTCTTTGACTCGGATTTCAAAAACATCCCCCTCCTTGATTTTTTCACCGGTCGATTTTTCAAGATCCTTGAGGGTTTGAATATCCTCCGTGACACCAATGTTCTCAACCCATTTATTCAGTTCAGCGGGAGAGAATTTATCTTCACCCACTTTGCCACTGACAGGGTCCTGGGACTCGATGGTTACAACCGGGGTATTGGTTTTGATGGTTCCGGTCACGTTTCCTTTGTCATCTTTGATTTCGATCTCTTCAAAATCTACTTTTTTGATCCGGTAATATTGACGGTAGTTTTTCAATTTTTTGGTTTCCGGATCTTCCAGGAGTCCAAGCGATACCAGTTTTTGATCATCCTGTACTGGTAAACCCACCAGTGTTGAAAGCTGTTTGAGAGCCTTCTCTTTATAAGCTTTTTGGAGAACTTCGTTTTTTGAAGCTTCCATGAGTTCACGGAACTCTTTCAGTGCTTTGTCGAACTCAGCCGTTAATTTGACCGATTTCTCAGCCTCTTTTTCTTTAAGATCCTTGATTTTTGCAATCGTGTACGGTTCTTTCTGGCGGAGTTCAGGGACCGATGCAATAATTTCACTCCACTTGTCATCGTAGTCGGCCATTACCGGATCAAGATCCATAATTTCCTGGGCCTTTTCTTTGGTAATTTTTCCTTCCTGAATCAAACGGTCTAAAATTTCTTTGACCTCAAGCTGATTTTCAGCGTCCTCCTGATTAATTTTCTTAAACTTCACTCCAAGAGTTTTCAGTTTTTCCGTTGTCGCGCGGTGACGTTCTTTATCGCTCTTGCTGTAGGTTTTTTCTATTCCGCTGACGGTCTGCAATACCTGTTCGGTTTTTTTTGAAACGCTGCTTTTGGTGACTTCAACTTCACCCGTTGCAGCTTCCTTTTTCTTTTTGGCTTCTTCTTTTTTCTTCTTTTCTTCCTCTTCATCTTTCTTCTTCTTGTCGTCCTCTTCTTTTTTCTTTTCTTCTTCAGATTTTGCTTCGCCGTCTTCTCCGCTTCCTGATGCTTTTTTTCCTGTATTGGCAAAAACCATGCGGCTGGTTGAGCATGAACCGGTCGCTGATGATTGAGAAGCCTGACCTGGGTTTGAACTTGTCCCAAAAATGGAACAGCTTAAAAGCTTTCCCGTGAAGAGTCCGGAATTTGCGTTGTCTGTATGGTGGAGGTAAGCATGTGTCATCATAGTGATCCTTGTTGAAGGGATATATGTGCCCCGGCTGCGTTCATGGCTTGTGCACGTACCGTATGGATACGGGGGCGAGTGGCGGTGCCACCGTCGCGACGTGCAGAAAAGCGCATGGGCGCCCACTGAGCGTGTACGGTCTTAAGGTGACCGTATGACCATTGCTTTCGTTTTCTCATTGTAAGCGCTGCGGTTCCTGGTAACGCAGGTTTATCCTGGTCCTCCCGCGGGGCGCTCGGATGATTTTTCTGGTTGTAGATGAGAGTTGCCCCCCAGCATTGTTCTCGTGCTAATTCTATCATTATTTTTTATTTTGTCAAATTCCTGAATGTTTAGTCTGTCTGCTTTGCATCGAGTTTCCATCCTCCCAGACCGTCACCAATATACCACTTATTGTCTGTTCCTTTCTTGCGATCGGTGACAGCCACAGAGGCCACATTAGGTCCACCTGCCGGCATGCCCGGTTGCGGTGCCGGAGCTCCAGGTTTTGGTCCTGCTGCGCCCGGTTTTGGTGTGCCGCCCCCTGGAGGAGGTGACGCCGGTTTTGCTCCACCTGCGCCTGGTGCGCCCGGCGTGCCTGGTTTGGCCGGGGATTTTTTGCGACGCTCAGCAATGGCTTTTTTGAGCGGGGAGTCTGCGGGGAGTGAAGCGGAAGCTTTTTCCAGTTTATCAGCAGCATCCGCATCCATATTGTCTACAGCCGCCTGAACAACTTTTGCTTCTGCAGCTGCGTACTCTGGAGTTCCTTTCTTGGCACCGGAAAGCTCTTCAGCCTTCTTGACCAGAGCATCATCAATGGCCTTGGCGTTGGCTTCTGTTGGCCCTACCGAGGCGTTCACCCCCGGACCTTTGACATTGTCGGTAATGGTAAAGCCAATGGTGCTCGTGAGTGAACCTTTTTTCGTCTCAACGTCCTGGGCAATTTTTGCCAGATCCTCTTTGGCTTTTTTCACAGCTTCAGGGTCGGCCTTTTTATCCTTGAGGGTTTTATCAATTTCATCAAGGCGTTTCTTCTGGTCAGCGGTGAGGTAGGCTTCATCGGCAGTACGCTTCTTTTTGTCGAGCAGCGCTTCCTGATTTGGGGGAAGCTTTCCCGCGGCTGCGGCTTCCTTGGCATCTTTTGGTTTGGCATCCAAAAGGCCTGAAGCTGGGCTCACTCCGGCATTCTGGTACATGATTTCCATGTCCTGTTGGGTAACCTTTCCGGCTTTCAAATCTTCCAAGAACTTTTTGGTGTCGCCGTTGTACGATGTTCCGGTTAACCATTTTTTCAGATCGGAATTCACATATTTTTTCCCATCTTTTTCAAAGAATTCCGACATACCTTTTTGTACGTTGCCATCCGGCAGCATGCTGCGGGAAACTTCACCCATGGCTTTTTTGAATCCTGGTAAATCTTTCTGTTCACCAAGTTTTCTGCCGACTTCCGTCGTTTTTCCCATGATTTCCGGGAAGAGGGTTTCAGCCTGTCTCTGGAACTTGTTCCGTGGAACGTTCTGCATGGCCTGTAAGCCAACGCCAAGAGCACCAACGGTCACTGGCCCACGGGCGGTTGGGAAGAGCGGAATACTTCCGACGGCAAACTTCCCAAGGGCCTTGCCGGCACCGGAAACGGTATTTTTGATCGCATCCACGGCGTGTTCGGCATAGGTTCCTTTCATGGCTTCAAAGACACCCACCCACACAAAGGCCACCATGCCTCCACACACAATCAGCTGCTGGAGAGAGGTAATACCCGAGGTGAGCAGATCCAGGCTTAATGTTGGGTTATTGATAAATGGGTCAGGAGAGGTGCTGAGATTGGCTGACTGGAGTCCGCGCAACATCACGAACCCGACGGACATCACCAGGGCTACCGGGATGGGCACAATGGCGTTTTTGATAAATTTCTTACCGATTTCTCCACCTTCACCCAGCATGCCTTTAATGTTTTCCGGTAAAACAGCCGGCAGAACAATGAGTGGGGAAATAGCGATCATCACCCACAGGGCCACCAGCCGGATGAGGAGTGTCACAAAGAGGGCAACGTAGGCCGTGCCATAAACAACATAGAGAATAATGGTAAACAATGTGTTTAAAACGAGGTTTCCCATGGTAAGCTTTTTGGCGTTCACGTAGACCTTGTCAAACAGGTTTGCCCTTCCCAGGGTCACCGCCATGACCAGTGCTGCATTTTTGGCATTCATCCCGGAAAAGAATTTGACTGCTGAACTGCGCATATAGGTTGACGGCGTTCCACCTGGTTCCGGCTGGCAAAACGTGTTCGGATTCTGTTTCTGGGCTTCGGCAAGATTCTGCTGGTAGGAAGCTTTCCCTTCTGGTTCATTGATGTTGACACCGCCATAGATGGCTCCGCAGATGCCGTTGGCTTCCTCAATGGAAAGAATACCAATTTTGTCTGATCCAGATGGGCCACCGGATTTCAAAGTTTTCTCAACACTGTCAGGAAGGGCGAACAGTGCGGTTGAGACAATGTTCACACCATCCAGGACCACCTTCATTCCAATAAAGGTGAAGTTCACGGCAATCAGTGCAATGATGAACTTCGGAAGGATCGTTTTAAAATGGTAGTTTTCGCCCGCGCCGACAACGTTATAAAGGGCTATGCCCAGCAGCACGAGCACAAAAAGAATATTCACAATATTACGGATGTTGACCCACACTTCCAGCAAACGCTGTTCCATTCCCGCGCCAAACAGGATGTCGTTCTGCATCAGACTCCCAATCATGAGGAGAACTGGCCAGAAGACACGCTGCAGGATTCCAACGACTTTACTCAGTCCGTTCAGAAGATCTCCAGACTGGTCCGGAACGTTGGCTGTGCCAGTTCCCTGGGCATGAACCAGATGTGGCAGTGCCATGGCTCCCATGACGAGCAGTATGCCGAGAATGATGTGTTTCCGGTGCTTTGACCAGAAATGATGAAGGGTAGTGACCATAGTGTTGTGTGTTTATTTTTTAGAGGCGTGATTGGGTGATCTTTGTGTTTTCCTGCGGCAGATCACCGGCCGCTGTATCATTTTATTAACTGAAAAGATTCGGAAGGTAATGGGCAATGGCGATCCAGACATTTTTGAGAGAATGAAAAGCTGTTGCGGTTGGATCTGCACTGGTTGCGGATCCCATCCAGGCTCCTGCTCCAGTGGCGACCCCGATTCCCAGAACATTTGAGATCACCGCAATTTTGCCAAGGCTGCTTTTTGCCGGTTTTGCTCCGCCACCCGTTGGGGTAACTACTCTGCCCGGAGCAACCGGCGGTGCGACGGCAACGAGCGGGCCGGCCGCCCCCTGTTCCTGATCCTCCTGCTGTTGCTTCATCTTGGCCTTGGCCTCCATGACCGACCCCACGGGAATTCCGGCGGCCGGCTTGGGTGGAGCTTTCACCACTACGCCTCCAGCAACCGGTTTTGGAGTGGCTGCTTTGGGCATTGTGGGTGCGCGGTACCCTGTTGGGAGTCGTACCGGGCCGGCTTCAAGTTCTGCCGCGATGGCTGCGGCAACGGCATCGCCGCCACCTGGTGCCATGCCCGGACCGAGAGTAGATGGAAGCTTTATGCCCTCGCCTGGCGCTTTAACGCCGGCAGCAAGCAGTGGTTTGGGCAATGGTTTTGGTTCGTTCGGAGCTTTTTCCGGGTAGGCGTCACTCTTTATGCCAAGTTTTTTCTGAAGATCGATGTCGTCGTATAGTTCGCGGGCTCCGCGCTGTGATCCATCAAGCTTATGGAAAGCTTCGTCCATTTTGTTTTCGGTGACGGTGAAACTTTTTCCGGCGGTTGGCCCATCCTGGAAGGTAAAGGTAAATTTCAGATCCTGATCTGCCGGCACACGGGTATCCACAGCAACAAGCATGGTGTCTTTCCCGGATTTTACTTTCACCACGGCGTGCCCGTTGGCATCAAACTGGACGTCGCCCAGCACCTCAAACCCTTCTTTTTTCAGTTTGTTCACTATGGCTTTGCCGCGTTTTTTCTGGAAACTTTTTACCAGCTCGTCATTGGAAGCCGGCTCATCTTTTTCTTCTGCGGCAGGTTTTGGTTCGTATTTGTTCGGCTTGGCAACTGCCTGCGGGCTGGCAGCTCCCTGGCCAATAGCCTGAAGATTGGCCGGTGATGGCATCGCAAATCCGGGCTCCATCATGGTGGCCATTTCCGGTGTTGGCGGCGGTAAAAATGGTACGGCTGTTTCACCCGCTTTCAGTTCAGTTGCCCGGATATATTTGGTGTATTCGCCGGTTGCCGGATCTTTTACCAGCATAAGCTGGCCTTTTTCCAGCAGTTCCCGGTCTTTTTTTGCCTCCTCAACACTTCCGGCCGCTTCCTTGGCGGCAATGATCTCCTGAATTTTGTCGTGTTCAAAATTTTCTGCAATGTGATAACTCATGAGGAAGAGGTTCCTCTTTACCTCGGCCGGCCACACAACAACTTTCACCGGACCTTCCGATTTCTGGTTCTGGACTGGCAGAAAAGCCCGGATGCGGTCTTCCGGCTTTGCCCCGCGACTGCGGACATATTCAACAAAATGTTTGAGGAAGTTTTCGCGTTCGCGACTTTCTTCGGACCCGACAAAAGGAACTCCTGCATTCTTCCGTGCAGGATTGAAATAATAATCCATGAGGTTTTTCTTTTCCGCTTCCTCCAAAACTCCGTTGATGAAAAGTTTATCAAGATAATCTTTTTTGCGCAGCACGGTATCGGTCAGCATCTCTTCCAGGAGAGGCATCAGATGATTATTGATGAATTGTGGACCGAACTGCTGCATGGTTTTTGTTTATTTTTAGGAAGCGACTTTTTTTGGTGTTGATGGGACATCGGCTGTTTTGCCAAGCCCCTGGGAATCTTTGAGGAAGCCAAGTTTTGTCATGAAATCTCCCTGGGTTTCGATTTTGAGCATGGTGAGTGCTTCAGCGATGGTATTAATCTGCGCGTTCATTTTTTGCGGAAATTTTTTCTGGGCATCGGCAAGGCGTGACTGCTGGAGCTGATCTTTTTCTGTTTTCAGCAGTTCGTCGTAACTGATGATTAAATCTTTCCCCTGGAGTCCCTGGCCTGTTTTTGCTTTACGAATTCCCAGAATGGTTCCTGCACCGCCGTGTTCCAGGTATGAACCAAAGTCCGGATAACTCAGATATATTTCGCCAATCGAGGCAAATGCTGTCTGTTCCTGGGTGGTTTTGGGACCCTCTTTTTCCACCATGGACTCTACGGCGCGGCTGATCCATCCCGATCCAATGCCCAAATTCCCGGCACCACGTTTGAGGCTTCCACTGGTTATTTCCAGCGCCAGCGCTCCTTCGCCGATTGCCGCCCAGACGTAGGGGTATTTTTTGGGATTCAAAAGACTCTTAAAATCACCACCGGAGGCCAGGACGTTGGTTAAAATCCAGAAGAATGAATGGAGCAGCATGGCGGAACCCAGCAACGGCGCTCCGGCGACACGTTCAACCAGATTGGTGGAATAACTTCCTTTCATGCGGTTGACCTGTTCATCAATGGCTTCCCTCACCTTCTTCATTTCATCGATGTAAAAACCCTGATCAAATCTCTTCTGGTAAACCTCCTTGAACTGCTGTTCGGTGATAATCTTTTTTTCGACGGCTTTTTTAAAGAGCTCTTCCCCCTGGGCAATTGATAAAATTCCTGTTCGTAAAAAACCGTCAATCACCTCTGCCGTTTCCTTGGACTTTGGAGATTTCATCATTTCCTCAATGAGCTCATAACGCTGGGCCGGGCTCATGAAGCCAATCAATATGCCCGCGGTGGTGATTTCAAATCTTTCACGCGGCTTGGCGTCACGCATCGTCAAATCTGACGGATTGATCATCATGATGATGCGCTGATAATCGGTAGAATCCAGATTCTTTTTTTCCTTGAGTTTCACAAGAATTTCCTGGGCATGCACGTCCTTGGCTGAAATTCTTTCAATTCCGACGAGCACCCTCTTCAGGGCCTGGGCCTCCTCTGCAGTAATATAATCGCCTTTCACAAGAATATTCAAAACCATTTCGATGTTGAGGACGCGTGTCTGCGCCTCACTCTCGGCCTGCTGCAAAAGGTCCATGGCCAGATTGTCACGTTCACTTTTATTTTCGTCGGATTTTTCCTCGAACTCTTTTTTGAAGCGCGCGAATGTTGAACGTACCGCACTTTTCTGGCCTTCTTTCATGGTCCGGACTTCGTTCAAAGCGATCTCCGGCATCTTGGAACCTGAAATTCTTTTTTCGAAAATTTCTTCAATTCTCTTGACCTGCTCTTCCTGCTTCTCATCAAATTTTCCCAAAACTACGCGCGTGGATTCATCAAGCGGTTTTGGTGTCGCCTTTGGTTTTTCAGGCTGTTTTTTAGGTTGATTGAGTCCTTCTGCCATGGCAGGAAAGATAACGGTTTAGAGTTTGAGCAAACGCAAAATCACGTCTCCCAGACGCTCCGATTTCCCTTCCCATTCCGGGATCTGTCCGCAGAGGAATTCACGGATGGGAACCGGATCTTCGTGGTTCAACTGGATAATGACTTCCGAAAAGAAATGCTCCTTCACCCGCAGATTGAGGGTGGTGAGGTGTGGTGGGTGGTAGAAGATCCAGAACGCCTGAATACTGCTGAATGGGAACACCATGTTTCCTACTTTGATGCCCATTCGTGAAATGGTGATCTTGATGTTCTTTGGCGGATGTTTCAGGTGAATGTAGTAATACACGGCCATAAACACCAGTACAGCAACTGCCATGGTGTAATTACCGGTAATCACATCCAGTACCACAACAATCCCTGCGACGATTGCCGCAGCCATATACCAGATATTACTTTTTGGATGCTGAATATATTCCGGAGCCATCCAGGTAAAAACCGCTTTGTCGTACAAAGCCGCTTCCTGTGGGGTGTGCGGACCATCCTTTGGAGTGAAGTTCATGAACTTCTGACCGTTTTCCATTTCCTCTCCGGCTTCAGCCTGGGCCGCCTGCTCCTTGGCCATGACTTCACGAAGATGCTTTTCGGTGTTTTTTGTTTTGGACATAGTTTGGGGTTTATTTTTATCTTGTTATTTTACCACAAAAATGCCCTTTCAACAATTCAGGGAAGGCTCGCAGATGCGATAAATGCTTGACGAAATGATTATATATTTTACTTTACCACTCCGGGTGATTAGAGTTTTTCCCGCAACCCGTTCATCCAGCGGTCGGACGCTTTGTTCAAAGGGAGATCAATAAGCTTTTTCGTGCTGGTTTTGAAGACAAGTTTTGCAGCAGTTGTGGTCTTTCCCATGAGAAAAGGCTGCAGTCCATTTTTTTGGCAGAGCGTCAAAAAACTTTTTTCTTTTGCCGCATCAACCTCGCACACAAATCCTCCGGTTTCTCCAAAAAGTTTTGCCGTGTCACTGATACCGTTTTTTTTCATGTCATCACAGTGGGCAATATTGATTTCCGCACCAATTTTTCCTTCACCCCAGCCACCAAACGACATCTCCGCTACCGCTACAGCAAGCCCGCCGTCACTAATGTCATGGCCGCTAAGAATTAGGCCGCCGTGTATGCCATCTACCATCACACCGATCTCTTTTTGGGCTTCGGCGAAATCCGCTTCAGGAACATTTTCTCCAAGGAAACCGTGCAGACGGTAGTATTCTGAACCGCCGAGTTCATTTTTGCGTTTTCCCAGGAGGTAAATTTTGCTCCCGGGCTTTTTGAACTGCATGGTGACCGCTTTGGCGTAGTCGTCAATCTTTCCAATACAGCAGATCACAGCTGTTGGGGCCACGTGTCCGCTTTTGCTTTCGTTATAAAGGCTCACATTTCCGGAGATCACCGGTGTAGGCGAAGCCGGATAGTTTTTGAGTTTGATGCCATGACAGGCATCGCGGATGCCTTCAATACCTTCCTTGAGTTCCCACATCTGTTCAGGTTTTTCAGGATTTCCGTAGTTCAGACAGTCGGTAATTGCCTGCGGGTATGCCCCTACTGCAGCCACGTTGCGCATGGACTCCACAACCGCGTTGGCAGCACCATGATAGGCACTGATCAAACTGTGGCGGGGATTGGAATCTGTTGAAAAAGCCATCCCAACTTTTTTTGTTTTCGGATCAACATCCTCATCCATCAAAGGCGCCAAAATTCCTGCATCGGCAAGCCCTGCTTCAAGCACCACATACCCCTGAACCTGTTTATCGTACCGTTCGTAGACCGGTTTACGGCTCGCAATATTTTCCGATTCCAGCAGTGCCAGCAGTTCCCTGTTGTAATCTTTTGGAGCGGGCAGATTGGGCTCTTCCAGATGTTTCTGCTCCGGCAAATACGGACGGTTGTAGAGCAGGCCTTCTGTAATGTCATGGGATTTGGCATCGACAACTTTTTCACCTTTGAATTTCAAAACGTAATTGCCTTCTTTCACCTTTCCAACCAGTGATGCCCGCGCATTTTCTGCAACAGAAGGCAGATCCCATTTTTTGTTATAATGGTCCAGGATCATTTTGGTCAGGCTGGGGTGACACATCCAGGTAAATCTTTCCTGGGTCTCTGAGCAGGCAATGACGGAAGGAGGGAGGTTTTTTACGGCTGTATGGACCTTCTCCAGATGAATTTCAGCGCCAAGGCCCACCTTGGCAACCTGTTCAACGGTTGAGCAGCTGATGCCGCCAGCTCCCATGTCTTTGTAGCTTACTTTTCCGATGAGTTTCTTTTTCTGCAGTTCAGCAAAAAGGTCGTAGGTTGAAACAAGCAGATGACGCTTCAGGAAAGGGTTGGGTTCCTGAACGGCACCCTTGTTTTTTTCTTTTTCAGACTCTTTCAGAATTCCTGACGCAAAAGCAGCTCCTCCCATTCCGCTCATATCTGTCGGTTTCCCAACAACAATAATGTCCCACTGTTCTTTGGCAGCATTTTTGGAAACAAAAGAATGAATGAGATGAGATTCGCGAACAACTCCCAATGCCACAACATTCACTAAACAGTTATCGTTGTAAGACGGGTCAAAGTACACATCACCACCCAGGTTGGGAACTCCGATCGGGTTGCCATAACCGGCAATACCACTGATAGCTCCCCCAGCAATCTGGCGGGAGGTCTTGGCTTTCTGCTGGCGATCTTCTTGGTTGGTTTCTCCCTCCTGTGGTGTATTTGGATTTATTTCACCAAAGCGGAGCGGGTCCATTACCCCAATAACCTTCGCGCCCATGCAGGCTACGTCGCGGACGCAGCCGCCCACTCCGGTGGCTGCTCCTTCAAAAGGAACAATCTGGGAAGGATGGTTGTGACTTTCATGGCTGACCACAAGTCCGTAACGGTCGCCTTTCACTTTGGCGATCTCCACAATGCCGGAGTCTTCGCCCACGCCCAAAACCACATTCGGACCTTCGATGGGAAGCATCTTCAAATGTGGTTTACTGCTTTTGTATGAACAGTGTTCGGAGCCCTGGATCCCCCACAGAACTGCTTCCGTGATGGTCGGCGGGCGCTTGAGGATCTCTTCAATCTTCCTCGCTTCATCCACGTTCAGACCGATCTTGTTTTTGGCGAGTGCCTGGAGCACTTCATCATCGGTCATCCGGGAGAAAGCGAGCGTTTTTTCCATGGAAGATTTGAAGGTATATGGTATGAAGGAAACCCTGTGTCAGATTTTTCGCCCCGTTGTTTTATCTGACGAATGGCATCAAGGCCATGAAACGGGCGTTTTTTACTGCACGTGCCAGCTGTTTCTGGTATTTCAGTGAGGTTCCGGTGTAGTAACGTGGAGTGATCTTATTGTATTGTGAAACGTACTTTTTTAAAAGCTTTACATTCTTGTAGTCAATGTACGCGATGTTATTGACGGTGAAAAAGCAGGGTTTGTTATATTTATTCTTAGCCATAGTTCAGGTGGTATTAGGTATAGATGATATAAGAGAAATTTCAGGGAGAATATTGGCGGGAATTCCGCCGGTGCTATGCCGCGTCGTCCATTGGCATATCGTATGGCATGGATTCCATGCCCATGTCTTCACCTCCCATATTTTCTGAAGACATGACCGGTTCATTTTCTCCGGGAGCACGTTTGTCGAGCATGATCAGGTCATTGACGACAATTTCTGTCCGGAATTTTTTGACGCCTTCCGGAGTGTCCCAGCTGCGAGTCTTGAGGTACCCCTCAATGTAGATGAGTTTGCCTTTTCGAATGTACTTGCTGCAGATGTCTGCAAGTTTTGACCAGGCGACCACTTCATGAAACTCACTCGAAGTATGATGTTCCCCGTTTCTGGTCATCCAGTCGCGGTTGGTCGCTATGCCAAAAGTGGCAATGGGCTGACCGTTGACGGTCTGTTTGATTTCAGGATCGCGGGTAACGTTACCGATGATAATAACTTTGTTGATACTTCTCATGGGTATTAGAAGTTAATGTCCGGATTTGAAAGAATGCTGTCGAGCTTGGCGTCGATGTCTTTCAGTGACTCCTTGTTCTCTTCTTTTTTCTTGGCAGTTTTCTTTGGAGCTTCTTCAGCATCTTCAGTTTTCTTCACTGCCTTTGCCGGTTTTTCTTCAACCTTTGATTCTTTTACTTCTGGTCTTGGAGTTGCAGGCTTTTTAACATAGCCTCCCATTTTAGGCTTCTTGTCCTGTTTTTCCTGCTTCAGTTTTGCTTCCTCTTCAGCAGCAGCCTGTGCTTCAGCTTCCATTTCTGCAAAAGTTTTTGGCTGGTATACGCTTGGGAGTTTGATCATGAGATGACGCAGTACTTCGGTTTCGAGGCGAAGCATACGGTCAAGCTCCTTCAAATGTTCCGGAGCAAGGTTGAGATCGAGGACAGCGTAGTAGCCCTGATCCTGCTTTTTGATGCTGTAGGCCAGATCACGCAGACCCCAGACATCTTCAAAGAAAACCTCACCACCCTTGTCGGTGACGCTCTTTTTAATCGCCTCCAGGCGTTTTTTGATGGCGTTCTCTCCAATGTCCGGAGAGACAATCACCATAAGTTCATACCTTGCGGTATCAGTTTGAGTGCTCATCTTTAACTATGGATGAAGGAATAAAATTCTTAAGAGGAGTCGATCATCCCGTCGTGCGGGACTCGCTCCCCAGAAAAGAAGAAGCGTGGAGAATGTAACAAAAAGTTTTAGCTCATGCAAGGCAATATTTGATGATTTCGGCCTTCCGGAGCTTTCAGACCAAAAAGCTATTTCTTGATAAAACTCTGTTTTCGTCAATACTCTTCTTGCATTTTTCTATATTTATTTTGTAATAATATTATTTTTTTGCGTTTTTGGCTTTTGTAAGAGAAAAAAGCCGGTACTCGTTTAGCCTTTACAAATCCCTTTTATGACGATATATTCCCTGGCCGGTCAATGGTAATGGATAGCACGGGATTTGGAAATGGTGTACGCTGAGTTAATGAAAGGCAAGAAAAAAGTGTTTTAACAGCTAATAACTCAAGGTCTACGTTCTATTCCATAGGACCACACAGGGGTGGAACAAACTCACACAGTTATTATGAGTCAAACGCCTATTAGTACGACCACAGAACAATTCGGAGTTAACCAGAACGCACGTCGCGCCCGCCACATGAGGGTCTTCTCAAAGTCCACCTTCCTGCGCCTGCCGAACGTTTCGTTTTCTTCACTCTTTGGCAGCAGCAGTTCTGCACCACGGAGCAGCGTTTTGAGCAAGATTGCCCCTCTTCTTCACCGCGGGCATGTTGATGCTCACCATTATACTTCGCCTTCCCAGCGTCTTTTTACCCGTTATGGTGCGGTTGTGGCGCTTCTTTTCTTTATTGGATCTTTCAGCCCTTCCAATGCCTATTCTGATGGCTTTGCTTCAGGATACGTTGATCTTGAAGGTTCTTGGGACCAGTCCGCGACTGATGCTCCTTTAATGGCGGATCAGGAAGGGTATTTGACCAAGGCAAATCCACAGACCGGTGCCGGAGACCGCAGCACCATGAATGATTTCTTTGTTCATACGGTTGCTTCCGGGGAGACCATCTCTACGATCGCCCAGGAGTACAACCTGAAACAGAACACCGTCCTGTGGGCAAACAACCTTGATGCGACCTCCAGACTCAAGATTAACCAGCAGCTGCTCATTCCTCCAGTCGATGGTGTCTACCACCAGATTGGCAAAAAAGACACCGTTGAGAAGATTGCCAAAGCTTACAGCGTTAGCGGTGAAAGCATTCTCAAACAGAATGGTTTGACCACTAGCTCTCCTCTGGCAGTAGGTGATGAGGTGTTTGTTCCGGGAGGAAAACCTCTGATTGCTGACGCTCCTACAGCACCAAAAGCTGTTGGACGTGATACTCCTGCCCGTATTGCTTCTACCAGCCGTATCAATGCTGCTGCTGATGGAGCTATCCTTCAGGGAAGCAAAGATGCTCCTGTTGGAACAAAACCTTTCATTTTCCCGACACGCGGAAAGATTACCCAGGGTTTCCATGCCGGCCACTACGCCTTTGATATTGGTAATGCAGACCGCCCAGCCATCTGGTCAGCTGGCGCTGGTACTGTTGTGAAGGTGGTCAGCGGATGTGCCGATGTTTCTTACCGCTGTGGTGGAGGCTATGGTAACCATGTGATTGTTGACCATGGAAACGGACTCCAGACCCTTTACGGTCATATGACTTACCCAACCGTAAGTGTTGGCCAGAGCGTTACCCAGGGTGAGGTTATTGGTAAGATGGGACGTTCCGGTAATGTCCGCGGAAGAACCGGTATCCATCTCCACTTTGAGGTCCGCAAGAACGGTGTGAAGAAATCTCCGGCTGATTACTATTAGCATGAAGCCGTTCTGATACAGGTTTCTCCTGAAGCGCTGGGGCTTTTTGTTTTGTGCCGGTCTTTTGAAAAGTGCTGAAATGGAAAGGTCTGAAACCCTGTAATTTCTGGTTGACCGCCCGGGCTGGTTTGTTAAACTTACCCGTGGCCTTCGAGCTTAAAAGAACCCCATGTGGAAAACCATTTTTGAACTTCCCAGGAAACCGGTGCTCACCCTTATCAGGGCCTACCAGCATACGCTTTCACCGGACCACGGTTTTTTTAAGGCCCTATTTCCTTACGGATACTGCAAGTATAAGCCCACCTGTTCTGAATACGGCTATGAGGTCATCAAAAAGTATGGGCTCATTCGAGGTGTTCCACTGGCGTTCTGGAGGGTTATGCGGTGCAACCCCTGCAGCAAGGGCGGCCATGATCCGGTCAAATAATTTTTCCCCTTAATTCTTAATTTTCCAACAGCAATGATCCAACGGGCGCTCATCAGTGTTACTGACAAGACCGGAGTTGTAGAGTTTGCTAAAAAACTGGCTTCAAAAGGTATTGAAATCCTTTCCACGGGGGGAACGGCCAAGGCCCTGAAGGATGGCGGAGTCCCGGTCCGTGAGGTTTCCGACTATACCGGTTTTCCGGAAATGATGGATGGCCGCGTCAAAACCCTCAACCCTAAAATTCATGGAGGTTTGCTGGCTGTACGGAACAAGGCAGAACATATGAAGGCTCTTGAACAGCACGGTATTGGCACCATTGACCTCGTGGTGGTCAATCTTTACCGCTTTGAGGAGACGGTTGAGAAAGATGGCGTTACCGAGGAAGAGGCTATTGAGAATATCGATATTGGCGGTCCGAGCATGATCCGCTCGGCGGCAAAAAACTTTGCGTCGGTTGCCGTTGTTACCGATCCGAACGACTATGACCAGGTCTGGAAAGAGATTGATGCCCATGGAGAAACAAGCCTGGAGACCCGCAAACATCTGGCGTGGAAGGCTTTTAACAAGACCTACAAATACGATGAGGCCATTGAGCACTACTTCCGGAAAATTCTTGGAGAAGCTGAGCTCATGGACCTGCACTATGAAAAGGTCATGAGCCTGCGTTATGGCGAAAATCCTCATCAGAAAGCGGCTTTTTTCCGCAACCCGGAAAATCATGATGCCAATATCACCAATGCCAAAGTGCTTCACGGAAAGCAGCTTTCCTTTAACAATATCGTTGACGGAGATGCGGCACTGGAACTGGTGAAGGAGTTTCAGCGCCCAACGGTCACGATTATCAAACACAACAATCCCTGCGGAGTTGCTTCAGCTGACAGTGTTGAAGAGGCCATGGAAAAAGCCTACCTTGTGGATTCCATGTCTGCGTTTGGAGGCGTGATGGCCTGCAATCGTGAAGTCAGCAAGGCCATGGTGGATTCGATCAATAAAAAGAAATGGTTTTTGGAGATTATCATTGCTCCAAAATTTGAGGACGATGCCATGAAAGAGCTTATGAAAAAGCCAAATCTAAGACTGCTTGAAACCGGGCCGTTGAAACTTGACGTTCATCGCCGGGATATTAAGAAAGTTGCCGGAGGCATCTTGATTCAGAGCGAAGACACCTATGAGGTTACCGAGCAGGATCTTAAGGTTGTCACCACCAAGGCTCCGACCAAAGAGCAGGTCCAGGCCATGCTTTTTGCGGTAAAAGTCTGTAAACGGGTCAAATCCAATGCCATTATTCTGGCCAAGGGTGAGGAGGTTATGGGCATTGGAGCAGGGCAAATGTCCCGCGTTGATGCGGTTCATCTGGCCTGTTATAAAGCCGGAGACCGTGCCAAAGGTTCGGTCATGGCGTCTGACGCTTTCTTCCCGTTTGCTGACGGCATTGAAATGGCTGCCGAAAATGGTATTGAAGCCGTGATTGCCCCGGGTGGTTCAGTGAGAGATGAAGAGGTCATCAAACGGGCCAACGAACTTGGCCTGGCCATGGCCTTCATCGGGGTACGGATGTTCCGGCATTAGGACGTCTTTGAAAAATCTCAATTGCAAGCCGCTCAGTGCACGGTTTGCCGACAGGAAAATGCACTTCGCTGTTCAGCCTAATTCCACTTCACGCTGGCGTCGTCGAACGGAGTTTTGAGGTTCACGAACACGAGCGGGTTGTCTTTTGTGCCGGAGTTTTTAAATGAGTGATCCGTTCCGTTTGGAATCACCACCACCATCCCGCTGCTGACGGTTTGCTTTTTATCGCCAACGGTAAACTCACCGCTCCCGGAAACGATATAGATAATCTGGGTGGTGTTTGCAAAGGTGTGCGAACCGATTGTCCCCTTGAGTGACACGACCTGAACGCTTCCCGTACTGCCCGTTTGAAGAATGCTCGATTCAAAATTGCCCTTCTTTTGTTCCAAACCGCGCGCAACGATTTTGGCAATATCAAAAGCGGCAAAAGTGTATCCGCCCGGCGCTGGCGCTGGAGCCGGCTGATCTGCCACCGGCTGCCCGCCTGGAGTCTGCCCAGGTGCCGCCGGAGTGCTTCCTGCAGCGGCTGGCGTGCCTGCTGAAGTTGAGGTGGTTCCCGTAGCTACCGCTGTATTCATCACGGTGACGATTGGGCTTCCGGTTGGGAGGTTGATCCTGCCCGGATCCCACAGAAGATAGACTTTGCTGTATTTATTGGAAAGGCTCTGGGCAACATTCGTGAACTGCTGCGCATCAAGTTCCGGCATGGCAGCCATGGTGCTCTGCATCAGATCTTTGGTTGGCATCCAGAGTTTTTTCTCATCATCGGTAAAGGTGCTGTACATTTCCGGGCCGACCATGGTTTCTACTCCCACCAGTCTGGCGTCACCATCTCCGCTGTCAAAAAGCTGGCACTGGGTCATGTTTCCCACCACGCTCTTGCAGTATTTGTGGACCGTCATTTCCGGATTTCCCGGAAAAAGTTTTTTGGTTGTCATGTGAAGCGTCCAGCTGTCGGCCGGAGCACCAAGTGGACCTGCCTGCTGGGTCTGTTGTTGGGTCTGAACCGGAGTGTCGTCCGGAGTTTCATCCTGAGGTACTGCACTTCCGCCGCATCCAGCCATCAATAACGACCCCATGGAAATTCCGGCAAGAACGATGGCGGCTTTTCGGTATCCAAAGATGTTAACGGCTTTTTGCATAGCGTGGGAAAGTTAAGAAGAGTAGAATCGTTTGGCATTATAACCTAACGTTTTTGCTATGTCAGTGCAGGACGCCTTGATTTTAGGAGCCATCCAGGGTTTAACAGAATTTCTCCCGGTTTCATCTTCCGGACATCTGGTTCTGGCTGAGGCGGTGATGAAGCTTCCGGTAGAAAGTCTCAAGAGTTTTGATATTGCCACGCATTTTGGAACACTCCTGGCACTGCTCCTGTATTTCTGGAAAGATTTTCTTGGAATCATTGGCGGGTTTTTCCGGACCGTGCGGCGCGGATATTGGTGGGTCCAGGCTGCTATTTGGCCACACCAGGCCTTCAAGACAGAAAAAGATTTTCAGCATCATACCCATGAGGAACAGCTTTTCCGCTGGCTGGTGGTTGCCACCATGCCGGCTATCCTGCTTGGGCTGACGCTTGGGGACTGGCTGGACGCCATGTTCCGACATCCCGGTTCTGTGGCCATTTTTATGATTGTGGTGGGAGTGCTTTTTTTTGTCGCCGAACTTGTCTACTCAAAAGTGAAAACAAGGAACGTTGGATTTCGTGAAGGTGTTGTCATGGGCCTGGCCCAGTGTATTGCGCTGATTCCAGGTGTTTCCCGCTCGGGGATCACCATCAGCTCCGGACTTTTTCAGGGAGTAAAACGTGAAGAGGCTGCAAAGTTTTCTTTTCTGCTGGGATCCATCGCCATTCTGGGGGGAACGGTTTTTGCAGTGGTGGCTGTATTAAAAGGCAAATACGCCATGCCACCCGTTGATGCCCTAGTCGCGGGAATTTTCAGCTCATTCATTGTGGGGCTTGGAGCCATCTCTTTCCTTATGAAATTTCTCAAAAAACATACTCTGCATGTCTTTGGCGTTTATCGGGTTATTCTGGGGTTTGTTCTCCTTTATCTCGTGAATTTTACCGGGATTTTTGGATAATTCTGGTCGCAGGAAAAATTCCCCTGGACAGAATCAACAATTATCCTTAAAATATTGGAAACTCCATTTAAGGCTATCACATGGGAAATATTAAGGACTATGCCATTGTAACACTTGGCAGTCATACTGCTTTACAGATACTCAAAGGAGCAAAAGATGAAGGCTTCAAGACCATCTGTGTGTGTGTAAAAGGGCAGGATAAACCTTACAGGAGTTATGGCGTTGCCGATGAGTTTATTTTTGTTGATTCTTTCAAAAACTTTTTTGAGGTTGAGGATGAGTTGAAAAAGAAAAATGCCATCATGATTCCTCACGGCTCATTTGTCAGTTATCTTGGCTGGAAAAAGGTCCAGGATATTACCATGATGCATTACGGCACCAAGGGTATTCTGGAATGGGAATCTGACCGCAACAAGGAGAGAGTCTGGCTTGGGAATGCCGGCCTTAAGCAACCCCGTATTTTCAGCACTCCCGAAGAGATCGATTGTCCGGTTATTATCAAATTCCATGGTGCCAAAGGTGGTTTTGGTTATTTTATTGCCAATTCGACGGCGGAATTTTACGAACGCATTCAAAACTACCCGGGTGACGAAGGGTATGTGATCCAGGAGTATATTGTTGGAGTTCCGGTGTATACCCATTATTTTCAGTCGCCACTCACCGGGGAACTTGAGATCATGGGGTTTGATAAACGGTATGAGTCCAACGCCGATTCCATCGGCCGCATTGCAGCAAAAGACCAGCTGGATGCCGGCATCAGAACCTCTTACACCATTACCGGCAACATGCCGCTCGTGATCCGTGAGTCTATTCTTCCTTACGTTTTTGAGATGGGTGAAAATGTGGTCAAAGAGTCCAAGAAACTTCTTGGCTACAAGTCCGGAAAACCTCTTGAAAAAGGTCTTTATGGACCATTCTGTCTGGAAGCGATCCTGGATCCGGATTTAAACTTTTATGTTTTTGAAATTTCTGCCAGAATTGTGGCCGGGACCAATCCGTACATTAACGGATCACCATACACCTGGTTGCGCTATAATGAACCCATGAGCACCGGTCGCCGCATTGCCCGTGATATTAAACAGGCAATTGAACAGGACCGGCTCGCAGATATTTTGGGATAATTTTCTCTCCATGATTACACAAAACGATATCGCTGAAGTTCTGAAAGGTTATGACCTCAAGAACCTGACGATCGGGGTTTTGGGCGGCCACAGCGGACTTGATGTCTGTCACGGGGCCAAACTCCACGGATTTAAAACGGTTGCGGTATGCCAGAAAGGCCGTGAAAAAACTTACTCAAAATATTATAAAACCCGTCTGGATGCCTCCACGGGGACCAAGGGCTGTGTGGATGAGGTCATTCTTGTGGACAAATTTGCCGACATTGTGAAGCCGGAAATTCAGGATCAGCTCCGGAAAATGAATACCATTTTCATTCATAACCGTTATTTCTGGGTCTATTGTGATTTCAACCAGATTGAAAGTGATTTCCGGGTACCGATTTTTGGAACACGCGAAATGCTCAAGCTGGAAGAACGTGATGTTGAGCAAAACCAGTATTACCTGCTCCAGCAGGCCGGCATCCGTATTCCAAAAATGTTTGCCACACCTGATGAAATTGACCGGCTGGTTCTGGTCAAAGTGAGTGAAGAACTCCGGGGCTACGAACGGGCGTTCTTTTTGGCCTCAAGCCCTGAGGATTATCGCAAAAAATCTGATGAACTTCTCGCTTCAAAAATTATCAGTGAGCAGAATCTGGCACGGGCGGTGATTGAAGAGTTTATTGTTGGAGCGCCGGTGAATTTGAACTATTTTTATTCTCCACTTGATGATGAAGTTGAGCTGATGGGTACGGACATGAGGCGTCAGACCAACCTGGATGGGCTTTTGCGATTGCCTGCCACCGAACAGATGGCGGTGCTGAAGTACATGAAACCACGCCTGATTGAAACCGGCCACGTTGCCGTGACCATGAAAGAGTCACTGGTGGAAAAAGCTTTTGAACTTGGTGAAAAATTCATCAGCTTAACGAAAAAAGAGGTTCCGCCGGGCCTTATTGGTCCTTTTGCCCTTCAGGGTGCTGTGGCTGCGGAAGATGGCCGTGAAGAGTTTGTAATTTTTGATGTCAGCATGCGTATTCCGGGCTCTCCGGGTACACGTTTTACCCCGTATTCAGGATACCTTTACGGCAACAGTCTGAGCTATGGCGATCGCATTGCCATGGAGATTCATGAAGGTGTTCAGACCGACAAGCTTGCCTCGCTATTGACATAGTTCTGATTTATTGACATTTGCCGTTTTTCCTTTATATTTCCGCCGTCGCTACGCGGGAGTTTTTACTCATCGCCAAGCGCGATCTTTCCCATCCCGCGTAAGAATTTCCCCTTCAACAGGAAGGTGTTTATGGTGTGTCGATGGTTCATCTGGGCACTCTGGATGATCATGGTGGTGACTGGGTGTTCTGCAGTTCCGTCTCCCCGGGGTCCAACCCCTGAGGAGCAGATCGAGAAGCTCAAGACGGATCATGGCATCCTGGAGCGTGCGCTCAAGCGCTGCCAGGACCAGCTCCCCCGCAGCAACAGCTGGCCCAGGCTCTACAGCATGGGTAGTTTCGGTTCTTTCTGGATCGATGACCCGGCGGCTGGAAAAATCCTCGAACTCCACATCCACAGGAGCGGTGAAGAACAGCTCTTCATCGTTTCCCGGTCGCGCAAGAACGAGCCCGTGAAGCTCGAAGGAAGCGGGCTGCGTCTCGTTGATGCGGGTATTGATGCAGTTATCGTCTACAACCCCCCTGCAACGGTGGAAGAAAGGAGCAAGTTGCAGAAGCTCGTGATCGAATACGACCGGACGCGCTTCGTGATTCTGCTGAAGCCGACGAAGTATTAGCCGAAGCGTGACGTGTCGTGACATGTCGCGATGTGGTGCGACCCCGGCCTGGCCCCGCCCCTTCCGCAAAGCGGAGGGGGCGGGGCGTGCTGGGCTTACTGCTCCAGAACATTTTTACGCGGGAGCCCTCATATTTCTCTGAACATTCTGGCTTTTGATTCCTGCTTTTGTTAGAATAAAGCCCGTTTTATTGTTCCCCCATGAAGGTGATTGTTCTTGCTGCCGGCCGCAGCAAAAGATTAAAACCGATTGAAGATAAAAATTTCCTGGAGTTTCTGGGAAAGCCGCTTGTCCAGCTGCAAATTGAGCAGATGGCGTCGGCAGGCTTAAAGGATTTTATTGTTGTTGGCGGTGCCCATAACCTGGCAAAATTGAAAAAACTTGCGGCTTCCATGAAACCATCTTTTCAGGTTGTGGAGCAGAAAAACCTTGATGAAGGCATGGCCGGAGCCATTTTGAGCGTTGAAAAGTATGTCAAAAATGATGCGATGATGGTGGTCAGCGCCAACGATGTTGTTGACGCCAATGCGTATAAAAAAGTTCTTGATGCGGCAAAACAAAAATCCAATGCTTCGTTTGAATGTTTTTTGATCGGAAAAAAAGTTACCAGCTATTTTCCCGGAGGATATTTGAAAGTTCGGCCCAATGGGAAGATCACCGGCATTGTGGAAAAACCCGGAGCCGGCAATGAACCGAGCAAAATGGTGAATCTGGTTTTACATTATTACCGTCACGGGAAAGTTTTCCTGGATGCTCTCCATGCCGCAAAGAGTACACGCGATGACCGCTATGAGGTTGCGCTGGATAACCTGATGCAGCAGGGCGTGAACATGAAGGTTGTTCCCTATGATGGCTTTTGGCAGCCGGTAAAGTATCCATGGCATGTGCTTGATCTGATGGATTATTTCCTTGGAAAAATTCCATCAACCGGTAAAAAAGGGAAAAATGTCTCGATTGCAAAAACTGCGACAGTTCGCGGAAATGTTTACCTGGACGATGGCGTCCGGCTGCTTGATAATGCGGTCGTGGTTGGTCCTACCTACGTTGGTAAAAACACCATTGTTGCCACCAATGCCCTTGTGAGAGGCTCAAATATTGGTTCAAACTGCATTGTTGGTTTTGGAACGGAAGCCGCCCGCAGTTTTTGGGGGCACGATGTCTGGACCCACACGAACTATATTGGAGACAGCGTGCTGGGCAATGATGTTTCTTTTGGTTCGGGAACTGTTACTGGTAATCTCCGGCTGGACGAGCGGAACATCACGGTCACTATCCAGGATGAGAAGATCGATTCTGGAAGAAACAAGTTTGGCCTTTTCACCGGTGACCATGTCCGATGCGGCATTAACACCAGCTTTATGCCGGGCATTAAACTGGGGAATAATGCCTTCATTGGGGCGGGCATTACCGTGGCGCAGGATGTTCCCGACAATATGTTCGTCTACGGAAAAACCGAGCTCATTATGAAAGAAAACAAGGCAACCACGAATACGGCAAGCCGCGCTGCCATGAAAAAGAAACTGGGATAATTTTTCTCTGATCAACTGCATGAAACTCTCCGTTGTTATTGTGAACTACAACCATAAGTACTTTCCACGACTGGCCGTGGAGGCTCTGGAAAAAAGCAGAGTCAATTTTCCGTTCGAGATTATTGTCGTTGATAACGCTTCACACGATGAAGAAAGCATGGGGTTTTCGGAGCAGGCCCATGCAGAAAAGCGGATAACACTCATTAAATCGGCTCAAAATGTGGGGTTCGGTCGTGGTAATAATCTGGGGGTTTCGCATGCAACGGGGAAATATGTTTTTTTCCACAATCCCGATGTGACTGTCCAGGAGGACAGTTTGCAAAAAATGGTTGATTATCTGGAGCACCATCATGATATTGGCATTCTTGGTCCAAAACTCATGTATTCGAGCGGAAAAATCCAGGAGTCGTGCCGCCGAAACATGACCTGGGCTGACCTGATTTTTAAGCGCACTTTTCTGGGCAAGATGCCATTTTTCCGCAAGAGAGTACAAAAATATCTCATGGAAGATTTTGATCATAATAAGATCCAGGATGTTGATCTCATTACCGGTGCGGCCATTATGATGCCGCGTGCCGTATACGATTCTGTGGGTGGATTTGATCCGCGCTATTTTTTGTTCATGGAAGATTTTGATCTTTGCCGCATGGTGAAAAAGGCTGGGTACCGCGTGGTGTACTATCCTGACGCCGTTATGATGCACTACCATAAACGGTTGAGCGGAGGATCCTTCTTCAAGATCATGACCAAAAAGGTGTTCTGGCTCCACGTGAGCAGCGCCCTCAAGTATTTCTGGAAATGGAAACGGGGATAACAGCAGTTTGCAGCTTGACTTATCAACCGAAATCATGAAAAATTCATGACCAACATGGTCTTATGATCATGTCGGTTCTTTGACAGATAAACAGGGAGTTACTTGCTTACCGCGTAAAATGTTTTCGCCAGACAACAGAAAGGAGCAATCCTGGCGCGGAACATTTTTCGGCAGGCGAATATACTCTCTGCTTTGCGAATAACTTGAAATAGCTTACAGGCAAGGAAGTCCGGACCACCACCCGCAGTACAAAGGAAACAAATCCCATGGCAGACAACAAGGAGAAGTGGAAGAGGGTCGAAGAGATCGCCGTTCGGCGGACCGCGCTCATCGAAGAGCTGTTGATGCTCGATGGTGAGCAGAACATGCTGCTCGAGGAGCTGATGAAGGGCGATGCCCCTGAGCCCGCTGCCGACGACAAGAAGGACGAGCCCAAGCCCGAAGAAGATCCCCCCGCCGACGACAAGAAGGACGAGCCCAAGCCGAAGATCCCCCCGCCGACGACAAGAAGGACGAGCCCAAGCCCGAAGATCCCCCCGCCGACGACAAGAAGGACGAGCCCAAGCCCGAAGATCCCCCCGCCGACGACAAGAAGGACGAGCCCAAGCCCGAAGATCCCCCCGCCGACGACAAGAAGGACGAGCCCAAGCCCGGGAAGATCCCCCCGCCGACGACAAGAAGGACGAGCCCAAGCCCGAAGATCCCCCCGCCGACGACAAGAAGGACGAGCCCAAGCCCGAAGATCCCCCCGCCGACGACAAGAAGGACGAGCCCAAGCCCGAAGATCCCCCCGCCGACGACAAGAAGGACGAGCCCAAGCCCGAAGATCCCCCCGCCGACGACAAGAAGGACGAGCCGGCCGCCGAGAAGTAGCAGTTCGCAGGACAGAGAATCGGGGCGGGTCGCGCATGCGCGACCCGCCCCATTCTTTTACGTATCTAAAATTTCCAGCCTTATTTTATTTTCCCTTCAGCAAACCATCGGATAACTTCCGGATACCATTTTTTCTCCAGCGCCTGAACTTTTTCCTTCAAAGTTTCCGGAGTTTCTCCTGGAATAATTTCAACTTTCTGCTGAGTAATAATTTCGCCAGTATCGACGCCCTCATCAACAAAATGGATGGTGCATCCCGACTCTTTTTCGCCGGCTTTTACTATCTCTTCGTGAACGTTCGCTCCAAAAAAACCCGGCCCGCTGAATTTTGGCATCAGTGCCGGATGAACATTGATGATTCTTCTCGGAAATGCCCGAACAAACACTGGAGTTAATATTTTCATGTACCCAATGAGGCATACCAGCTCAACTTCGTGTTTTTTCATGATTTGTACCAGCTCTTCGTCGTACTCTTCACGCGTTTTCCCCTTTGGATCAATAAAAGCAGTTGAAAAACCCTGTTCCTCTGCGCGTTCAAGCGCATAGGCGTTTTTTTTATTTCCTGCAACAACCGCCAGCTCTACTCCTGGCATTTTTCCCGCTTTTATTTCATCAATAATGGCCTGGAGATCCGTTCCTCTTGTTGATGCCAATACACCGATTTTCAGCATTTTTGTGAATGATGAGTATTTCTGGGGCCTAGTGTAGCACGCGAGTTCCTAAAATCATAAATCCTTCAATTATTTTTTTATTTAATAAATGATCGAACGAATAAATAGATAAATTATTAAATAAATAATTTATTTAATCAGCGAATTATTCATTTTATGCCTCTGGAAAACGAGCATAGAGAGGTGCATAAAGGCACTCGCCTCCTTTCATTTGCAGATCTGATGGCCTGTTTTTCCTTCCGCTGAATGTCACAGGAGCATTATGGATCACAGCAAATGGGGTGCTTTCATTTCCCTGTCCCATCACAAAATTTGCCATGGTTGCCAGGCTGTCGGCTGTTGCTTCCTGCGTGTATTTCAATACATTTCCAAAAAGATCTTTTCCACCACGCTTATCATCAACCCCCAGAAAACCGCTGCAGGCCAATGCCACGCCCAATACACCTTTCCGGTGCGGCACGCAAAATGAGTCAACAATCACTACGCCAAACTGGCGAAGGCGGAATTTTTTGCTGAGGGCATCGCGTAATTCATCGGCAACTTTTTGCGGATTTTTGGGCCAGAGCACTGCCGATCCGCTTCTGGTGTTTGAGCGGTCGATCCCGGCCCAGGGAGTAAATATGCCGTTTTTGAGTGTGAGTGTTACCTCTTTTCCTCCAATAACTTCATCAGCTTCCTCTTTGACCAGCCTGTTGAATGCCTGTCGCGTCTTCAATCTTTTAACTCTCCCCTGGGTTATTGCGACCACTTTTGAGCTCACGGCCAAAATATCTCCGTTTTGAAACTTACTGCTTTTCAGACTCTTGAGAATCACACCGATTAGCGAGTCTTCAGGCGTAATTATCTTCGATTTTACAGCTTCCACACTTACTTTTTTCATTTTTTGCCTTCAAGTGAGTAATATTGTTTTATAACATTTTACTGCATACGTCCATTACAGTTTATTGACCCGTCCATTTGCATTTGGTACTATGGTGTGAACATCAGAGATAAAGTACACAGTCTGAGATCATGTTATCCCCGAATCAATTTTTGGACGGGGGTCACCACCGCCCTTTTACAACCAGACTATATCAGAACCGAGAGGGTTGAGCGACTCACATTTCCCCACTTATGGGGTACGGGTCCCTCCACCTTCTCTGCTCTGTGATGGCCCTCACTGACCAACCGGGCCGCCCCTCCAGCTGTCTGGTGACTCCTGTTACCTTCGGGTTCTTGTAGTCACGCCCACAGACGATCCCTGGCAAGATTGAAAACTTACGCCAAAGCAAAGCAGGATAAAAAGACTTTCTGGTCAATCGTCTACAAACACAAACAAATTCCACCAAAACAAATACTCTCGAGCCGTGAACATATTTTCTTTTTTTTACGGCCGCTAGATATCGGAATTTCTCCCCCCGCCCAGCGGGGGGTTTTTTTATGCCCGTTTATGACTCTGGCGTTGCCTGGCTTACTTTACCAGGGCCTTATGCTCCAACATAAAATTACTGAACGCTCGGATTCGAAGGTTGCACATCCGGCGCGGTGACAACCGGTTGCGGCATTGCTGAAACCGGGGATTGATTTGGTTGTACATCCGGTGCAGAAACGACCGGCATCTGCATAACCGGCTGAGGTTGAGGCTGGGGCTGCTGCTCAACAGCCATTTCGTTTTGCAAAGGTGCTCCGGGTGTTTTCACCTCGGGACCAATTTCAATGTTCTGGATAACAATCTGGGGCTGTTCGGCTGGTTGAACCATTTGCCCTGCCTGCTGCGGAGCTCCCTGAGTGGCAGCCTGCTGCAGCCAGACCGGAGCTTCATTGGCCGGCCCGCCAACCCCTATCTGCTGAGCCTGAGGAGGCTGTTGTGCGGGCGATTCCGTCATTTTTTCCTGTTCCTTCAGCACATTGACCTGCTGCTGAACAACGCCAGAACTCTTGAGTGCCTTTTTGTGGGCCTCGATGTAATCTTTGGCACGCTTATTCACATCAGGGGCAACATCCTTGTCCATGATGAGTGTCTGTGTTGGATATGGCCATGACCAGCCACGTTTGTAGAAATCTTTGTGAATCTGCCGCGTAAGCGCACTGATGGGTTTGAGAACACCTTTGCGTGACTCCACCCAGCAGCGGATGCGGAGACTGTTATAGAAACTTCCCGGCTGCTGCACAATAATGCTCGGCTTGGGCTGTTTGAGAATTTTGTCGCATTTCCCGATGGATTCGTAAATCTGGTCGATCACTTCCTTGAGGTCCATATAGAGATCAACGCCAAGGTCGAGCTGAAAACGGCGGTACGGATTGCTGGTAAGGCTTGTAACCTGGTTTTTGAAAAGTTCGGAATTCGGGACAATCACCTTGGTTCCGTCGAATTTTTTGATGACGGTATAGCGAGACTGAATCTCCTGAATGATGCCGGTTGTTCCTTTGACTTTAATCCAGTCACCAATCGTGAACTGTTTTTGAAGCAGGACAATGATACCGGAAATAAAATTCATGATGATGTCTTTCATCGCGAAGCCGACGCCGAAGGCGGCGGCGGCAATGATCGATGTTAAATCCAGGCCGGCGATTTTGAGGCCGGCGGTGACACCAATTAACATCACCGATGCGCTTGCGGCGCGGCCAGCAACAAGCTGAATCTCCTTGTGTTCTTCTTCGAAGCCGGCCTCGGTCATACGGTTCTCAACTGAGGATTTTACAATCCTGGCCAGCACGAGCGACAGCACAATAACGATAAATCCGGTGACCCAGTATGGAATAGACCTGAACAGTGTTTCAACGAGCCCAGCAACCTGATTGCCGGTTTCTGATGCAAGCGAGTTCGATCCGGAATTCCCGCTGCTTCCCGTTGTTGCAAAAGGCTGGGCCAGTGCGGTCTGAATACTCAACATGTTGTTGAAAAATTCGTTCATGTTTTATTGATTTTGAGAGTTTGGTGGAGTGACTGGTTCTACCGGGATCGGAGTTCCCGCTCCCTGTGGTTCAGCCGCTTTTTCCATTTGATTTTGTCCAAAAGCTGTCGGTGTTCCCACCTGCTGAACCGCCTGCTGTGCCGACTGATCAGCACTCATGGCTGCGGGTGAGTTTGGTGGAAAAACAGGAGAGGCCTGCTGGGAAACGGCCGGCAATGGCATGGTAGTAACTTTCAGAAAAGTTGCGCCGCTCTGATCGAGATTTTTTTGGTTCTCTTCATCCATCATGGCGCGAGAAGCCGCAAGTTCTTCGCGGCGTTTTTCCAGCTTTTCTTCGTCTTCTTCACGCATTTTCATGATGTTGTTCACCTCTTCAGGGGTCAGGGCCTTGGTGCGGACAAAGGTCTGGGTATCATCGGTATCAAAGGCCAGGGCTGTTGTTGGATATGGCGCGTCAATGCCGGACTCTTCAAATCTTTTCTGGATCTGGACGGCAACTTTGGACTGAATGCGTCTCCACAAACTTTTTGAATCCACCCAGAAACGGATTTCCAGCGCGATGTAGTAATCGCCCATTTCGGTAACGACAACGTTTGGTTTTGGTTGAAGTAAAATATCTTTGTGGGACTTCACCACGTTCAAACAGATGGCGTACACTTTCTTCATGTCGGCGTAGTACCGGATGTATGCCGGTACTTTGAGCCTGCGCATTGGATTGCTGGTGTAACTTAGAACCTGGCTCTTGTAGAGCTGTGAGTTGGGGACAATCAAACGAAGCCCGTCAAAGGTATTCAGGTAGGTTGCGCGCACACGGATTTCAGCAACTTTTCCCATCATGCCGTCAACTTTGATCCAGTCACCAATGGTGAAAGGTCTGGAAGCAAGCAGGGCAATTCCGGCCACAAAATTGGCGATGGTATCCTGCAAACCAAAAGAGATTCCAAAGCCTATGGCGGCAATGAGGTTCGTCACGTTAATGCCGGCAATGGCCAGAGAGATGGTTCCTCCAATAACAACGATGCCGACGAATGTCAGCCGGCCCGAGATAATCAGCAGCTCCTGATGTTCTTCCGTAATCTTTGCGGCCATGCGGTTTTCTACAACTCCTTTGAGCATGGACCCAAGAATCATGGAGATGATGAACACCACAATCGCCGTAATCCAGAGCGGCAAACTGGAAAGAACATACCCCAAAATATCAAAGGTTGTTCCTGCAGTTTTTTCGGCAGCGGCGCCCTGCGCGAATGCCGTTGGAATGCCGATCATATGATTGAGGAATTGAAGCATCTTTTTTGTTTTTAGTTTTCTTTATAGTATACCAAAAATCGCCCTTTTTATCAACAGTTGCGTTCAGGGAATCTTCTCCAGTAGAATGGGTCAGGTTTAGCATTAATTTACTACCCTCATGGATATTCTTTTTACGATTGTGGGATCACAACTTTTCATTGTTGTTCTCATCGTCCTCCTGGTGAGCGTTCGCCAGATCAATGAATATGAACGCGGCGTTCTTTTTCAGTTTGGTAAGTTCAAGACCATCAAAAACCCTGGTTGGAGACTGGTTCTTCCGGTTATTCAATCCATGGCCAAGGTCGATATCCGTACCAAGACAGTGGATGTTCCTGAACAGGAAACCATCACCAAGGATAACATCCCCATTCGTATGAATGCGGTCATTTACTACAAGATCGTTGATGCTTCCAAATCCGTACTGGCTGTAGAAAATTTCTACTATGCCGTTACCCAGCTGGCCCAGGTTGCCATGCGTAACGTTGTTGGCCAGGTCACCCTCGATGAGCTTCTCAAGAACCGTGAGGATATTTCCAAACGGATTGAGGAACATGTAGACAGCGCAACAACCCAGTGGGGACTTGATGTCGCAACGGTTGAACTGAAAGATATCGTTCTTCCGGATAACCTGAAACGTACCATTGCCAAAGAAGCTGAAGCTGAACGTGAAAAACGCGCAGTCATTATCCAGTCTTCCGGTGAAGTTGAAGCTGCCAACAATATTTCCAAGGCGGCAAAACTTCTGGCGGAAACTCCGGGAGCGCTTCATCTCCGCACCCTTCAGTCCATTAATGACATTTCTTCTGATGAGTCGAATACCACCGTCTGGATGGTTCCTATTGAGGCTTTGCGTGCTTTGGAGGGCATTACCGAGTTCATGAAAAAACATTCCAAGTAATTTGGCCTGCCTGCGAGCAGCCGGTGCAATCATACAAGATAAGGAGTTGAGAATTCATATCAAAAAGGTCCCACGCATGCGGGGGCCTTTTTCGTTGATATTCATTGTCTGAAGTGAGATGGCACTCATGTGCAGCCCATCTGGACTCCGGGACTCTTACCCACGCAGGAAGTTCCCTCCTTCGGTATCTTCATGTTCAGGCTCTTCTTCCTCCTCTTCATCAACCTCGGGCACGCCATAATCTGTTCCGTAGTTCGTGCTGGTAGCCAAAAAGTCGATGCCATAGTTCTGGTACAGCCAGTAGTAGAACATGGCAATAGCTCCCTGGAAAAAGCCGATAGCGCCCCAGACGATTGGCAGTACGGCAAAAAGAAGCAGTGTTGTACTGCTGGTTCCAAGTCCGGTATAAATGAAAAAACTTATGGCTGTTGCCACTAGGATACCAAGAATGGTGGTGTAAACACTGATGAGTGAATAGCGGTAATCGTGGATAATTTCCATAATCAGCGCGCCGGCGGTGGCACTCAGAATGATCTGAAGGCCAGCCGTGTAGGCGGTCAGCTCAAGACGGGTCGTTGAGGTTGTCAGATAAATTGGCGCTACAAAGGCAAAAATTACGATGTTCATGATGAAGATCTGTGACATTGCCGTGGTGACGCGGGTGTATCTTTCGCGTTCCGTGTAGGAAATAAGCAGTGGGCCGATGAGACTTGAAACGATGGATGTGGCAAAAATCATGGCCATGAGCACAAAAATGAAGAGCGGACTGATCTCCTGCGCCGCTTCTTCAGCAGGTGAAAGGACCGGCTGTAAAATTGATGAGGTCAAAAGGAAAATGAGCAGGAGCACGAGTGTTCCTGAAACTCCGCCGGCAACTCCGGCAAATGTTTTCAGGACCAGGGTAAAGAAGGACATTTTGCGGGGTCCGTATTCCGGTTCCGGGGCTGGCTGCATCGGCTGTTGCCCGGCTACCTGCTCCGGCATCACCTGCTGATATTGGCTCTGATCAGCCATTTGTCCGTCCATACCTTGCTGCTGTGTTTGGTTTTGTTGCATGGTTTTTGTGTTACAAACCTGCTTCAGGTTCGACTATCTCTTTGTATTCTACCATAAAAAACCAAAATCAGGAAGATCCCGGTGGTTAAAAGTACATCGGCAAGGTTGAAGACCGGCCACCATCCAATAGCGACAAAATCAATAACGTATCCACGGGTCAGGCGGTCAAAAAGGTTCCCGGTTGCTCCGCCAACGATCATGCTCAGGAAAAACCGTGAATCGTTCCGGCGCATATCGATACTTTTACTGATGAGCAAAGGCAAAATCAACAAAAGTATCACATTGAGAATGTTGAGCCAGGGTTGTGGAATGGCAATGCTCCAGGCAATTCCGGTGTTTTGCTCGTAGCGCAGTTGAGCCCAGCTCGCCAGAGAAAGGGGTGACTGAAGATAGGCTGCTGCCCACCATTTGAGCATCTGATCAGCCACAAAAAAAATCGATGCCGGAACTGCGATTTTCAGAATGCTTTTGTTCATGACGCTATGATGCCTTTCCGGAGGCATGGGTGCAAGTCGTTTCGTGCTCAAGGCATTGTTGCTTTTCCGATCGGCTTTTGTTAGGATGAGTACCACAAAATCTTTCAATTCTTCCGCTTCAAGATGAGAAAAAACCACGGTGACAAAGTGCTTTTTGCGATGATTCTGATTTTGATGTGTTTTGGCCTGGTGATGATCACCAGTATCGGGGTTCCAAAATCCATCCAGCTTTCGGCTCCGGATATTCTTTATCCAAACTGCAGTGATCCGAAAGTTGACTGTTATCTTCTCTTCAAAAATCATCTTATCCGTCTGATTGTCGGGGCGATCTGTCTGTTTATTGCCACCAAACTCCCGATGAAATTCTGGAAGAAAATTTCTGTCGTGTTTTTTGGTGCCATGGTGGTGGTGCTGATCGTTCTTCTCGTACTTGGTTCCAAGTACACCACTTTTGCCAAAAGCTGGCTTGTACTCTTCAATACTTCATTACAGCCGATTGAGTTCGCCAAACTGGCCCTTATTTTGTACCTCGCCAACTGGATGGAAAAGAAGAGCGGGCAGATTGATACTTTTGAATACGGATTTCTTCCTTTCTGCATTGTGACTGGCGCCATGGTTTTGCCTATTCTGCTCCAGCCTGACCTTGGAGGAACGCTCGTAGTTGCCATTATTGCCGTTGCCATGTTTTTTGCAGCGGGGGCAAGGCTCCGTCATCTGGCCCTGGGAGGGTTTGTCACTTTCCTGCTGGCCATTGTGATTGTTTCCAGTGTTGGCCACGTACGTGACCGTTTTCAGGCTTTCTTCAGTGTGGACAAGAGCTGCGGCGAAGATTACTGCTGGCAGTCTGAGCAGGCCAATATTGCCGTGGGAAGTGGCGGCTTCTGGGGGAAGGGCTTAACCCAGGGAGTCCAGAAATCTTACTGGCTGCCGCAGGCATCGGACGATTTTATTTTTGCCGCTTCCGCTGAAGAACTTGGGTTTGTCCGTATTTCACTCCTGGTTATTATCTATACAGTTATTGCCTACCGAGGGTACCGCATTGCTGCGGCTTCCCAGAATAAATTTACCCAGCTGACAGCTGTTGGTCTTGCCACCTGGATTACCGCCCAGGCGTTTGTGAACATTGCCGTGAACCTGGCACTTATGCCGGTAACGGGCATCACCCTGCCATTTGTAAGTTATGGCGGTTCGTCACTGCTTTCAGTGATGATTGCCGCGGGCATTCTTTTACATATTTCCCAACAACACCCTGAGTATGCGTCTGGTTCTGAGCGGAGGGGGAACAGGAGGACATATTATTCCCAATATCGCTCTTATTCATGAACTGCGTGAAAGGTTTTCCGAACCTGTTTCTTCCGGTGAATCCGGAGGAAACGAAGCACGCTCCCCTGAACTTCTTTATATAGGAAGCCGCCAGGGCATGGAACAAAAAATGATCGAAGAGATTGATGTTCCGTTTGTTGGTATCACCACCGGCAAGCTGCGGCGCTATTTTTCTTTCAAAAATGTTCTGGATTTTTTCCGCGTTCCTGTAGGGATTTTACAGTCTGTGGCAATCCTCATGAAGTTTCGTCCGGATGTTATTTTCTGCAAGGGCGGCTATGTATCTTTCCCCGTTGCCGTGGCCGGATGGTTTTTAAGAATTCCAGTTATTCTTCATGAATCGGATGTTTCCCCCGGACTGGCTAACCGGCTTTGTGCACGCTTTGCCTCGGTGGTCTGTACTTCGTTTGAAGAGAGTAAAAAATATTTCCGAAAACAGAAGGTCCACTGTACCGGCAACCCCGTCCGCAGGGAACTGGCTCTTGCCAATGCCGAGGATGGAAGAAAATTTCTGGATTTTTCTTCTGATCTTCCTGTTCTGCTGGTTATGGGTGGAAGCAGCGGCGCCGAATACATCAACCAGATGACGTGGAGGAACCTGGAGCAGCTGCTGTCCCACTATCAGGTTGCCCATATCTGTGGAAAAGGGAAAGTTCAGCCGCCTGACCGGCTTGTTGAACATTTGAAACCCGAGCATCAAAAATATCTTTCGCGCTACCGTTCTTTTGAGTTTCTGGATCATGAACTCAAGGATGTTTACGCCGCGGCTGACGTGATGGTGAGCAGGGCCGGGGCTATTTCCCTGGCTGAAATTGATTTTTTTGACAAGCCTGTTGTGCTCATTCCGCTGGGGAAATCCGCCAGCCGCGGCGACCAGATTCTGAATGCGGAAGCTTATGCCACCCGTAATCTTGCCAAAGTTTTGTACGAAGGCGAGTTTTCAGATGTGGAGTTTCTGGAAGATGTCCAGTATCTGTTCAAACACCGCAAAACATCTTCCATCGGCCATAAAAAAGATGATAAGTTCCAGGCCAATGAGAAAATTATCCGCTTACTCTCCAAATATGAAAATCGGAGTTAATGCGCGTTTTTTAACGAAACCCTATACGGGAATCGGACAGCACACACGCCAACTTTTTGAGGCCATGGCACGGCTGGAACCCAATGCGCAGTTTCTGCTTGTGACTCCGGATGCCCATGACTGCCCGATGCCGGACAATGTGAAGACCGTGGTTTTACCCGAACGTTTTCCGGGAACCGCCGGTATGAAAAAAACCTACTGGGAACAACGCCAGCTGCCAAAATTTTTTCAGGAACAGCAGGTTGACCTCGTGCATTTCCCGTATCCTTCAAATCCATGGCAGGGCTTTTCAAAGCCGGTTTTTGTTACTGTCCATGATACCTTTCCCTGGGATTCCGAAGCGTACCGCCGCTCAATAACCACCCGTCTCTACCAGGATAGCTGCCGCTTTGCCATCAAAAAAGCTGATGGAATTTTTACCGTTTCCCAGGCATCTCGCGATGACATTGTTCGTCTCTGCAATGTTCCACGGGAACGTGTCACCCTTTCCTACAATGCACCCGCACCGCATTTTTCGAAAAGATATTCCCCTGAAGACCGGAAAGTAATTCTTCAAAAATATGGACTTCATCCCGGTCGGCGCTACTTTTTTTATGTCGGCGGTTTTGATGAAAGAAAAAATGTTTCCACCCTGGTGAAGGCTTTTCAGCAGCATATTGCTCTGCGTTATGACGTTGACCTTGTTTTGGCCGGGGGAAAGCTCGTCAATGATGCTCTGTATGCAAGCTTTGATCACCTGTTGCACCCGCAGAACTCCGGGCACCCCGGGAAAATTGTGACGACCGGGTTTGTTGATGAGAACGATCTGGGCGCGCTCTATCAGTCTGCTCTTGCGCTGGTGAATGTCTCCACCAGGGAAGGATGCAATCTTCCTCTGCTCGAATCGCTCGCCAGCGGCACTCCTGTTATCACTTCTGATCTTCCGGTTCATCATGAAATGGTTGGCCAGCATGCGGTTTATGTCCCGCCGATGGATGCGGAAAAACTCGGAATACACATGGAACAGTTTCTGAAGGATGACCATTTTTATGAGGCACGCAAAGCTCAGGCCCAGTCTTATGTTTGCCCTTTTTCCTGGGAAAAAACTGCCGGACATGTTTTTGATACGTATCGCAGGGTGTCTTCCGGTTCCATCCGGTAATGTGTGGTATAATGTTTTTTGAACTTTTCACTGTTTATGAATCAGTCCTACCTTATTGCGTTTTTTTCCTTCCTGGTGCTGCTTGTGCTGGCACTGCTTTTTCTGTATCTCCACCTGCGTTCGGTGCGTGAAGAGCTTGTTACCTACTGGAACAGCATTCTGGATAAGCTGAGGATTCGCAACGATATGGTTCCCAATTTAATTGAAACGATCCGCAAATATACCACTGACGAAGAGAAACTGATCAATGAAATGATTGCACTCCGTTCCAAAAGCTGGCCCATGGAAAAGGCCGACGCGCAAAAAGTGAATGTTGAACTTTCCCTTACCCAGACGCTTCACGAAGTATGGAAACTCGGCCAAAAAATTCAGGCCCTCCATCTGGATACCAATTTCCTTTCACTGAAAAAAGATTTTCACGACCTTGGCCAGGAGATTGACGGCATGACCGAGGATTATAACCGCAGAGTCCGCAGCTTTAATAAAAGAGTCGGGTTTATTGTCATCCGTCCTTTTACCGCGTTTTTGAAACTGCACCGTTTCCCGGTTTTTGAGTTCGAGGTCTAGCCCCATCAAGGTGAGTGTTCCTGCACCCCTATCCTTTTCATGCTGCTTATTTTTGTTTTCAATGAGCCATTTTCCACTATTCATGAAAATAGTATTGACGGTGAGTGAACACTCACCTATACTTGAACTGTCCTTCAATTTTCTACCAAGTATTTATGTCTGAAGTTCTCACTGAAAAACAGGAAGCCCTTCTCCAGTTTATTGAAAATTATCAATTGGAGTTCGGCCGTTCACCAACGGTTCGTGAAATGCGTGAACATTTTGGAGTCAGCTCTGACAACAGTATTTTAAAACTCCTCAATGCCCTTAAACTGAAAGGACGCATCCAGAAGGATGATACTCCCCGTGGCATTCAGCTGCTTTCCAGCGTGAAGGAGAAACTTTTTTCACCTGAACTCAAGCTCCCTCTGCTGGGCATGATTCCCGCCGGTGGGCCTGTGCTTTCGGAAGAGTATGTTGAGAAATGGATGAAGGTGAGTGATGACATTGTTTACAAAGCAAAAGACTCCTACCTTCTTCGGGTGAAAGGTGACAGTATGATTGATGCCGGAATTTTTGAAGACGATGTTCTGGTGGTTTGCGGATCTCTCGCTCCCAAGATTTATGATGTTGTTGTGGCACTTGTGGATAATCAGAACACCGTAAAACGTTACATGAAAGATGCGCAGGGGCGGCTGTATCTGAAGCCGGAAAACCCACGGTATGAGAATATTTATCCTGAAGGCGAGCTCTGTGTCCAGGGCGTAGTTACCGGACTTATGAGGTTCTACAAGCGCTAAAAACAATTTTTCACGGTTCCAGGTTTTAAAGAACTTTTTTGTTCCTCCTGTTTTCTTTGTCTCAAAATTTACTTCATAATTTTTTCTCCCATGACCTTTCCACGTTTTTTCTCTCCTTCGGTCACTGCACGTCTGTTTGACCCCATGCCGCTTCCGCGCTCCATCCGCATCAAACGTGTTGGCAAAACCAAAGCAAAACTTCCGCGCACATCCAGCTTTGCGACTGTCAGTTTTAAAGTGAAAAAAATTCCGATGAACCGTTAATTGTATCTACTGGCCAAGAGCTGCCTCTGCTCTGTTTTTTCCAGCGGTCGATCCGGACCTGCGAGACCCGGACCTGCCTTCCCCGCCACCAGTCCTGCATTCATTTTATTTCTTTTCGTGACTGGTGGCTGCTCGCTCTTTGTTTCTACCAAAAACGTCATCCTCTACAGTGCTATTCTTGCGCTCAGGCAGGTTCGTCATCCCTGCACTCAGTGCAACGAGTACGTTTCCCCCGCTTGTCCGGGAGGAGACCGGTGGTCGCTGCGGCTGTGGTTTCTACCCTGTCTGTGGCCCTTCCGCTCACTTCAGAGGGTGACTTTTTTGCAATCCGGCGTTCTTCATTTATAATGGCGTGGCAAAAATCACCTGCCACTTTAGCTCAGCGGTAGAGCATCGGTATCGTAAACCGAGGGTCTCGGGTTCAAATCCCGAAAGTGGCTCCATTATTGTGATGGCATCGAATAAAAAAACACCCGCTCTGTGAAGAACGGGTGCTTTTGGATGTAGTGAAAAATTTTGCCGAATTTATTTGATCCAGCCTGCCTGTTTAGCGTTATTGACCATGTACTGTGCGCGACCACGTGAGAGAAGGTAGCTTGGGAAATACATACTCGTGTCGCTTGGAAGAATATCCACCATCTTACAGTCAGCCATCTTGTGAACAGGACCACTGAACCAGTCAGCAGGAGAGACATCTTTGTAATAAGGTTCAGAGTAAGCTGGGCCGTTATTACAGTTGGCAATGACAGAAAGTGTAAAGATTTTTGCACCTTCAGCTCTATTTACTTTGCCTGCAGGTTTGAACATACCATCAGGGTAACCAACCATCCATCCCATATTATGGGCGGTTTCAACATACTGGTAATACCATTGATCCGATGTAACATCAGGGTAATGAGGTCCACCTGCAGTGTTCATTGGAACACCTGTAGCTTCCACAATGAGTTTTGCCAATTCAGCACGGGTAATTTCCATGTTAGCTGGAACCGGTTCTGGGGACTGCGGTTCAACAGAAAGTGGCTTCATCGGAACCTTGAAAGCATTGGAATTTTTGAGTATTCGGGTTTAACGACGGAGCTGAACCGCGGGAAAGGTATCCCTGAAGGCTGTACCATTCAGGAGTATGAGCCACCATCATAATGACGACAAGCCCGAGCACCCCGACTTTTACCATATTCTTTTCGTTGAATTTTTTCATGTTTGTTTTGGTTAACAATAAATTGGTTTTGTTAAGACTTATATTTGGACACCTCATGCATTGTTCATCATGTATGTATTATCTTCCCCTAACTGGTGCCTTGAAGAGGATTTTTCGTACTTCCCGAGATACTGCAAGTACAGTTGTTGGCTGATTACTTGATGAGGATTCTCCCTGGTACCATGCAGCTTCATAAGCAGTAAACATCTTGAGGTGTTAATACCGGTGGTTGAACATGGCTAAAGTCAAATCTGTTTGACCGTAATAGACAAATTGACTCAATGAATGTGTCAATCGGGTGTAGATGGATAGTTATCATTTGCACAGACCATTTGAACAGCGTATGAATCCGTTGCCCCAAAATTGATCCCGGAAGGATTCCAGGAATAATGAACATCTGTTCCAAATTTACCGTTGTGCTATCTGTGGGATCTACCAAAGCGATTGATGGCGTAAGAATCGGTTTTTGAAATACGAACCTCTCATGTATCCTGGAAAGACGATCCGTTCAGTGAAAGTGCCAGTGCCGCCACCATGACGACAATGAGGCTGATCGCCCCCAGGGCAATCATGTTATTTTCGTTGTTTTTCATGTTTGTTTGCTTAAGAAATGAAAAAATGTTTTTTTAGAGTGGAATTTTTTGCGGTGAATTAGATTACTTTACCATATTTTTAATAATTTCGCAACTAGCGGTCTTGTTTGACTTTTAGATTTTGGACCCTATAATCGGAATCAACTGCCTATGAAAAACTTTTTACCAACAACAAGCGCCGCAACAGTAACTTCATCAATGATGGCAATGATGATGCTTTCCAGGCGGAGGCTTGTGCTTGCGTAATTTTCTTCTTACTGCAACATCAACCCCCCGCCACCGCGGGGGTTTTTCTTTATCTCTTCATTTTTTCTTTCTATGGAAACGCACGGTAACGGATCAGCGACAGTTGAACATCTTGATACTCTCAGGGTAAAAGCATGGGGCAGCTTGAATACCATGCCTTACGGATAGCCCAGGCCAGGGAAGCAAATGGCAAGGCTCCATTGGTAGTCTGTATGAGTGATCTGAATGATCAGGCGGCAAAAACCCAGGCGCTTCATATTGTCAGCAACGCACCACAAGAAACAGGGAAGCGTCCCCATGTGGAAGCAGTAAACTGTGTTCCGCCTTTCAGCACTCTTGGGGCCGCCCATGATCTGGCTGACTGCATGGAGAATGTTGGAACATTTCCGGCGGGAAGTATTTTTGTGGTAACCGTTGATCCGCATGTTGGGAAAAACGGTGGAGGGAAAACGAATATCCTGAATCCACGGGTTGCCTGTGAATACGACGACGGGACAATTCTTATTGGCCCGGGCCGTGACTACATGCGTGTTGGCGAGTTTCATGGTCGCGGAAAACTTAAAAAGGTCATTGAACTCGACCGTGAAAAACTTATCAAACTTGGCCTCACTTCACGTTCCCATGGCGATGTATTTGATGGACTGAGCCAGTTTGCGCCCGCAGCAGCAGCGGTTCTGCATGGCGTACCGGTCGAACATCTTGGCCGGCCTTTGACCCCTGAAGCGATTCCGGAACTTCATATTCAGCGCGGGACCATTACCATGATTGAAGACGGGTATGGCAATATCCGTCTGGAGGTTGATGAAAATGAGTTCAGGCACGGCGATAAAATCGCCGTCCGTGATGCTGCAGGAAAAATACTCACGATTGCTTCCCGCACGGATGCGTTTCACGGCAAAGAAGGTGATGTTGTTATTCCCAATGGAAGCAAAAAAATGATTACCGATGGCTCCAAAAATGCCGTGTATCTTTGTGCCGTCCGTGAAAATATTGCTGAAACGCTTGCACAAAAACTGGGACGCCCGCTCGTTATTGGTGAGCAACTGGACCTGGACGTGGCCACCCCGGAGGAGATTGATGCTTTCACTGGCGCAGAAGCAATTCACCAAATTTGCCTTCTGGCTGCAAAAAAAGCACGCTCGGTGTGCCAGGAGGTTTCGGAGCGTCTGGGGTCTGCCGCGGCTACTTCTGGCTGGGTACGAACCCTGCTGAAGAAAGCATTGGAGAAATAGAAAAAATTGACTATGATGATGGCGCTTTTGAGCTCCTTATTCTGCAGCGATGGATTTCAAATTTGTAAAAATTGTTGTATTTACGCCCGTCAGCCATAGCGATGAAATCCGCAGGGCGCTGGCCGAGGCAGGAGCAGGACATATTGGCAACTACGATTTCTGTTCTTTTACCTCGGTCGGTACCGGACGCTTCCGTGGTCTGGACGGATCGAAGCCGTTCATTGGAAAACCGGGCAATATTGAAGAGGTTCGTGAGGAAAAAATTGAGGTGATCTGCCCGTCAGAACTGCTGAACAAGATCCTGGAATCTGCCCGTTCCGTTCATCCGTACGAAGAACCGGCCATCGATGTTTATCCGTTGTTGAATGAAGCATGAGCGCGAAGACTCTGACCCCCATGATGGCCCAGTACCAGGAGATTAAGGCTCAGTACCCTGATGCCATTCTTTTTTACCGACTGGGGGATTTTTATGAGATGTTTTTTGATGACGCTGTCGAGGCTTCTCAACTCTTACAGCTCACACTGACCTCAAGAAACAAGGGTGATCACAAAGCTCCCATGTGTGGTATTCCTTACCACGCGGCACAAAACTATATTGCAAAACTTACCAAACTTGGTAAAAAAATCGCCATCTGCGAACAGCTTTCCGATCCTGATCTTCCGGGCATTGTGAAGCGTGATGTTGTCCGGATTATTACACCGGGAACAACGCTGGACGAACATGTTCTTGACCAGAAAAACAATAATTACACCGTGGCAATTGTGGAACGTGACGGCCGTTTTGGACTCGCATCCGCCGATCTTTCTACAGGGCAATTCCAGGCCACTGAACTGGAAAACCTGAAAGATTTTTTGACTGAAATTGAACGCATCCGCCCGGTTGAGGCAATTCTTGAAGGCGGAAAATTTTCTGCTGAAATCAAAAAACAGATGGAACGTTCATCGCTGTATTTTTTTGAACATTCGGCTGAACATTTGTCGGGGACACCCGGAGATCAGGCTTCTGCACTGCTTTTAGACTATCTCCAGAAAACACAGAAGACTGACCTCCATCATCTGAAAAAAGCTGAACATTACCGCTGCGACGACTTTATGGCGCTGGATGAGTCCACCCTCAAAAACCTGGAGCTGCTTTCGACGCTCCGGGAAAACGGCAAAGAAGGATCTCTGCTGTGGGTTCTTGATGAGACCGTTACCTCCATGGGCGGCCGGTATTTGCGTCATGTGCTGACCCACCCGCTTCTTGACCGGACACAGATTGAACACAGGCTTGATGCGGTTGAAGTTCTCACCAGGCAGCCGGTACAGCTTGATGATGTCCGGACTGCTCTCAAAAATATTCTTGATCTGGAAAGGCTTCTGGCTCGATTGAGTTTGGGCCACGGCAACGCGCGTGATCTTTTGGCTCTGAAGAACTCCCTCCAATCCATTCCGGTTCTCCAGAAACTTGTTGCCGGTTTTTCATCGGATCTCATTGCATACCTTTGTTCCCGGCTTCATGGACTTCCCGACCTGGTGCAACTGCTTTCAAGAGCTCTTGTTGATGAACCTCCACTGGCCGTGCGTGAGGGCGGCATGATTCGTGAAGGTTATGACCGTGAACTTGATGAGCTGAAAAAAATCAGCCGCGAAGGCAAAGGATACATTCAGTCCCTTCAGGAAAAAGAGATTGCCCGGACCGGCATCAACTCGCTCAAGATCCGCTACAATTCCGTGTTTGGTTATTACATTGAAATCAGCAAAGCCAATCTCCATGCTGCACCCCAGGATTACATCCGCAAGCAGACCCTGGTGAACGCCGAACGGTTCATTACACCTGAGCTGAAAGAGTATGAAGAAAAAGTTCTGGGGGCTGAAGAAAAAATCGTGACAATGGAGTACAATATTTTCCACTCTCTGCGTGAAACTGTCGTGGCCAATATTCAGCAGATCCAGGAGCTCGCACAGGCCATTGCCCAGCTGGACACCTTCTGCAGCCTGGCAACTGTTGCACTTACGCAAGGCTATTGTAAGCCAAAAATCCATGACGGATTCCAGCTCTCCATCCGCGAAGGACGCCATCCGGTCGTGGAGAAAATGAGTCACTCCGGGAAGTTTGTTCCGAACGATGCAGGCTTTGACGATGATCAAAAACTGCTGCTCATAACCGGCCCAAACATGGGAGGAAAATCTACCTACCTCCGCCAAACTGCGCTTATTGTTCTGATGGCCCATCTTGGGTCTTTTGTTCCGGCTGCTGAAGCAAACATTGGCCTGGTTGACCGTATTTTTACTCGTGTTGGAGCATCGGATAATCTTGTCAGGGGTCAAAGCACCTTTATGGTTGAGATGCAGGAAACTTCTTTCATTTTGAATAATGCTACTGCCCGCAGCCTGATTATTCTTGATGAGGTCGGACGCGGCACATCAACCTATGACGGCATGAGCATTGCCTGGGCCATTGTTGAATTTCTTCACGATGTCATCGGTGCAAAAACGCTTTTTGCCACGCATTACCATGAACTCATTGCTCTTGCAGACAAGCTTCCTTATGCGGCCAATTATTCCGTGGCCGTGAAGGAAAATGAAACTGATGGTGTGGTTTTTCTTTATAAAATCGTCCAGGGCGGCGTGGACCGCAGCTATGGTATTGAGGTTGCAAAACTCGCAGGTCTGCCAACTGATGTGGTGATGAAAGCCCGCCAGATTCTTATTGATCTTGAGGAGGGTTCCCATCAGGCAGCTATTCAGGCTGAGCTTGATGATACGACCAAACGTGTACCTGCTGATCAGACTGCACTTTTTGAACGCCAGCATCAGCCAGTTGATCACAAGGAACCATTACCGATTTCACCTCTGCTTCACCCGGCGGTGGAGGAACTGCAGAAACTCGACATCAACTCGCTCACTCCAATTGAAGCGCTGAACCGCATTGCGGAACTGCAGAAAAAAAGTCACGACTAGGCCATTATTTTTTGACTATGGGTTTGATCAAACAGCTCCCTGAACATCTCATTAACCAGATCGCCGCCGGCGAGGTTGTTGAGCGGCCTGCTTCTGTGGTTAAGGAGCTTGTTGAAAACGCGCTGGACGCCGGAGCGACAAAAATTATTCTGGAAGTGAACGGAGGCGGAGACAGTTTTTTGCGCATTACCGATGATGGCAGTGGCATGGACGAAGCTGACGCCGTCCTTGCTTTTGAACGTCATGCCACCAGTAAAATTGCCACCACTGATGATCTTTTCAACATTCATACTCTTGGCTTCAGGGGTGAGGCTATTGCCAGTATTGCTTCCGTTTCATACATCACACTCCAGACCAAAAAAAAGAGCGCACTGGAAGGAACCCTCGTGATGGCTGAAGGCGGAAAAATTACAAAAATTCAACCGGTTGGAGTGCCTGAAGGAACGCAGATTGAGATCCAGAATCTTTTTTATAACACCCCGGCCCGCAAGAAATATCTGAAAAATGATTCGACCGAATATCAGCATATTGTTGACGTTATTACCGGGATTGCCCTGACCTTTCCGCAGGTGTCTTTCCGGGTAGTCCACGACAATAAACTTGTTTATGACCTTCCGGCGGTGGAGGATGAATTTACGAGGATCCGGACACTCTTTGGGAAAAATATTACCGATGAACTGGTACCGGTGTATTACGGACATTCGCAAATTCAGCTTCGGGGTTTTATCGGTAAACCTTCGATTGCCCGCTCGAACCGGAACTATCAGTACCTTTTCATCAACCACCGTGAGGTTAAATCCCACGTCCTTGGTTACGCCGTGAAACAGAGTTATTCTTCTCTGCTGGCCAAGGAAAAACACCCTGTGTTCTTTCTCTATTTTGATGTTCACCCGGAGCTGGTGGATGTGAATGTTCATCCGCGGAAACTGGAGGTCCGTTTCCGGGACGAACGAGAAATTTTCAGCGCCACGACCCAGTCGTGTAAAAAGGCTCTGGAGACGCATGTTCTTGCACCGAACATTACCCACGACGTTCCGGTGAACTACTATGCAGAACGGAAAGCCCAGCCGCTGACGCTTCATGATTCTGCCCATGATTCTGCGGATATACAACCTACGCTGCTTTTTCACGATGAGACGCCTGTAGCAGCCGCTGTGCCGGTGGAGGCCGCTGCCACAGCGGAAGCGGCTCTTGCTGCTGAATCCTCGCTTCCTGCTGCAACTGGCAGTATTACGAATGAATCTCCTGCATACCCGGTTGCCGGGTCAGTAATGAAGCAACCATCATCTGTGTCTGATGAAAAAACTGCTACCTTCCAAAGCTTCCAGAAACGCGGACAAATGGCGCCGATGATTGCCCTGGCCCAGCTCAACAATTCCTATATTCTCTGCAGTCAGGGAAGTTCCCTTGTTATTATTGACCAGCATGCTGCCCATGAACGCATTCGTTTTACGGAAATTTTCCAGGAGTTTGCCGCGAAAAAAATTTCCACCCAGGTGCTGCTTACTCCCCTTCAGGTTGAACTTTCTCCAAAAGAGATCGGCATTTTTGAGGCATCAAAAGATTTCTTTTTTCGCCTTGGTTTTGAGGTTGAGCCGTTTGGAGGCAAAACTTTTTCCATCCATGCCGTGCCTTCCCATCTGGCGCAGAAAGATCTCCACAAGGCTTTTATTGGCCTGCTTGATGAGTTTGCTTCCGGCAAAAATGATCCGCTTGAAGAGCAGACTACGCGGGCTTTGACGTATCTTGCCTGCCGTAGTGCGGTGAAATTTGGGGACCCGCTCGGTCATGAAGAACAGGTCTCACTTGTTGAGCGGCTCATGAAACTTGACCAGCCATACACCTGCCCTCACGGCAGACCCAGCATGATTACGATGTCTGCCGATGAACTCAAAAAACGTTTTGGCCGTGATTACACCATGCTGTAAGAGTCCCGGCGGATGCTGTTTAAACTGGTATTATTCAACTCCCACCAGGGCCGCCAGATATGTGTCGTTTTCCATCTGGAGCGTCTGCTTGAGAGTGTTTCCCTGTGGCAAAACATTTTTGGGGAAGGACTGGTAGATTTTCAGGCCGGGCTGAACAATGACATTTTTTTCAAGTGTACTCAAAACAATGCCCGGCTGTCTCTGGGCAAAGAAACGGTAGGTGTCAGCTGTAGGGATTGCCAGTTTCACCGGCAGCTGATAGCTGATGGTGACGGATTTTTCTTCACCGGCTGGAAGATCCAGAGCAAACATAAAATAACTTTTTTGAATCTCTTCATCTGAGCGGACTGCTACTTTATCTTCGTCAACTCCGAGCGTATTGATGAGTTTTGCTCCCTGCGGAACATAAACCTTGATGTAAGATTTATTGTTACCGCTCCCCAAAATAAACTGGACCGTTTTGGAAATTTCCGAGTAACCAAAATCACGGATGATCGTTTTCCAGCGGGCAAGTTCTTCCGTGGTCCAGGTGTGTTTGCGGGTAATAGTGACCTCGTCCGTTACCGTTCCGTCTTTGGCGATGACGGTGTTGTGGAGAATTTTCTGCTGGATATACAGATCGCTTTTATTTCCTCCGATGGACGTGGAAATAACCTGAAGGAAATCTTCCTGAGGTTTGGTGCGGATAACTCTTCCGCTGAATCCCATCTCGTCAAAAAGATTCTGGATTTCTGCATCGCGCGAATACATGATGATATCCCTTTCTTTCAGCGCATCAACGGCCATGCGAATGATTTTGCCCATATCCCTGGATGCCATGAGCTGTTTCTGGAATGCCGGAATAAAACTCCGGAGAATTTTTTTGGGATCATCGTTTCCGCTGAGTTTTGATTCCACCAGATAGGAAATAATCACCTGATAGTTTTCTTTTGTGAGTGGAGCTTTCAGCCCTTCAAGCTGCACCGGTCCCGCAAGATCAAAAAGTTTGGCAATAAAGTTCTGGTTTACGGCAATAACACTGTCGACGCTTGGGCCTTTTTCTTTCTGGAGAAACCATGCGGCTTTCTCTGCAGAAATGGCAAAGTCAGGAGAATAATTGGAATCACGCATTCGCCAGTTTTTGGTGATGCTGGCAATATCCTCAGGCGCGGGAATGTCCTCCTTCAGCTGGCCATCTGTTTCATAAATATCGTGAAACTCCGTTTTGGTGATGTATCCGTCGTTCATGTCCACCAGCAGGTAGCTGCCGATAAACCCTCCCGTAGGGCGGGCCTCGGCATCGTTCTGCAGAAGAACAAGGTAACGGTGCATGTAGCGCTGTCCGAGCATTTTCATAAGGACCGGAATTTTTTCTTTGGTTGCGGCAAGAACCGTCTGAAGTTTCCTGATCGCCTCACGGGCGGTTGTGAGTTTTGATTTCAGCTGTTCCGGCAGAACATCCGGTGTGACGTGATCCAGATTGGCGCTGGCTGCATCAACTTTTGCCGACGCACTGTCCAGAAATCCCAGGTCCTGTTCGAGCTTTTTGGTTAATGGTTCTCTGGGAACAATGGTGGATTCATCCACTGGTTCGACTTTGGATTTTTTGAGTTCGGACGGAAGATTGTTCTGCAAAAAAAGCGCTGGAAGGTCCTGCAGATGGACGATTCCCTTTGCAAAATCCGTACCGGCTTCCGAAATGTTTTTTCCGGCCTCCAGAAGATTTTGCGCTGATTCAACGGTTTTTTCCCTGGTGAAAAAAGCGCTCTGGTTCGTTTCAAGAAATTTCAGCGTGGTGAGTGCTTCCCCAAAATTCTTGGTGGCGCTGGAAAAAGAGGTTTGTGCATCGGTAAACTGGGCTTTTTTTGACTCGTTGCCGGCCTGAACAAGGTTATCGTATCCACTAAAAGCCGTTGCAATCACATCGTTTTTGATGCTGATTCCACGCTGGTAAATGTTCACAATATTGATGAGGAACAGAATCAACGTTCCGGCGGCAGCCAGACGGACAATCTCACTGAGGCGTTTTGGCGTCTTTGGCGTTTTTTCATCAAGCTCAACGAATCTGAAACTGACTTTTGCTTCTGTTTTTTTTCCGACAATGTCATGGACTTTGCGGCCCACTGACGTCATCACCGGCGCATGATCGTCAATCATGGAAAGGTCCAGCATTTCCGCCGGTCTTCCAGATTTTGGCACCTGCTTTTTCTCCCCGATGGTGATCGGAGAAAGTTTCTGCTTCTGCAGGTCACGAAAAGTTTTTGTTTTCTTCATCTGATTTATAAAACGTCAATGACGTAGAGGGTAGCGATACCATCGTCGAAGAAATTTTTCGTCATGGTCAGACTGTTGAAACCTTCAACGTAAGGCTTTACTACCGGATTCTGGTCCAGCCCAAGGACCGGGACCAGGGCTCCAAGCTTGATGTGGAAAAGTTCGTCGGCGGTTCGCATGGCCGGAAGCACGGTCCGGGTGAAGTTATCAGAAACTCTCAGATTGGCGGCTGTTTTCCCGCTCTTGCGGTCAATCACGGCATGGAGGGCATTGGTGTTGGACGCTATGACCAGCGTATTATCCAGCACCGCAAAATTGATGCTCCATGGAAGGTTTCCCAGTTGCAGGGTTGAAACGTTTACGCCTCCGTAGGTTGCGTCGCTGCGGGTAATCTCTTCGGCGCTTGCGACAATTTCCTGTCCTTTGGTTCCATCAGGAAGTGTTACTTCCCTGATCTGCGGAGAAAAAATTGCGCGCTTTTTGGTGAAGGCGGTTACCATTTTTTCCACACGCATGAGGTCTTCATTTTTATCGCTGAGATTCATGAAAACTGTTACAACCGGTTCTTCAAAATTATTTTCAACCGTGGCCAGATATTCGTTTTTCAGCAGAGGATATATATCTGATTCCAGGCTGATGTCTTTCCCAAAATATTTTTCTTTCTGGGCCTCAAGAATTCCGCGATACAGGGTTTTATCCACACCGGCTCCCACGTTAAAGATCTCGCCAATGCGGCTCATTTCCTTGTTGAGGTCATGACCTCCCGCGTAGAGAATGGAATTTTCCGCAGCAAGTTCCAGGAGCTTTCCTTCGTATTTTTCGTTGTAGGTCAGGTAGGTTTCCCCCTGGAGCTGTGTCCGGTCAATAGCCTCAAAAACCTGTGCTGTCAGGCGGTTATCCTCTGCCACCAGGGTAAATCCTTCCGCCGCAAAAATTCTCATGAACGGCTGGAGGGCGAGAAGATCCTTGGCTTTTTGACTCTGGAAAAGAGGATTTTTCAGCATGGTATCAAAAAGTCTCTGCATGTTGGCGTATCCAAACATCAGCCCGGTTGGTGACAGATTATTGCTGACTTTCTGGAACAGCGGATCGTCCTGGAGTTTTGGACTGTTGCTGGTCTGGGCATCCAGAAGCTGCTTGGCAACTTCAGTGTTCCCGGTGAGCACAAGATAGTTGTTGATAAAACTGAACACGTAAGCCTGGCTGAGTTTGTAATGGTAAATCGTGTAGCCGTTGTACTGTTCGCTCAACAGTTCGTCACCGGCATTGGCCAGCGCCCGGCTCTTGAGAAAGTTCATGGTTTTTTCGTAGCTCTTGTTCTCAACAAAGAGCGCGACTTTTACCCCGTTTTCGCTTTCGCCCTGTTTCATGAGGACAATGCCGATCTTGCGTCCGATCCATGGTTCAAGATCGTTTTTGTAATCTACCGGAAAAACCAGATTGGCCAGTTTCATGAGATTTGATGACTGGTAGACCGGATATTTTTCAAAAAGTTTTGCGAATTTCTTTGACTGGTCCGATTCTCCTTCAATATTGATTTCCAGAAAACCGATGCTGCTGTCCGCGGGGAGAAAATGCGCGATGGATTGCGGGCGGAAAAGTCTGGTGTAGAGGAAATAGCTGACAAATCCGAGCATGAAAAAACCAAGGAGAATAATTCCCGCTGCTTTGATCTTCTGCTTCTGGGCGTCCGTGAGAGGCGCGCGTTCCACCTTCTTTTTTTCTTTTTTGACAGGTTCCTGCTTCACCGGTTCATGCCTGTGCTTTTCTTCCTGGACAGGTTCAGTTTTTTCCATGACCTCTTCGATTTTTTTCTCAAGGGTTGATGTCTCAACAGCTTTTTCTTCCTGCGGTTTTGGCTGTTTCTTTTTCCGGTTCTTACGGTTGAAAAGTTTCTTGAGGAGTTTTTTCTCCTGTTTTTCCTGTTCAATCTGTTCAGGAGTTTTGACTATTTTTTTGGTAGACGCAACGGTTTTCTTTTTACCTTTCTTTCCCATAAAAAAATCTGAAAAAGGATGGTGATTCCAGTGCACAACAGTATCTCAGAACAGCCTTGAAAGTTCAAGATAAATGCTGTTAGAATACAGGCCCGGTGAAAGGTGGGTAGTCGCCTTCACCACCAGCTCAATTTCTTTATTCAATTTCTGTCATGCAAGCAAAAGAACTCCGAAGACGTTTTATTGATTTTTTTGTTCAGAAACACCAGCACGCGGAAATTCCAAGTGCATCACTGATCCCGGAAAACGATCCGACGGTTCTTTTTACAACAGCCGGCATGCATCCCCTTGTTCCTTACCTGATGGGCGAGGTTCATCCTGCGGGCAGGCGCCTGGTTGATGCCCAGAAATGTTTGCGGACCGACGATATTGATGAGGTGGGTGATGCAACGCACTGCACTTTTTTTGAAATGCTGGGAAACTGGTCGCTTGGTGATTATTTCAAAAAAGAGGCCATCGAGTGGAGTTATGAATTCATGATGAGTCCGCTGAACGAAGGCGGCATTGGACTGAAACCTGAGCGTCTGATGGTTACCTGTTTTGCCGGTGACAGCGATGCGCCCCGTGATGACGAAGCCGCCGGATACTGGGAGGGACTGGGATTTAAGCGCTATACCGAGGCCGGTCCGGATGATAAAAAACTTATTTTCTTTTACGAAAAGAAAAAGAACTGGTGGGGACCTGCAGGTCAGACCGGCCCATGTGGTCCGGATACGGAAATGTTTTACGATCTTTGTCCGGAACTTTCATGGAACGAACATAAGCCTGGCTCCAGTGAAGCTTCACAGAAGCGTTACGTGCTTCAGGATTTAAACGGAAAATGCCATCCAAACTGCGAGTGCGGCCGCTATGTTGAAATCTGGAACGACGTGTTCATGCAGTACAATAAACAGGCTGACGGCAGCTATGTTCCGCTCAGACAGCAGAATGTGGATACGGGCATGGGGCTTGAACGCGTTGCTGCGATTCTCCAAGGAGTTCCTTCCCATTATGAAACTGAACTGTTTTTGCCCCTCAAGGAAAAAATCCGTGAACTGGCAACCGGAACCAAAAGCGCTGAGACTGAGGAAGAACAGGTTTTTTCTGGCCGCATTATTGCCGATCACATCCGCGCGGCAACTTTCATCATGGGTGATCCATGGGGCGTGGCTCCTTCCAATAAAGACCAGGGATATGTTCTTCGCCGTCTCATCCGCCGCGCTATCCGTCATGCAAAAATGATCGGCATTCAGGGAAACTTCACCGACATTCTTGGACAGATCGTCATTGATATTTACGGGGATGTTTACCCGGAACTCAAAGCCCGCGGTGAACAGATCATTGCAGAGTTCAAACGGGAGGAAGCCAAATTCCAGCGCACGATCGAACAGGGTCTGCGTGAGATGCGCAAGATCTGGAATGAGGACAGCTGCAAAAAAGAGCTCGCCGTTGAAAACGGTGACAAGGCATTTTTCGTTTATGAAACTTACGGTTTTCCGATTGAAATGATCAAGGAAGAGCTCCGGAAACTCGGCTACTCAATTGATGAAAAAACTTTTGCCAAAAGGTTTGAAGAGGCCCAGCAGGCGCATCAGGCAAAATCCCGTGCCGGTTCTGAAATGAAATTTGCCGGAGGTCTGGCTGACCACTCCTGGGAATGCACCATGCTTCATACGGCTACGCATCTGCTCCATCAGGCTTTACGCGATGTGCTTGGCAATGACGTCTACCAGAAGGGCTCAAACATTACCGCGGAGCGTCTCCGTTTCGATTTCAACTACAAGGAAAAAATGACGCCCGAACAGGTCAAACAGGCTGAAGATATTGTGAATAATCAGATCCAGCGTGATCTTCCCGTCAGCTTTGAAATCGTCACTGTTGATGAAGCAAAGCAGAAAGGGGCGATTGGAGTTTTTCCGGACCGTTATGACGAGAAGGTCAAAGTCTACAAAATGGGGGATTTTTCCTACGAAATCTGCGGAGGCCCACACGTTCAGAACACCGGTTCGCTCAAGAAATTCAAGATTCTTAAGGAGGAGGCTGTTTCCGCAGGGGTTCGCCGTATTAAGGCTGTTGTGGTCGGTGCCGGACTCAAAGAGTAACGGTTCCGCGAAAATCTTTCACTCCGTTTAGGCACCGTTTGTGAACGGTGTATGTGTGGCAGGCAATTTGCCTTTTGGTTTAATTTGTGCCATTATCCCATTCCTGTTTTTACGAACAGGAACGATCTTTACGCTTACGCCTGCTTTACTCCGGTTCCCCGTGAACCGTTCCCTCCACCAAGGACGAAAGGTGACCCATGAAACTCAGGTACTTCTTTGCGGACCTGTCCGCACGCATCACCTTCTCGTTTCCAACGGGGATGGTGATTGAGATGCTCGTCTCGGGTATGACGCTCCAGCAGTCCCTGCTTTCGCGGGTGACCAACCTGCCGGTTGTCATGCTGATGGCACGCCCGTACGGCATCTACCGGGACTGGGTGCTCACCAGGCTCTACGCGACGGACCGGACGAAGCACCTCGTCCTGTGGGTGCTGCTGAACATGGTGACGTACGCCACGTTTCACATCCCCCAGTACGCGATCATCCTGCTGCTGGAGGGAGTGGCACCGCTCCAGATCGCCAAGGCAAGCGCGACGATCGCCCTCATGTCGCCTGTGCTGGGAGCCGCATTCGGATACTGGCTTGAGCTGTTCCGACACGGACTCTTCCGCATCCAACGTGAGGAGAAATTATAAACAGGGCCCCGTGCATCGTGCACGCGGCCCTGTTCTCCTTACTTTTCAATTGCTATCTCCTGTGGTGAACTTTTGATTCTGTTTCGTCCAGATCCACTATGCTGTCGTTGATGTGCAGCTTCTTTTTCTGAATCCAGTGGAACCCTTTTTCCGGAGTAACCACGGCAACGTCAATCGGACCGCCAACCCCCGGAGATGAACCCGGCAGGCTCCAGGTTCCGTCGGTGATTTTCTGGATGGATTCAGTGATTTTGACGGCAAGCTCGGAAAATTCAATCGCGTCCTGGAGTGTCATGGTTCCCCAGTTTACAACGTATTCCTGATCGTCAATCTGACGGAGGAGTTCATCTTTTTTGTTAGGGGGAAGGTCCTGGATAATCGGAAGTCTTTTTATTTCTGGACTCCACCCGCGAATAATGCGGATGAGGACATCGGTCTGGCCGATCCAGGTTGCTCCAGACTGTTCCTTGTTCAGTTTCAGAACGACGCCGTTTTTTTCTTTCGGATCCGGGAGCGTGATTTTGTAGACGTGATTTACGCCATGAGTATCGTGCCCGCAGACCAGGAATTCCAGAATGGACTGATACAGTTTCTGTTCCTGTTTCTTGCCGTGCTCATCCTTGTATTCAAGATTGATGCATTCAAGATTGAAAGTGTATTTCACGTCCTTGCATCCCTTTTCTTCAAACCTTTTTTTATGGCCTTCCGCACAGTTGGTGAGAAATTTGCTGTAGATGTCGGCAAAAAAATCGTAAAGCTTGTCAACGACCTCGGTCACTTCCATGGACTCCAGATCGTATTGGGTTTTGAAGTTGTGAATGTGCTGCTGGATATTTTTGTTTTCAAGAAAAGAGATGCCGCACGCCAGTGCGCCGACCTTTCTGTTCAGCTGAAAAAGTTTCATCCTGTTTTCCGATCCCATACGAATATCCCCGATTGCGTTCCGGTAGGTTTCCATGCTGTCCGCGGCCAGAACGTTGCCTTCGTTGGTTGTCACGATAATTGCTAAACTCATAAGATTTTTTTAGGCATTAAGCATGAAAAAGTTAACGCATTTTTCTCAGGGTGGCAATGACTTGTGCATTCGATTCTGTCGGCCCGCTTTTGGGGAAGGTAGCAGCCTGATTCGCTATTTTAAGCGAAAAATGGTATAATATTTCAAATGATTTTGAGGAAACAGCAATGGAGATTACCCTTTGCATGATCGTGAAAAATGAAGAGAAAAAACTCAGGGCCTGCCTTGAATCTTTTCACGATCTTTGCAGCAAAATTGTGATTATTGATACCGGATCCACGGATGCCACAAAAACCATTGCCGCGTCTTTTGGCGCTGAAGTTTTTGATTTTTCCTGGGCCGATGATTTTTCCACGGCACGCAATTTTGCTCTTGAAAAGGTCACAACGGACTGGACCATGATGGTTGACGCCGATGACGTACTGGATGAACTTGCGAGGGAAGAACTTCGTAAACATCTTCAGAAAATCTCTCCGAATACTTTGGGTATTTTTCTTCCCTATGTTTATTCTCCCGGGCTTGGAAGTGAGGCTGTTTCAGCGTATCTGCCCCGCATCTGGAAAACGAACACCGGTTTCCGTTACGTCCTGCCCGTTCATGAGTATCTGGATATTCAACCGGGTCTTCTGGAGCAATTTGAGGTCTGGAATATTCCCATTGTTCACGCAAAAAATGAGGAAGATTTTTCTGTCAGCAATAAGCGCAATATTGCCATGCTTGAAAATGCTTTTGCCCATGGCGACCGGCACCCGCGAACGCTTTTTTATCTTGGCGTGGAACATTTTCAGGCTGCCCACCTGCTGGAGTCAGCACGGTGGCTCCAGCTTTTTTTGCAGACGAGCAATGCACATCATCATGAGATTTATTTTGCCAACATGCTTCTGGCCAGGATTTTTGAAAGGCAATTCCGCGCGGATGACGTGAAAAAACACTGCCTGCTAGCGATCAAGGCATGTGCCGATTTTCCTGATCCGTACGTCATTCTTGGCGAAATGGCACTGGATGAAAAAGATTACGCCGCAGCGGAAAAATATTTTCAGGACGCTCTTGATTGCCATCCTCCTCGTACTCATATTTTCGTCAGAAAACTCAACCGGGAGTTTGCCGAATCCCAGCTGAAGCTTGCCAGACAGGCACTTGAAAAAACCTGATTATGCTTACACTTTTCTGTACATTCCTGAGATTATTTTTTAGCAGAAAGAAAACTCATCTCCTCCTTCTGCTTCAAAACAACTATGAACTACGCGGCAGCGGAGGATTTATCACCCAGCTGGTTGATGTTGCCATCGGAGGTTTACAGGTAAAAATGGTTTTCAGGAATGACCAGGAAGAACTGAGACCAAAAGCCTTTATTCCTGCACCGAAAGAGATTCAGCAGTACCTTGGCCATGACCACTGGTTTCTTCGCGATACCAACATCTTTGGAAACTTTTCAACTTCGGCCAAACATGTCATTCACAATTATCAGTCACTTTTTCCCGATCATGAAGTTGCCGGCGTTTTTTCTCTGAATTTTTCTGCGGTTGAAGATCTCATTGGAATGCTGGGAGCTGTAAAATTTCAAAAGAAAATCCTGAATCAGAACAACCTTTTCCGCGAAATATCCGGCCAGGTTTCCAATGTGGATCTCCATGACAAAATCCAGCTGCAGAAACGGAAAAATATTCTTCGACCTCTCGCCATAAAACTTCTTTCTTCAGCGCTGTTCAGGTTCTGGAAATGGCCAAAACTCGTCCGGCTTTTTCACGCGATGCTGAAAAGAAAAGATTTCCAGATCTACTGGGATGATGCTTCCCGTCGGGCATTTTATCTCAAAAAAAACATCGTTGAATCGGAATTTTTGCCGGTTGACCGGGATTTTCTGCAGGTGGTGGAGAACAACTACCTGGGGCTCAAAAGCAACCGTTATATCCGGAGAAATATCAGGAGAAAGGTTTCGCTTGGATATGATCCGGATTCGCTCCAGCTTCACCACGGCAAGGTTCATACCCGTATCACATGGGATCATCTTGGCGGGGATGATTATCCGTTTTCCGGAACGTATCAGGCGGTGGTACAGGTTCACCTCCCTCTCACAGCCAAAGAGCTCGTGATTCATTCTCCCCAGCATGAAACGGAAATCAGCCGTGATAATGTTTCAACCATTATCACGCTTCACCATTCCATCAAGGTTCAGGAATCGGGCGTGCTTGAGTTTTCATATGATATTGGCAATGAAATTGTCCATGACAATTCCTATAGTTTTCAGTTCATAAAACAGTCCGGCGTCAGAAATGAGCATGTCCAGCAGGCGGTTCAGTTCCCGCAGCATTTCGCCGTAATCTCAGCTGGTGACGGCCGGGTTGCGGATGAGTTGGTCTTTGAAAACCGTACGGATGTCCAGGAAAATTACTCAACAGTTTACTCGGCACAGCTTGACCTTTCACCTCCACGAATTCTGCTCCATGAAATGGTGGGTCCAGGAATTTTTGAAATTACTTTTCATGAACCGGTCTGGATGAATGATGATTTTGCCGTACTTGTGGAAAGCCAGGACGGCACCCGTGAATTTCCCGTTACGAAAGTTTTCAAAGGGAAAGATCACCGGAGACTGCTGCTTCATGTCTCCGACATCCCGGATATTGAGGAGAAATTTTACCGCATTACGCTGACCGGCATTGAAAATGCCGTGCATGCCGTGATGCATAACAGGACCATAACTTCTGTTTACCGCTCACGTTTTTTCAGGAAAAACCTGTAATATTTTTCGCTTGAAACTGTTCCTGAGTTCGGGCATATTCCTCGCAACCCGCCGCCAGTAGACTTATGCATCAAAATGTTGTATAATTATTTGATTCTTTTAACTCTCAATTTCCCGTATGTCTGACCCTACAAAACCAAAAGATGGTGATGAACCGATGCCAGAAGAAAAAGACCGTGAGGGCAAGGTAGATGATGCGGTCGAGGAAGAAAAAAAGACTGAATCAGCAGAAAAACCTTCCGACGAGGCTCCAAAAGTTAAAAAGATTCGTGAAAAGACCAAAGCCAAGGCTGAAGCGGCACAACGCGCACCAAAAGAGCTTCGGATAAAGCAAAGACTGGACCGTTTTTTCAAGTGGGCCATTTTAATATCTTTCCTTGCTCATAGCCCGGTTATTTTTGGACGGGGAGATAAAACAAAAAAGTTCTGGGAGATGGGATTCATGGATTTTGGCGGCCCGGGCAGGGGTATGATTGAGGCCAAGGAAGCAGAAAAAAAGGCTGCTGAACTCGAAAAGAAAATTCTCGATGAAACTCCACCCACCTGGGAACAGGAGGTCAAAGAGTCACTCAAAAAGGTGCTTGGAGAAAAAGATGCCGAAAAAGTTATTGATGATGTTGATCCTGAAGCTCTTGCCGGTTTTAAGAAAGCAGAAGAGGCTGTAAAAAAACGTAAGGAAGAACGCGCAGGAAGAATTGATAAAGCCAAGTTCGAGGAGTACAAAAAAAATCTTCTCGAGCGGCTTGAAAAGGGCGAAAAAGTACTTTTCAGGGATTTTGTCTTTGAAATGGAGCTCCTGGGGCTTGGGATTGAAGCTTCCGTAGTTGAAGAGGCAAAAAAGATTTTCATGGATGAGATGAGGGAGCTTGAAAAAACAAAACCGGCAGTTCCTACCCGTGAATATCTGAAAAAGATTGTCGGGCTTTCTGAACAGGATGAAAAGAATGACGCCTATGAACCCACAAGAACATCGCTTGCTGAATATCTGGTACGCAAGAAGCAGGGAAAGCGTGGAAACTGCGTAGCCCGTGGAAAGTACCAGAGTATGGCTCTTGAGTATCTTTACCCTGAGCGGGTCAACGACATCTTACTCCAAAAGGGTGGGGACCATATCCGCGCGCTGCTTGATATCGCAGCAAAAATTCACGTTATGGAGCCCGGGGTTTCTGTCATTACCAAAGAAGACCTGAAAGGGACCATCACGTTCTCTTTGCTGGAGTACATGCTTTCTTCCGCCGGGAAAAAGATTGTGAAACATGTCGATAAAGAAAAAGTCGAAGATAAGGAGAAACCCAAGGCCGATCTTCCGACCATTAACGATGATACGGCGTTCAAGGATCCTGAAGCCGATGGCAAGCTCAAGAATTTTTCCAATAATCATCAGTTCCTCTACAAAGAGAAATTCCAGCCGCCGGAGACTGAAAAAATGAAACTTCCGCCAAGTTCAAAAGAGGTCCATCAGCGCAATGAAGAGCTGCGCAAGCAGATTGCCCAGCAAAAAGAGAAAGCAAAGCGGGCGATGGAATCAGAAAAAAAACGTGGACCTGTTCCTCCTCCTCCGGTTGCGGATAATGTGATTGAAGTTGCCGACTGGGTGGTTGAACTTGAGGACGGAAAACAGAAAACCCCGGAAGGATCATGGAAGCCGGAAGACCTGAGTGAAATTCTTCCCTGGGAACAGAAAGATTATCCGGATATTGAGCTGGTTGACCGTATTCAAAGCGGCATTTTCAATGGTGGGGAAGTCTATTATGGCAGGAACGGCAAACATGAGAGTGAACTTGTAAACCCTTCACCGGCAACCATAAAAAAAATTAATGCCTATGCCATTGATGAGGCCCGCTACGATGACCATGGACTTTTTGGTAAGAAGACCTGGCATGAAATTTTCAACAGTCATGTTCCCCGTCTGGCATTCAGACTGAATTCGGCGCGTCTTTCCCAGGATTTTGAGAATCTTCTTACATCTCCAACCGATGATGTTGCCCGAAAATATGCGGGCGAAACATCCCTTCATGTTGGTTTTGACCAGGGTTTTTATCCTGAATTGACTGACCTGCATGGTGCTGAATTGCGTAATAAAATGAAACCTGCCGTTGAGTTTCCTGAAGCCCAGTTTAAAGCGCTTATGCAGGGTGAAGGTGGACTTTCAATTTTCTATCCGGAGAAAGATTTTTCTGAAAAGGAAATCGCCATGATCGCCCAAAGTTCAAGACCGTACGTTTCTTTGAGCGGGTATGTTTGTAACTACGAATCTGATGCACTTTTCAAGATGAATGAGTCGAAAAAGACTGTACTGGTATTAAACGACTGGGTGTACTTTGAAGTTCTTCATCGCAACCCTCATCTCCTGATGGTACCGAAACTTCGGCTTGATCATGAGTATTTTGCAGGGTCAGAACAACACCAGTCTCCAGTAGGAAAACATGGCCTCATCAATGCCTACTCGCTTCGGGAAATTCTCCAGGCACAACCAGACAGCAGCGACCCCAGCGCAATTCAAGGAATGGAACTTGGAAAACTCAATGAGCTCATCGCAATTATGGAACAGAAATTCATTTCAACCTACAGCGCAGAACATATTGAAATGGGAAGAAAAACTCTTGAAGAACTTCAGGAAAAGGCACGTCAACACTATGCTTTAACCGGCGCCGGTAAACCTCTTGGCAGCCATAGTCCTATTGGGAGTATGGGTGTCTGTCTGCCTCCGGATAATCTTGCCGCCAATTACTATGTTGAACAGGAAGGGGTCATCAAGAAGTATGAGAAACCCGCACCGGAGCAGCAACCTTCTTCAGTCAGGGTGAATCAGCCACTCCACTTCAACGGATCAGAACTTACCGGTGATGCTGGTATAGAATACAGCATCCGCGTGAGTCCGATTCGGGGTGAATACTCACTGGTTATCAAGAGCTCAACTGGATCACAGGTTCGCCGTGTTCTTCTTGATGCGGACGGCTCCTACAATGTTGTGGAACCCGGTGGTGAAAAATCCCCTCTTCAGCCGCACATTCAGCAAAAATTCCAGCAGTTTGCTGCTGCAAAAAACGTCAAGTAGTTCTGCGTGGAACCGGCATGAAGGAGTCTGGTGACCCCGGCGGGAATTGAACCTGCATCTAAGCCTTAGGAGTGCCTCGTTCTATCCATTTGAACTACGGGGTCGTGGTGAAATTCTCCAGATACTTTAGGCGTTCTGTGGGGCAAGAATCACAAACTCGGTTTTTTCCTGTGGGAGGTCGTTGCGGCTGTTCACGGAGAGTTTTTCGACTGGAGTTTTTGAGGGAGCGCCGGTTTTTTTGAGGAAAGCGTCCAGGTTTCCGGCATCAACTTTGAGTCCGTCTGTTTCGTATCCGACCGGTACGACGGCTCTTGGTTCAATCTCTTCAATCATTTTATGAATCTCTTCCAGGTTACCTTTGACCGGAACCACAAGAATGTCCACATCGCCAATGCTCTCCATGAGTTCATCGGTGACAGGAATTGAGAAATCACTGATGTAGCAGACCTTGAGTCCATCCGCATCAAAACTGTAGATCATGGATCTTTTTGCTTCCGACTTTTTTCCTTCAGCAGCTGCTGTCAGTTCAAGTGCGGTGATGGCAATGCCGGCAACCTCATACTCGCCGGGCCAGGTGAGAACTTTTGGTTCTCCTCCAACGGCTTCTGCGTTAATATTTTTGTCTGATTCGCTGCTGACAACAACCACATTGGCTTTAACGGACGGGAATTTTAAACCAACGGCATTTGCATAGGGATCCACAACCAGTGAACCATTTTTGGTTTTCACTCCAAAGCTGTTGTAGCCATACCAGGTAATTTCCATAGTTGAGTTGATAGATGATACGTACTGGATATGCCGTTTTTTTGTCCGGCCTGGGCAATATAGAGCATTTTTTTGGGATTGTAAATTTCTGGCGTGCGTATTACCGTGAAGGTGACATTTTTTTACTTTCCTATGTCAAAAATCAAAACTGTCCATGCCCGTGAAATCCTTGATTCAAGAGGAAATCCTACGGTTGAGGTGACCGTCCAGACTGAAAAAGCCACCGGCGTTGCCATGGTGCCCAGCGGTGCTTCAACAGGTTCCCACGAGGCTCTTGAGCTGCGCGATGGTGATGCAAAAAGATACCTCGGTAAGGGTGTATTGAAAGCCTGTGAACATGTGAACACTGAACTGGCCTCACTGGTGACAGGAAAAGAGGCTGATGACCAGAAAGTTCTTGATGAAGCCATGTTGGCGTTTGACGGTACCCCCACAAAAAGCAGTATGGGTGCCAATGCCATTTTAGGAGTTTCCCTTGCCAGCGCCCGCGCTGCCGCAGCAGAAAAAGGCTTGGGTCTCTACCAGTCCCTGAATGCGAACGCAACGGTTCTGCCGGTTCCCATGATGAATATCATGAATGGTGGCAAACATGCCGACAGTGGCCTGGACGTGCAGGAGTTTATGGTCATGCCCGCGGGCGCGCCTTCGTTCAAAGAAGCCATCCGTATGGGTGCAGAAATTTTTCACCATCTGGGAAAACTGCTGAAAGGCAAAGGTTATTCCACGAGTGTGGGTGATGAAGGCGGCTATGCTCCAAGCCTTCCAGACCAGGAATCCGCGTTCCAGTATGTTTTCCAGGCGATTGAAGCGGCGGGGTATAAAGCCGGACAGGATGTTTACATTGCGCTGGACGCGGCTGCATCCGAGTTCTATGACGCCACCAAAAAAGTTTATGGATTCAAGATCAAAGGAAAAAAAGAGGAGCTCACCAGTGCCCAGATGGTGGATTTCTGGACCGGGCTTGTGTCCCAGTATCCAATTATTTCCCTGGAAGATGGCCTGGCCGAAGATGACTGGGACTCCTGGAAACTTCTCACCGAAAAAATCGGCAAAAAGGTCCAGATTGTCGGTGATGATCTGCTGGTGACCAATGTTGAACGCCTTCAAAAAGCCATTGATATGAAAGCGGCAAATTCGATCCTGATCAAAGTGAATCAGATCGGTACGCTTACCGAGACGATTGCTGCTGTTGAACTGGCCCAGAAATCCGGATGGACATCGGTCATGTCTCACCGCAGCGGAGAAACCGAGGACACCACCATTGCCGATCTTGCCGTAGCACTTGCGACCGGCCAGATCAAAACCGGTTCATTAAGCCGCAGTGACCGCGTCGCCAAGTATAACCGCCTTATGAAAATCGAAGAGGAACTTGGCCAAAAAGCCCAGTATCCCGGCAAAAAAGTTTTCAGCCAGCTAAGTCTGTAAGCCATGATTTCAGCCATTAAAGCCAGCGATGTTCGCAGTGCATACCCTAAACGTGCCCCGGATTCCCACAAGGGCATGAATGGCCGCATTCTGATTGTTGGGGGGAGTATTGATTACTATGGAGCGCCTCTGTTGTGCGGTTATGGAGCCTTAAGAGGTGGTGCGGACCTGGCATACATCTTTGTTCCTGAATCGAATTTTGATGCGAGTCGGAGCCATTATCCTGACTTTATCGTCCGCCAGTTTCCCGGGGAATACCTGGACATGAAAGGGGTGACACCTATTCTGGAGTTCGCCAGAAAATGTGATGTTCTTCTGATGGGCCCAGGCATGGGTGACCGTGAAGAGACTTCCGAAGCCATGAAAAACATTATTGAAAATTGTCCCATTCCGATGGTGCTTGATTCTTCTGCCATCCAGGTTCTTCAGAAAATGAAGAATTTTCCGCTTTCACAAAAAATTGTTATTACTCCCCACCATAATGAGTTTGAACATCTCACGGGCAAAGATGTAAAAGTTTCTGGTTCGCTTTCAGGAAAAGTTGTTCTGGCCAGAACGATCGCCACCGATCTGAAAATCAATATTCTCCTCAAGGGACCCCAGAGTATTGCCGCTTCGGAGGACGGACAGACCGCTATGAACTCCAACGGCAATGCCGGCATGACGGTGGGAGGAAGCGGTGACGTGTTGAGCGGTTATATTGCGGCACTGATTGGACAGGGAGCCAACCCTTACGATGCCTGCCGAATTGGTTCTTTTGTTTTTGGCCGTGTGGGCGACAGTCTTTTCAAACAGAAAGGGTACGGATTCACCGCGAGTGACCTGGCGAACGAGTTGCCGATGATTGCCCGCCAGTTTGCACCATGATCCACCACAATGCTCAAGAATTACCGCAAGGATCTTCCGATTTTCCAGTTCCATTCACTCCAGAAATTTTCCGACGAGATTGATCATGCGGTTCTTTCACGTCACGGAGGCGTGAGCGGCGGTCCTTTTGAAAGCCTGAACATGAGCCTGACTGTTGATGATGAACAGAAGCATGTTCTTGCGAACCGCGAACGGGTCTGCGGGGCTTTTGACCTTCAACCGGAAAAACTGCTTTCTGCGAACCAGACCCACAGCAGCAACGTGTGCATTGTTGATGAAGCGGGTGTTTTGCAGCACCAGGCCCACCGGGATATTGATGATGCTGATGCGTTTGTTACGGCTCTCCCCGGTACGGCCATCATGATCAAAGTTGCCGACTGTCAGGCCCTGCTGATGTTCGATCCGGTGAAAAAAGTTGTCGCGGCTGTTCATGCCGGATGGCGCGGCCTTATGAAAGATGTGAGCGGTGCCACGATACGGGCCATGAAGAAAAATTTCGGGGTCAAACCGGAACATCTGCTTGTTGGCATCAGTCCCTCACTTGGCCCTTGCTGTTCTTTTTTCAGCGATCCGCACACAGAACTTTCTCCTGAATTTAAACCGTATATTCATGACTCAAATAAAGTTGATCTCTGGCAGTTCAGTACCGACCAGCTGGTGAGACATGGCGTACAGCCGCAGCATATTGAACATGCCAGGGTTTGTACCATGTGTGGAGGTGGGGGAAAATTTTATTCGTTCCGCCGTGACCGTGGAGTAACCGGCAGGTTTGGTGCGTTAATTTTTCTTCGTTAATTCATCCAGTCTTTTTTGGGCGTCACGGTATTGAGGGTCCAGCCTCACCACCTCCTGCAGTGCATTCTGCGCGAGCTCTTTTTTGCCAAGATCGGCGAAAATTTTTGCCGCTTCAAATGCGTACAATGGATTGTTTGGACTCAGTTTTATGGCCTGCTGAAGGGCATTGAGACCCTGGGCAAGAAATGCATCATTTCCGTCAAGCCGCGCAAGCTGCGTTGATGCTATTCCCATATTGAAATAGGTGCTCGGATGGTAGTGGTTTACCAGACTGGCCCGCTGATAGTTTTGCAATGCCAGCTCCAGGTACTGTCGTGTATACTCGGGGTCTACCGATGCCGACAATCCGTTTTTGAAGGCAAAGTCCGCGAATGCCTGGTAATATTCGTAACGGTAGGGCTGCTGGCGGATCGCTTCCTCGTACCATGTTCTGGCGTTTTCCGGCCTGCCGAGCGTCTGTTCAATGACCGCATTTTTATAGGCGTATTCAGCGAACGCGTCACGGTAGGTTGAGCTTGCGCCCCAGATCAGGAGAACCAGAGCGGCGCAGGTCAGGAGGGTTTTTGACAGGCGTTTATACGGAATAGTCACCGTTTTCACGGCTGCTGACGCACTCACCCCTGCGCCAAGCAGTACATAGAAAATTGCAAGGGTATCCACCACTCCAAAATTTACGAGGACCTGGATAA